>QILI01000133.1 GCA_003233305.1 Mizugakiibacter sp.
GCGTTCCCTGCTGACCCGGGTGCACTGCACATCAGTAAGGCCGGCTTGGCTACCCATGGTTTCTAGTTCGGCCTGTCGGAAACCCTGGTTGACATGATCGAACGGTGCCACCGTATTTTGGTGCGAATGGTGGGCCAAAGTGGCAGCCAGCAGACGGCCTCCCGGGCGCAGCACCCGAACGGCTTCATTCAGCGCCAACTGTGGCTGCTCACTGTAGGTCAACGCATGCATCATCAGGACCAGATCAAAGCGTGCATCAGCGAATTTAAGCGCATGCATATCACCTTCACACACCTGGACATTAGAGTGAACTTGCAGGCGTTTGCGGGCCGCCGCTACGACCTGCACGCCCTGATCGACACAGGTGATCGAATGAGCATGGGGGGCCAACAACTCGGCCAGTACACCATCTCCAGAAGCCACATCGAGGACGTCGCCCGATTCCAGCAATTGCAGCAGACTGCGGGCCAGAGTTTCCCAGGTGCGACCGGGGGAATAATGCCGTTCCATATCACCGGCAACACTGTCGGCCCATCCTGATTGCCGCGCACGTCGTGCCAGTACAGTTGGCAGGCGTTCGGCATCACTCTTGAGCTGGGCGTCGTGGATGCCTTCGCGCAGTACCGTGAGCATCGCGTCACGTCCAGGATCCTGGCCCAGGCTAGCGCGATAATAAGCGGATACTCCGGCCCGCCGATCATGGACCAAACCGGCTGCGCGTAGGCGGGCCAGATGGGTCGATACCCGGGGTTGGGCCAGACTGAGTACCTCGGCGATCTCGGCAACAGTCAGTTCTTCGCGTTCCAGCAAGGCAATCAGACGCATCCGCGTCGGGTCGGCGAGAAGGCGTAGCAGATGGGAGGTAGCAGCGAGATCCAAGCCTTGTATCCATGTATCGCGATATAGGGATACAAGGCTAGAGCTGTGCCCTTTGACGGTCAAGCGAAATCGATTCGGCTGTTCAATGGCGATTCAAGCACATGGACGTGCTGTGCGAATCGGAGAATCTCGAAATCTGTAGACCTTGCTATGACGCGAAGGCTGGCCATGGTGACGTGATTCAACACTAATTAGTGTAGTGCTTCATCATGTTTGAAGCGTTTTATTCAGGGACTGTCTTGCGTGGATAACTTGCTGTGGAGACTCCCACAATGGATGGGTTCATGTTGACACCCGGTACGCCCCTGCTGCCGGTGGCCATGGATGTGTGGCGAGTTTACTTTGCTGTAGACACCCATTCCAGATCCCGGATCTAGGCCCGGGATAACCAAAATACTGAGAGACGGCAATCCGGAATGATGAGATTTTTTGTGGTCTCCATACCTTCTCCAGTCGTTCTCGTTGCAGGCAGGAATCCAGTGCAAGCAGTCATGACCAGGCAATGGGCATCCGCCATTTATAAAGCACTACACTAGCCTCCGGGGTTTCCGGGAGTAGCCGATTGTGGGGTGGGTATGATGTACTCCATCGGAGTCGTCTGCACGGGATTCACGAGAATAGGGTGACCGGTAATCCTGTATTCCACCGCTGATCCTGCTCCGTTCCTTCTACCGGTTGGTAACTTCCTACGGTTAGAATAGGCGGCTCGCATTTTTATTTCCATCGTCTTGACGTATCGACCCGGAGGATTTCATGGATTTCCAGTTCACTGAAGATCAGCTTTCAATCCAGTCTATTGCTCGTGATTTTGCGCAGCGCCGGATTGCTCCGGTTGCGGCCGAGTTTGATCGCACCGGCCAATTTCCGCTGGACAATATTCGTGAGATGGGTCAGCTCGGACTGATGGGCATCGAGGTGCCCGCTGAATATGGTGGCGCGGGTATGGATCCGATCAGCTACGTGTTGGCAATGATTGAAATCGCCGCGGCCGATGCGGCCCATGCAACTATTATGTCGGTGAACAATTCCCTGTTCTGCAACGGTATTCTTGCCTATGGAACTGAGGAGCAGAAGCAGAAATACGTCAAGGCGATTGCCTCGGGCCAGGCGATCGGTGCCTATGCATTGACCGAGCCACAGTCAGGATCGGATGCCTCGAACATGCATACCGGTGCGGTGAAGAGTGTCGATGGTAGCCATTATGTGATTACTGGCAAGAAGAGCTGGATTACCTCCGGGCCGGTCGCCCGTTACATCGTGTTATTTGCAATTACCACGCCGGGTATCGGTGCCAAGGGTGTCAGTGCTTTCATCATCGATACCGAGAAGGAAGGCTTTCATCGGGGCAAGACCGAGCCCAAGCTTGGCATCCGCGCCTCGGCAACCTGCGAGATCGAATTTAGCGAGTATCAATGTCTGGCGGAAAATCTGTTGGGAGAGGAAGGCCAAGGCTTCGCTATTGCCATGAATGTACTTGATGCCGGCCGCATCGGCATCGCCTCGCAGTCCGTCGGCATCGCCCGTGCTGCTTATGAGGCGGCCCTGGAATGGACCCGTGAACGCAAAGCCTTTGGTAAGGCCATCGGTAGCTTCCAGATGATCCAGGCCAAGATCGCCGATATGAAGTGCCGACTGGATGCGGCGACCCTGCTTACCTTGCGTGCTGCTTGGGCCAAGGGTAATGCTGCGCGTACGGGTGGCCGCTTTGGCACTGAGGCTTCGGTGGCCAAGCTGGTGGCCTCGGAGACCGCCATGTTTGTCAGCCATCAGGCACTACAAATTCATGGTGGTATGGGCTATTCCAAGGAAATGCCGCTGGAGCGATATTTCCGTGACGCCAAGATCACCGAAATCTATGAAGGTACCAGTGAAATCCAGCGTATGGTGATTGCTCGCAACGAAACCGGACTACGCTGAGGCTCCGGTTTCCATGCAAAATCAGGTACAGGCCTGAAACCTACCCATCATGTGATGGTGTTGGGCTCGGCTTCAGTCACTTCCAGGTCGAGCAGGCTTCTGCTATTCCTGGGACGACTGCAGGAGATCCGGGTCAAGGACCGATGTGTGGAATGAAGGTGGGATTACGTCGGTCGTGCGTGGCCTGCTCAAAGCCGTAGGCAATGGTAATCAGCTTTGGCTCGCTCCATTTGCGACCGAAAAAGCTGATACCCACGGGTAATCCGTGTACCAGACCCATCGGTACACTAATATCGGGGTAGCCCGCTACCGCTGCCTCACCGGCGCTACCACCGAGATAGTGACCACCATCCACTGGATCGACTACCCAGGCTGGAGCCGTAGTGGGCGCGACTAGGGCATCGAGGTGGTATTGGTTCATGGCGGCATCGATCCCTTCCGGCCCGGCCAGACGCTGGGCCTCGGTGCGAGCCTTGATATACACCGGATCGGTCAGCGGGCCACGTTTTTCGGCTTCAATAAATAGCTGCTGGCCAAACCACGGCATTTCTCGCTTGGCATGTTTGCGGTTGAAAGCAATCAGCTCAGTGAGATTCTTTTCCTTTACCCCGGGGCGAGTAGCAAGGTAGGCGTTGATGTCATGTTTGAATTCATAGGACAAGGCGATATTTTCATCCTTGTCGAAGGCGTGCAGATGTGGGATCACTACCGGGTCAATAATAATGGCACCGGCTGCACGCATGGCGGCAATGGCCTGGTCGAACAGTTTGTCGGTACCGGCTTGATAACCGCTGAGAGCTCGCACTATGCCAATGCGCTTGCCCTTTAGCCCGTTGGGTATCAGAAAACGGCTGTAGTCGGTGGCGTGCTGATTGGCATTCACCGTAGCCGGGTCCCGTGGATCACTGCCGGCCATGGCGGTTAGCAGTATGGCTGCATCGCGTACGTCTCGGGCCATAGGACCGGCAGTATCCTGGGCATGACTGACGGGGATGATGCCAGTGCGGCTGACCAGCCCGACGCTGGGTTTGATGCCAACCACACCGTTCATCGAGGACGGGCACATGATCGAGCCGTCGGTTTCGGTACCGACCGCTACCGGTACGTAGCCCACTGATACCGACACCGCCGAACCCGAACTGGAGCCGCAGGCGGTACGGTCAAGCACATATGGATTACGGGTGAGCCCACCCCGCCCACTCCATCCGGCGATGGAATGGTTGCCGCGATAATTGGCCCATTCACTGAGATTGGCCTTGCCCAGAATCACCATGCCCGCGGCACGCAGTTTGGCTACAAAACTGGCATCACGCGGAGCGGGTGCCCCCATCAGGGCAAGAGAACCGGCGCTGGTAAGCATGCGGTCACCCGTATCGATATTGTCCTTAAGCAGAATGGGGATGCCCCATAGCAGACCATGGGCTTTACCTTGGGCTCGTTCGCGGTCGAGTTTGCGGGCGATGCTCAGTGCATCAGGGTTCAGTTCGATGACCGCATGCAGATCCGGCCCGTGTTTGTCCAGCGCGTGGATACGGCGAATGGCGGCTTTCACCAGTTGCACGGACGTCAGCTTACCGTCCTGCATGGCTTGGTGGAGTTGGGTGATGTTTGCGTAGGTGTACGGGTCCTGGTGGTGATCAGGTTTTGCGGGAGAAATTCCGACGGCGGTACTTGCTGCCGTGGCTGATAAACCGACCAGAGTGAGTAACAGGAGCAAATGCAACCGACGCATGAATGGTCCCCTTGGCAACATAGACACGGCTTTTTCAAGTCTTACGACAGGCCCCCACCCACTGGCAAGCCTGAGAACGCAGACAATCCTTGTCCGAACCAGCATGCAACATACTAACAGTCTGTTGGAGAAGCGATTGAGACAGGAGAAATCGACTTGTGAGTACCCTCGTCTGTATGTCTAACCAGAATGGCTGCCATGCAAACGTTCAGCCAGCGCGGCGCTGGGCAAAACGCTGATCGAGCTTGTCGAGGTTTTGCAACGAAAGCAGATGGGCATAGATCAGACCCATGGCACCGTTGGCAAGCAGACTTTGCGCCGTATCAGCCGACAGTTTCTTGAGCTTTTCTTCGTCGATGGTCCACATGCCCTGGATCACTCGGGGTGCCGATCCGTCTTGAGGTGCGGATTGCAGATTTTTTGCTTCCAGCAGGCCATGCTTGTTCAGTTCATTAACGAAAGTTTGGGTGGCCGCTACAAAACCCTGGTATTCCTTGAGAAAATCCACCACTCGCTTGAGGGCTTCGGTTTCCTTGCCTTCTTCGTCAAAAAGTGCCTCGCCTTGCTCGGTATTCAGACCTGCGTAGCCTTCATCAATGAAAATCTGGAAACGTTCTCCATCTTCAGCCAGCACAAATGGATAGCGGCGCACGAAAGCCGGGATGTAGCCATCGCTCCAGTTACCTTCGGCATCGACGAACAGGTTTTCACCGGATTGTAAACCGACCAAAGCAGAAGGCAGTACACTCTCGGCCTTTTCACCCACAAAGACGATGGGATAGTCTCTGGCGATGCGGCCCATTTCGGCGATGACTAAGGGTACCGCGTTCAACTCTCGCGCATGGGCCATGGACTGGCTGGCGCGTAGTCGAAACGTGGCATGTTTTTCGCGGTTGAGTGGTACCGGATGGTCATAGATAAGCAGGGTTTTCACCGGGGCATTCCTGGTCGACGAAGTACAATAGGCCGTTGATTGTAGCGGTAATGGGTCAACCGCAGGTGGGTATCGGCTAGGTGCAGGTACAATTTGGCCTTAGCTGTGAATCGCTGCCCCCTACAAACTTTTTGTGAGTATTATCCATGACGCTTATTCCTGTGCTGCTTTCAGGTGGATCCGGCACCCGGTTGTGGCCGTTGTCACGTGAGGCGTATCCCAAGCAGTTTCTGCCCCTGGCTGGGGAAGATAGTTTGTTGCAGTCAACCTGGAGACGGGTGGCACCGTTGGCAGGTACTGCAGCGGTGGTAGTTGCCAATGAAAATCATCGCTTCATGGCCGCAGAACAATTGCGTGCGGTGGGTTGCGAACCAGCTCCGATGTTG
Source organism: Mizugakiibacter sp. (assembly GCA_003233305.1). Classification (GTDB taxonomy): domain Bacteria; phylum Pseudomonadota; class Gammaproteobacteria; order Xanthomonadales; family Rhodanobacteraceae; genus Metallibacterium. Next base: position 5,849 of record QILI01000133.1, read on the forward strand.
CTGGAGCCGGTGGGCCGTAATACGGCACCGGCAATTGCTGTGGCGGCCATGGCCGCCTTGGAGCGGTTCGAAGATGCTGTGTTGCTGGTGTTGCCAACCGATCACACGGTAGGCGATGAACCGGCCTTTCTTGATGCTGTGCGAGTGGCACTACCGGCAGCGGAAGCCGGTCGGCTGGTGACCTTTGGTATTGTGCCCAGTGGGCCGGAGACCGGCTATGGCTATATCCAGGCAGAGCTCGGCGAGGGGCTACGCGGGGTGCGGCGCTTTGTTGAAAAACCGGATCGCATTCGGGCCGAAGGTTGGCTTGCCGAGGGTGGTTACTACTGGAACAGTGGCATGTTTCTGTTCACTGCACAGCGTTATCTACAGGAGTTGGAGCGTTGGCGTCCGGAGATTCTGGAATGCTGTCGCAACGCTTATAAACAGGCTCGCCGCGATCCAGATTTCACCCGTCTCGATGCCGAGGCGTTTGCCAGCTGTGCCGCTGATTCAATCGATTATGCGGTGATGGAAAAAACCACCGATGCGGCGGTATTGCCGGTGGATATCGGTTGGAGCGATGTGGGTTCGTGGGCGGCACTGGGGGAAATACAACAACAGGATGCCAGCGGCAATATTCAACACGGCGATGTGTTGGCCCTGGATTGTCACAATACCTATGCCTGGGGTGAACGGCGCCTGCTGGCGCTGATCGGGCTGGATGACGTGGTGGTGGTGGATTCGGATGATGCCCTGCTGGTAGCCCATAAGGACCGGGTGCAGGACGTCAAGGCCATCGTGCAGCGCTTGCGTGAGGAAGGACGCAGCGAAGCGACCTGGCACCGCAAAGTGTATCGGCCATGGGGTGCTTACGATTGCATCGATCAGGCAGAACGCTTTCAGGTCAAGCACATCACGGTCAAGCCGGGTGCCGCCCTGTCTTTGCAGATGCATCACCATCGTGCGGAACACTGGATTGTGGTCCAGGGTACGGCTCGGGTGACCCGGGGGGAAGAGGTGTTTCTGCTCTCCGAAAACGCCTCCACCTATATCCCCGTCGGTACCCGGCATCGTCTGGAGAATCCCGGCAAGCTACCATTGGAACTCATCGAAGTGCAGTCAGGTTCCTATCTTGGTGAGGACGATATTATCCGTTTTGAGGATGTCTATGGACGCAAGCTCTGAGTTGTTACAGCCCCTTTCCCATCTCGATCATCTTGAAGCCGAGAGTATCGGTATCTTGCGTGAAGTTGCGGCGTGCTTCCGTCATCCGGTGCTGATGTATTCGATCGGCAAGGATTCCTCGGTACTGATACATCTGTTGAAAAAGGCCTTCGCACCGGCACCTCCGCCGATGCCACTGCTGCATGTGGATACAGGCTGGAAATTTCGCGAGATGATTACCTTTCGTGATAAGCGGGTGGCTGAGGAGGGGCTGGAACTGATTGTGCATATCAATCAGGACGGGTTGCGCGAGGGTGTGGGTCCCGTCAGTCACGGGGCGAGCGTGCATGTGGACGTGATGAAGGTAACCGCACTCAAACAGGCGCTGGATAAGTATGGATTTGATGCGGCGATTGGTGGGGCGCGACGCGACGAGGAAAAATCTAGGGCCAAGGAGCGCGTGTTTTCCTTCCGCAGCGCTCAGCATCGCTGGGACCCGCGCAATCAACGGCCGGAATTCTGGAACCTTTACAACACCCGCATTGCCCCGGGTGAGAGCGTGCGGGTATTTCCCTTGTCAAATTGGACCGAGCTCGATGTGTGGCGGTATATCCGCCGTGAGCATATTCCCGTCGTGGCTCTGTACTTCGCTGCCGAGCGGCCGGTAGTCGATCGCGATGGGGTGTTGCTCATGGTCGATGATGAGCGTTTTCCATTACATGAAGGCGAACGGCCGTTATTGCGTAAGGTACGTTTCCGCTCGCTGGGTTGCTATCCACTGACCATCGCCGAGCCTTCGGAGGCCGACACGCTGGATAAGATTATCGAGGAGACCCGCTTGAACCGACGTTCGGAACGCTCCGGCCGGCTGCTCGACAATACCGCCGGTACCTCTATGGAACAAAAGAAACGTGAGGGCCACTTCTGATGTCGCCTATCGAATCTGGTCAACGCCCACTGTTGCGTTTTCTTACCTGCGGTAGTGTCGATGACGGCAAGAGCACGCTAATCGGCAGGCTGTTATTCGATGCCGGAGTTCTGCCGGAAGATGTGCTCGAAACCCTGGCTCGCGATAGCCGCCGAGTTGGTACTCAGGGTGAGGCACTGGATTATGCACTTTTGCTTGACGGGCTGGAGGCCGAGCGCGAGCAGGGCATCACCATCGATGTCGCCTATCGCTACTTTTCGACCGCCGAGCGATCGTTTATTGTCGCCGATTGTCCCGGCCATGAGCAGTACACACGCAACATGGCCACCGGCGCTTCACAGTCAGAATTGGCCGTGGTGCTGGTGGATGCCTCCAAGGGGCTGCTTACGCAGACTCGGCGACATACCATGATTTGTGCGCTGCTGGGTATCCATCATGTGTTGCTGACGGTGAACAAGATGGATCGGGTTGGGTATGAGGAGGAGGTATTCCGGGCCATTGAGAGCTCGTTCTTGGACTTGGCCGGAGAACTCGGTGTTCCTGAGGTGCGTTGCCTCCCCGTCTCGGCATTGCATGGTGACCATGTGGTACACCGATCAGTGCAGATGCCGTGGTATTCCGGCCCGACCTTGCTCGAAGCGCTGCAAACGATCGAAATTGTGGATCATAGTCTGGCTGCACCCATGCGCTTACCGGTGCAGTGGGTCAATCGGCCTCACGCGGACTTTCGTGGTTACTGTGGAACTCTGGTATCAGGAAACGTGGCGCGGGGGGATGCGGTCATTGTGTTGCCTTCCGGGCGACGCACTACCGTGCAGCAGGTATTGGGTGTTGATGGTGATATCGCCTGCGCGCAAAGCGGTCAGGCTGTCACCTTGTGCTTGGATGAGGAGATCGATATCAGCCGTGGCGACGTGATTGCTGCTGCTTCGGGGCCACCGGAAGTCTCTGATCAATTTGCCTGCCATTTGCTGTGGATGGGCGAGAGTCCGCTATTGCCCGGCCGACCCTATCAGTTGCGCCTGGGTACCCAGACTGCTTTGGCCCAGGTTACCGAAATTCGCCATCGTCTGGATATCAATACCGGTCAGCAACTTGCAGCCCGACATCTCGAACTCAATGAAGTCGGAGTCTGTCATCTCAGTCTGGATCAGCCGGTGACTTTCGAGCCCTATGCAAAAAGCCGAGCACTGGGTGGTCTAGTACTCATCGATCGCATCAGTAATGCCACGGTGGCTGCGGGCATGCTCGATTTTGCTCTGCGTCGGGCCGCCAATATTCACTGGCAGCATCTGGATGTGGATCAGACAACGCGGGCGACCCAGAAGGGTCAACACCCACGCTGCATCTGGTTTACCGGTCTGTCAGGGGCGGGTAAATCCAGTATTGCCAATGCACTCGAAAAACGCTTGTTTGCGCTAGGTCATCATACCTATCTGCTCGATGGTGACAATGTCCGTCACGGACTCAACCGTGATCTTGGCTTCACTTCTGAGGATCGGGTGGAGAATATCCGTCGAGTGGCTGAAGTGGCGCGGCTGATGGTCGATGCCGGGCTGATCGTGCTGGTTTCCTTCATTTCGCCGTATCGGGCCGATCGTCGTATGGCACGTGAGCTGTTTGCCGGTGACGAATTCATTGAAGTATTTGTCGATACGCCGCTGGAAGTCTGTGAGCGTCGCGATGTGAAAGGCTTGTATGCCAAGGCACGGGCCGGAGACCTAGCCAACTTTACTGGGGTGAATGCTCCCTACGAGGCGCCACAATCTCCGGAAATTCATTTACACGCTGAACAATCCGATCCACCGGCGCTTGCCGAGACCATCGTAGGTTGGATCGTTGCAGATTGAAGGATCCTTTGATAAATCTACGGCACGGCCTACTTGCTCGCTATCCAAAGTGCCTTGCATGCTGTGGCCGACTTGGGGATGGTGAATAACGGTTGCCATAACATTTACAACAAAAGCCCCATACCCTTGGTCTGGATGGCTCAGTCCAGCGACATCGTGCGGAAAGTTGTCTACACGAAACCCGCTATGAGCAAAACAGTCTAAACAGCGTGAAGCACCACACCAGGACCCTTCATCTCGATCACTACAGCCCAGATCTTCTAACTCATTTATGGATTGAAAAATCTTAGTTGATGAGGCCGGCCTATTCTCCTGTGGAGTGAGGAATGTGCTGAGCGGTAGTAGGGGACTTCCAGTTTAGGCGGCTTGCCGCGCTCCAAGCATAACCAGCAGTTCCCTAGCACCCTGCAGACGCTGTTCAGCGTGTTGCCAGTCGCCACGTAGGTGTAGTTTTTCCGGCCCATCAAGGCGGTAGATGGAGGGTTGGGTTTGCACCAGACGTAAAATCTGTCGTGGATCGATATCAGGATTCTTATAGAAATGCACCCGCCCACTCTCGGGACCCAAGTCAAGTTTGCGTATTCCCAGCGCGGTGGCATCCAGCTTGAGAGTGGAGATGACGAACAGGTTTTTGAGTGGCTGGGGCAGTAGTCCGAAGCGATCGATCATCTCGATCTGTAGCTCGCGCAGGGCCTCAACATTGGTGGCACTGGCGATACGTTTGTAGAAGGTCAGTCGGGTATGGACGTCGGGTAGATAATCATCGGGAATTAGTGCGGCAACATGGAGCTCAATTTCAGTTTCATGAGGGGCATGGAGTTCGAAATTGATCACCTCTCCGCTCTTCAGAGACTGCACCGCCCGCTCAAGGAGTTGCTTATACAGGACAAAACCGATGGCTTCGATCTGTCCGGACTGTTTGTCACCAAGCAATTCGCCGGCCCCACGGATTTCCAGATCGTGCGTGGCCAAGGTGAAACCGGCGCCGAGTTCTTCGAGGGAGGCAAGTGCTTCGAGGCGTTTGCTGGCGTCAGCGGTCATTGAGCGTTTGTCAGGGATAATTAAGTAGGCATAGGCACGATGATGGGAGCGGCCGACGCGACCACGCAGCTGATGTAACTGAGCTAGGCCAAAGCGATCAGCACGGTTGATGATGATGGTATTGGCGCTCGGAATATCGATACCGGATTCGATGATAGTGGTGCAGACCAGCACATTGAAACGTTGGTAGTGAAAATCGAGCATGGCACGCTCGAGCTCTTTCTCGGGCATCTGTCCGTGGGCGATACGGATACGGGCTGCCGGCATCAGCTCGGCGAGTTCCCGTGCGGTCTTGTCAATGGTATCGACTTGATTGTGCAAAAAGTACACTTGGCCACCACGGGCCAGTTCACGTTGCAGGGCCTCACGAACCATCGCTGTTTCGTAAGGAACGATCATGGTTTTGATGGCCATGCGGTGCTCAGGCGGGGTGGCGATGATGCTCAGGTCACGCATACCGGCCAGCGCCATGTTCAGAGTGCGTGGAATAGGTGTTGCGGTAAGAGTGAGCAGATCGACCGCCCCACGGAATTTTTTCAGTTGTTCCTTATGATGTACCCCAAAACGCTGTTCTTCATCCACGATAACCAGCCCCAATCTAGCGAACCGAATGTCCTTCTGCAGTAGTCGATGGGTACCGATAACGATGTCTACCACACCTGAGGCCAGATGCGACAGGACCTCTTTGATTTCCTTTTTGGAACGAAATCGGGATAGTACCTCGATGCGTAAGGGCCAATCAGCAAAACGGTCACAGAAGGTTTGGTAGTGTTGCTGTGCCAGCAGGGTGGTGGGTACCAGCATGGCGACTTGGCGACCCGATATAGCCGTTACGAATGCGGCCCGTAGCGCGACTTCGGTCTTACCAAATCCTACATCGCCGCACACTACCCGATCTGTTGGGTGAGGTGAGGACAGATCCTTAAGAACTGCTTGAATTGCCGACATTTGGTCAGGGGTTTCCTCGAACGGGAACCCGGCTGAAAATTGAGCATACAGGGCCGTATCGATGGGAATTGAGGTGCCCTTACGGGCTGCGCGTTCAGCATGGATAGCTAGCAGTTCTGCCGCTACATCACGAATTTTTTCAGCAGCCTTACGGCGGGCTTTTTCCCAGGCATCGCCACCCAGGCGATGCAGGGGAGCCAGTTCTGGGTCGGCACCGGCATAGCGGCTGACTAGATCGAGTTGCGTTATAGGTACGTATAGGCGCGCCTCTTGGGCATATTCGATGGCTAGAAACTCCCCTGGGGTATCAGCAATTTCCAAGGTGACCAGGCCACGATAGCGCCCGACACCATGGTCAGCGTGAACGACCGGGGTGCCATCATCCAGAGCGCTGAGATCATGGATAATGGTCTCCGGATCACGCAGCGTGCCACGTTGCCGTCGCCGGTCTTGACGTACGTACTCGCTGAACAGTTCCGATTCGGTTAGTACGCATAGGTCTGCAGTACGGTGTGAGAACCCTTGGCTAAGCGGCAGAATACCTATAAAAATATCCGTACTGGAATCCAATGACTGGATGTATTTAGGCCAGTTGGCAACCTGTTGCAGGTGCAGATCCGTACCCGCCAAGCGTTCCAGCAGAGTCTCACGACGACCTGCAGACTCGACGGCAATCAGTACGTGGCCGGGTTGCTCACCAAGCCAGTCGCTGAGTGCTGCAGCCTGGTTATCGTTGCGGGGCGGTTGGGGTCGTGGGGTAACCGGACGCAGCCCCAGGTCGGCTACGGACTCGGCCAGATTCGGAACAAGTTCGATACGTCGGCCCATATTGAGACGTTCCCGCAGATTCTGGGGGCTAAGATACAACTCGGCGGGAGGCAGAATGGGGCGTTCGATATCGTGCGCACGTTGCTCGTAGCGATCCTCGACATTGGCCCAGAACTCCTCGGCTGCCGGGGTAATGTTTTCTCCAAGTACGAACAGAGCATCTGTTTCCAGGTAATCGAACAAGGTTTCGGTCTGGGCAAAAAATAGCGGTAGGTAATACTCGATACCAGCTGGAGTGAGCCCGGCGCGTAAATCCTGGTAGACCGGGCAGTGTCGGGGATCGATAGGAAACCGTTCGCGCAGTCGTCGACGAAAAGCATTTCGGTTTTCTTCGGTGAAGGGAAATTCCCGAGCCGGCAGGAACCGTATGTTTTGTAGCGTGTTACGCGAACGTTGCGTTTCCGGGTCGAAACTGCGTAGAGAGTCGACTTCGTCGTCCAGAAGTTCGATACGATAAGGCTCCTTCGAGCCGCTGGGGAACAGGTCGAGCAGGGCACCTCGTACTGCAAATTCACCCGGTTCGCCGACCTGCGACACGCGGCGGTATCCGGCGGCATCCAGACGCATTTGTTGCTGGTCCATATCGAATCGCTGGCCAACGTGTACCTCTAGCCCTGAGCCAACCAGATAATGCCTAGGGGCGATGCGCTGCATCAGTGTCGATACCGGCAGAATTAGAATGCCGCGACCCACACTTGGCAGCTGATGCAGCGTAGCAATACGGTTGGCAACAATTTCCGGGTGCGGGCTGACCAGATCGTATGGCAGGGTTTCCCAATCCGGAAAACCAAGTACCGGCACATCATTACTGAATACCGCCAGATCCTGCTCCAGGGTGATGGCAGCTGTAGCACTGGCGGTGACGGCAACCACCGGGTGATCGTATCGCTGGGCAGTTTCCGCCAGGACTAATGCCAGTGCGGCACTCGGCATGGTGTACCAGCGACGCCAGCGATCGGGTCCTGAAGGGATGGGGGGATTCAATAAGGGGGTGGAGTGCATTGAAACAACGTAAAGCCGGAACCATCGCGCATTGTAGCGGTACATCGGGTGCGTGAGGTTCAGTTTTGCTGGTTGAGCCACGAGGTTGGTCCAAGCGCACGCCGCAGTTCGCGGCGTAGGTTAGGCGCGTCGCAACCACTCATTTGTCATTCCCACACAGATGAGAATCCGCTCATTCAGGAAAGTGCAGGAGATTCGACTACCTTGCAGCACTGAAACCGGGACTTGTGCAGGGCCGGTTCGGGCTGCCAGCATGTCAGCTTCACCCGGAGTTGCCCATGTCGAAATTGTACCTGGCCTCGCAATCGCCACGCCGATGCGAATTACTGCAGCAGATCGGCTGTTCTTTCGAACAGCTCAAGGTGTTTGTTCCGGAGGCCCCTCGTCCGGGGGAAGCACCCAAGGATTATGTGTTGCGGGTGGCTCGTGACAAGGCCCGGGCCGGGCTCTTATATAAGACCGGACAACGGCCTGAAAGCGTGGTCTTGGGCGCAGATACTGAGGTATTGCTGGATGGGAGCATTTTTGGCAAGCCGAGCAATGCTGAAGCGGCCACGAACATGTTGCGAAAGTTATCCGGGCGTACTCATCAGGTTCTTTCTGCCGTGTGGATGTGCTCATCCCATACCTCATTACATGCCCTCAATCGAAGCGAAGTACGTATTGCCAAGCTGGATGAGCGGGATATTGTGGCGTATGTCGATAGCGGTGAATGGCACGGTAAGGCCGGAGGTTACGCTATTCAGGGTCGGGGTGGGGCTCTAATCGAGTACCTGCAGGGAAGCTATTCCGGGGTGATGGGGCTGCCCTTGCACGAGACCTGGCACCTGCTACGGGCTTTTGCCGTACCGTGCATGGAACCGACAGTTTGCTGAATAGTGTGAACTGTCCCCCATGACAGGTTCCTACCTACCCGGCTATAAAGCAGGTTGTACAGGAGAATTCTGTGAGTGAAGAGATCCTCATTAATGTTACCCCGCGCGAAACCCGTGTGGCAGTGGTTGAAAACGGCATGTTGCAGGAGGTGCATGTAGAACGCGCATTGAAGCGTGGTTATGTCGGTAATATCTACAAAGGTCAGGTTAGCCGGATCATGCCCGGCATGCAGGCCGCGTTTGTCAATATAGGCTTAGAACGAACTGCTTTTCTGCATGCCTCCGATATCTATCGGCCGGCCGGTGCGGATGGTGACGGCAATTCTTCGGCGGTACCCCTGATCAACTCGCTGGTCTGTGAAGGGCAGGAGATTGTGGTTCAGGTCATCAAGGACCCAATCAGTACCAAGGGTGCCCGTTTGTCCAGCCGCCTTTCAATTCCTTCACGTTATCTGGTTCTGCTGCCCTATAGCCATAACCTGGGTATCTCGACACGTATCGAGGATGAAGAAGAACGTGATCGCCTCCGTCAAGAAGTGGTCGCACTGGCCGGTGATAGCGACCTTGGCTACATCGTGCGCACCAATGCCGAAGGGCAGGGAACCCAGACACTGAATTTTGATGTGACCTATCTCGGCAAGGTCTGGCGAGTAGTCCAGGAAAATATCGCTCAGGCGGACATCGGCCAGCGGGTTTATGAGGAGCTTTCCTTGCCTCTGCGGGCGTTGCGCGACCTATTGCATGATGGCATTGAGAAGGTTCGCGTGGACTCCCACGAGGGTTTCGATAAAGTTCAGACATTCGTGCGCAAATTCATGCCGGAACTGATAGATAGGATTGAGCACTATCCGGGAGAAAGACCCATTTTCGATCTGTATGGCGTTGAGGATGAGATCCAGCGTGCCTTGAACAAGGATGTGGCATTGAAATCCGGGGGGTATCTGGTTATTGACCAGACTGAGGCTATGACCACCATTGACGTCAATACCGGCGGTTTTCTTGGTGCCCGGAATCTGGAAGAAACCGCATATCGCACCAATCTGGAAGCCGCTCAGGCATCGGCTAGGCAACTTCGCCTGCGCAATCTTGGTGGCATCATCATCATCGATTTTATCGATATGGCTGATCTTGAGCACCGACGCCAGGTGTTACGGATGTTGCAAAAAACCCTTGCCGAGGACCATGCCAAAACTACGGTGTACGAGATCAGCCCACTGGGTCTGGTCGAGATGACCCGTAAGCGCACCACGGATAGTTTGGCCCGGCAATTGTGCGAATCCTGTCCAACTTGCAATGGGCGCGGCATGTTGAAGACTGCTGAGACGGTGAACTACGAAATTTTTCGTGAAATTACTCGGGCAGTTCGGCAGTTTGAAGCAGAAAAATTGCTGGTGCTGGCAGCGCCCAAGGTAGTGCAGCGAATGCTCGAAGATGAATCGGGGGCGATTGCCGAACTTGAACAATTTATCGACAAGAACATTCGTTTTCAGGCCGAGGAGCAATATTCGCAGGAGCAGTTCGATGTGGTACTGCTCTGACTGGAGAATGTCCCGGTGACAGCCCAAGCTTTTCCGAGGCGATGGATACGGCGCATACGATTTGCCCTGGGCGGCATGCTGGCAACGCTACTCATTGGTCTTGCTGCTGCCGTAGGCCTGGGACAATTGCTATTACCGTATGCAGCGGACTATCCGCAACAAGTGGCATCGATGCTTTCACGACGTTTGGGTCACCCGGTCCAATTCCAGGATATCCAGGGAACCTGGCATGCCAGCGGTCCGGAGTTAAAGCTGCGCAACCTACGTATTGAAAATAACCGCGGTGGAACCCTTTTATACCTACAACAGGCCAGTCTGCGGTTCAATTTCGGTCTATTGTTCTGGCCGGGGCATCACTGGATCGAATTGAGCGCTAGTGGATTGAAGCTGGACTTAGTCCAGAACTCTGATGGGCGCTGGCAAATTCTCGGTTTAAATAAGGGCGGCTCCGATACCGGGATGGCTATGTATGCTTTACCAGTGGATCTGCGTCTGCGGAATCTGACCATCTCACTGCATCCACGAGGATCCGCGCCAAAGTTTTCCTTCCATGTCGAGGACGTTTTGGTAAGGGGAACCGGGGTACGGGCCCGTTTCGGTGCATTGATCCGCCGCCAGGGTGTTACGGGCTTGTTGCGAGTGGCTGGATCATTTAGTAGAAATCTACGCCAGGGTAAGCTCTATCTGTCGGGACGTAACCTTGATCTTGCCCCGTTGTTGCAAGGTTTTTCGTTGTACCACACGAGGGTCGAAAAAGGCCGTGGAGATCTGCAGGTCTGGTTTGGATGGGATGAAGGTCGTACCTGGCAGCTGTCTAGCCGCATTCGCTTACAGGATTTGGCTATGGTCGGTGCGGGTGGTAGGCGAGCGGCCATGTCTTCCCTTGATGCTGATATCTGGTTGCAGCGTACGCAGAACGTATGGCGCTTGCGCTATGAGCCGGTTCCGGTGAGCAGCCAAGCATACAGCGGCTTGCAGGTGCTATGGCGTCACCGGGGGATGCAATTGCAGGCTCGTGGCACGATGCATGCGCTGGAAATTCAACCCCTTTTAGTACTGGCGGGTCTATTGCCTGAAGCTCCTGCCGCACTGTCATCCTGGGTTTTCAGGGCGGTACCGCATGGTCGAGTCAGTGGCACGTTCGATTGGCGTGGCCGAAACCGTTTTCACATTGACGCACAATGGGTAAATATGGGCTGGGCGGCGGTGGGCAAATTGCCGGGGGTAGATCACCTGCAGGCCGGATTACTTGGTGATGAACAGGCCATCGCTCTGCATATTCCCAGCCAGAAGCTCAGCTTCCTTTACCCCCATATTTTCCGTACTTCCCTTGATTTCGATGCCCTGGCCGCACGCTTGGTGGCATGGCCCGGAGCTAAGGGTTGGACTATTGGAATCCAATCCCTGAATTTTGATGCGCCGGGATTTGCGGGACGTGTTGGGGGCCGTATTTCTCTATTGCCTGATGAAGCACGACCTGATGTCGATCTGTACGCGGTGCTTGACCGCGGTAAGGTTGCTACAGCCAAGCTATTCTGGCCCATCAATGTGATGCCTCCTGCAGCGGTGTCCTGGCTGGATCGGGCCCTGGTCGCCGGAACCTTGCAGGGGGGGCGTCTGGCCTTGCGGGGGCCGCTACAGGACTGGCCGTTCAAACAGCTCCACGGTCGCTTTGATGCCACCGCCAACTTCACCAATACCATAGTCAATTTTGATCCACACTGGCCACAGGCTGAAGCCTTGGCGGGCAATCTCGAGTTCTCCGGTGCCGGTTTAACTGTTCTGGTTGATGCGGGCCGGGTGGGGGGTAACGTATTGAGCCATGCCACGGCTCGTATTGATGATCTGGGACAGGGTAAGGCAGCCATTTCTGCAGAAGGCCAAGGGAATGTCGCCAAGCTTTATCATTTCATTCAGCAAAGTCCGATCGGTATCCCTCACCAGACGATATTGAAAGAGTTGAACGTAGCCGGTCAGGCCGCCTGGGGCTTCACTCTGGTCTTTCCACTTCATGCTATCGAGGATTTTCGTTTACAGGGACAGGCACAATTGCAGCAGGTTAGTCTGAGTGCGCCGAAATGGGACCTACAGTTGTCCTCGACCAATGGAACCCTATCTTTTGACCGGAATGGATTTTCTGCAGAGGACTTACAGACCCGCTTCCGAGACCAGCCCGGACAACTGGTCATGGCGGTAGGTAACGATACGGGCGATCCCAGTGCGCAGCTGCTGGCAACACTATCCGGGCGTTTCAGGGTATCCAGCCTGACCCATGGAATACCCATGCTGCAGCCTCTTAACCAGATACTCAAGGGGCGTGCTGGTTTTCAGATCGGTCTGAGTATTGCGGGTTCATCGGCTGCCGGTCCGGCAACGGCTACATTGCGCATTGACTCTGACCTTGCTGGTATCGGCATAGATCTTCCGGCACCACTGGACAAACCGGTGGCGGTTGCCATGCCACTGCACCTTGAAATCGGACTTCCTTATGCGGGGAGTATTTTACATGGCAGTCTGGGCAAGGATTTTCTACGTGCGCGCATACGGATACCTGTTAACAGCACCACTCCGATGGCTGCCAGCCTAGTTTTCGGAAACGCCAGTCTTCCGCCACTCCCTGCGGCCGGGCTGCAGCTAGCAGGTACGATGGCTCGTCTGGATCTGACCGGTTGGTTTGTGAAGGCACTTGATAACCCGCCGGGTAAATCAGCTCACCTGCCAGTGAATGGGCGCATCCATACGGCCAGCGCGTTGCTCTATGGCCGTCCCTTTAAGGATTTCACCTTGACTTTGCAGACCACCCCTACGGCCCTGAATCTCGGCGCCACTTGTCCAGCCCTACAGGGGTCGGTGCAGATTCCCCTGGGTGTGGAGTCACCATTGGTGCGGGCCAAGCTACAAAGGCTATGGTGGCCATCGGAGCCTGACAGGAGGGGAACTAAGACATCGTCACAGCTTCCAATGGCAGACCTTACACCGGCGGCACTTCCGGCCATGCAGATAACGGTTGGGGATTTCCGTTTAGGTAACGCTCATTTTGGTAAAGCCATTTTTGAGAGCCGGCCTATTGCCAGCGGTATGCAGATTATCAGGCTGGATACCGATTCACCGAATATTCTCATGCGGGCCCGAGGTACCTGGACGGGATCAGGAGGACATACCAAAACGCAGATGGCTATTAATTTTCGGGCCGGAGATTTGGGTCGTATGTTGCAGGCACTGGGTTACCCGAATCTTGTAGCGGGCGGCAAGACCACGGCCCATATCAATGGATTTTGGAGTGGGGCACCCACCACTTTTGCACTTGACCGTATGAATGGAAATATCCAGGTGGTTTCGGATCATGGCCGCATTTTGGAAGTACGCCCAGGAGCTGGTCGTCTGCTGGGACTGTTTTCGATTGCCGAATTACCACGCCGTTTATTGCTCGATTTTGGTGACGTGTTCAGTAAAGGTTTCAGTTTCGACTCCATCCATGGTCGCTTTGTGCTTAAGGATGGCAACGCTTACACTCATAATCTTGAGATCCGTGGCCCGGCTGCAAATATTCGTGTCCAAGGACGCACCGGCCTGCGTACCCATGATTACGATCAGACTGTGGTAGTTCTTCCAAAATTGGGCTCAACCCTGCCCTTACTGGGTGCTGTAGCGGGAGGACCAGTAGGCGCGGCCGCCGGCTTGGTTTTTCAAGGATTATTCGGCAAGGGGCTTGCCAGGGCCAGTGCGGCAACCTATCGAATTACTGGTTCGTGGGAAAAACCTGACATTGTTGCTATCAAGACGAACCAACAACAAACTGCCAAAGTTGGTTCTCTATCACACCCCGTACAGGTACCGGTGCGGGTCCCGGCTCCGCCGAGTAGTACCTACCGGCTCATTGAATCACCGGCGGTGCTGAAGCGGAAACATCATCAATCCAACCCTCCGCCGTGGTTGTGGCCCGCCCGACCAGCAAGCAGCGCACCAGTGCAAGAGGCTCTGAATACACCCAACCCCTACGGTGACTAGTAGGGGACTCTGTAAACCTGTTGCGTGGCCCGATTACTGCGTTGCGTCCTCGTTTACTTCTGGTCTATCCATCTGATATGTCTCAGAGATTCTCTATGGTTAGCCTGATACTCAAACCGCTTGATACGGTTTTAGAGCTACCCTAGTGCATAGATTTCCAGAATCTGATGCGCTGTAGGTATCCCTTGCAGGTTACCAACGTCACCAGTACGTTATGAGCGTATTTTCCAAAATGCCTTGTGCAGAACTTTATTATGGACTCATTACTTTCCCTTGCCGAACAACGCCTTCTCAGCCCGGGTGGCTTGGACACCAAGGCGCTTGAAGCCGTGTTCTCGCGCCTTATGGGACCCCAGATCGATACCGCCGACCTGTATTTTCAACATGCCCGTCGTGAGTCATGGATGCTGGAGGATGGCATCGTCAAGGATGGCCAGCATGCGATTGAGCAGGGGGTGGGAGTACGGGTCATATCAGGTGAGAAAACCGGCTTTGCCTATTCGGATGACATCGTCCTGCCGCAGTTGACCGCAGCGGCTGAGTCGGCTCGTGCTATTGCCCGTAGTGGTACGGGCGTTGGACGGCCGCTGGCGTTGATTTCACCACGCCGTCTTTATCCTCCGATCGACCCGCTGGACAGTCTCGACAACGACGCCAAGATTGCCGTGTTGCGCGAACTTGATGCATGGTGTCGGGCCCGTGATCCCCGGGTGAAACAGGTTATGGTCAGTTTGTCGGCAGCTCTGGATACCATACTGGTGGTTACTTCGGAGGGGACCATGGCTGCGGATGTGCGGCCCCTGGTACGCCTGAACGTACAGATTATTACCGAGCAGAACGGGCGTCGCGAACAAGGTTATGCAGGCGCTGGAGGACGCTTCTCGCTGGTTGAACTCTTTGCTGGAGAACGGCCCAAGCGAGTCGCCGGGGAGGCGGTACGCCAAGCCCTGTTAAACCTTGAGGCGATTGAGGCGCCGGCCGGTACCATGACCGTGGTGGTGGGCCCGGGCTGGCCCGGGGTACTTTTGCATGAGGCTGTGGGTCATGGGCTGGAAGGCGATTTCAATCGCAAGGGCAGCTCAGTATTTGCCGGCCGGATGGGTGAGCGCGTGGCGGCGCCGGGTGTTACCGTGGTCGATAATGGTAGCTTGCCCGGTTTGCGTGGTTCACTGAGCGTGGATGATGAGGGGACGCCGAGTCAATGTACGACCCTGATCGAGGACGGCATTCTGGTTGGATATATGCAGGATCGGCTCAACGCCCGGCTGATGGGGGTCCAGCCGACCGGTAATGGTCGTCGCGAATCCTTCGCTCATCTGCCCATGCCGCGTATGACCAATACCTATATGCAGGCAGGTCAGCATTCGCATGAGGAAATCATTCGTTCAGTAAAAAAAGGCTTATATGCTGCCAATTTCGGAGGCGGACAGGTCGATATTACCAGTGGCAAGTTTGTGTTCTCGGCAAGTGAGGCCTATCTGATCGAAGATGGACGGGTTACCCGTCCTGTCAAAGGCGCCACATTGATTGGTAACGGTCCCGAAGTACTGACCCAGGTGAGTATGATCGGTAACGATCTGGCACTTGATGAAGGCGTGGGTATTTGCGGTAAAGATGGACAGAGTGTACCGGTTGGTGTTGGCCAGCCGACCTTACGCGTGGATGGCATGACGGTAGGGGGCACTGCGCTGGGCTAGGGCTGTGTCAACAGATCGCGAAGCACCCGGAACAGGACTCGCGCGGCTTTGGATGAGCGTTCACTTCCCGCTTGGCTGCGGGCTTGGCGGATTAGATTACGCAGATGCTGGCGATCGGCCTGTGGATGTTCGGTAACCAGGACATCCAGTGCCGGGTCACCTTCTTCCAGCAGGCGATCGCGCCAGGCCTCGAGACGATGCAACAGGGCCGTTTCCCGGCGTGCCGAGGCTCGATCTGCATTAAGCATTGCTAGTGCTGTCGCAAAGGTTTCCGGCTCATGGCGGCGCATGCGTTTAGCCAGGTAGTGCAGTTGCCGTTTGCGGGCCACAGGAGCGTGGGTCGCCTGAACCCGAATAACTTCTTCCCATACATCTTCCGGAAGATTCATCTTCTGCAGGCGGGCTGGTGGTTCATGGCTGAGACGCTCCGCTATGGAAAATATCTCTCCAGCCTCACGTTTCTGCTGACTGCGGCTGGGCGTGAGGTAATCCTGATTGTGGTGATTGATAGACAACAGCGTGGCACACTACGCATTCCTGGGCGCGCAGAATACCGCGTCACCACCCATCCGTCATCTGTGAGAAAGCCGTGATTCCCACATCGCAACCAGAAATCTCTTCCGATAATGAACTTGACCACTTGGCTGAACTTGCTGAAGATCTTATCCAGCGTGCTCGCCAAGCGGGGGCCAGTGCTGCCGAGGTGACCGCAAGTTTGCAGCATGGGCTGAACGTGACCGTACGTCTCGGCGAGGTGGAAACCGTCGAGCACGCACGTGATCGTGGTTTTGCCCTGACTGTATATTTCGGTCAACGCAAAGGTTCGGCGAGCACCGCTGACTTGAAGCCCGAGTCCCTTGACGTGACCCTGGAGCATGCTTGTGCTATTGCCCGGTATACCGAAGCCGATCCAGCTGCTGGTCTTGCCGATGCAGAGCGAATGGCTACAGTGTTTCCCGACCTGGATCTTTGGCATCCATGGAAGGTTCCGGTTGATGTGCTCATTGATCAAGCGCAGCGCATGGAGGAAGCCGGACGTAGCGTTGCGGGCATCCGTAATTCCGAGGGAGCTACGATCAGCAGTGGTGCAGGATACGGAGTGTATGCGAACTCGCACGGCTTTCTGGGCCGAGAACGATCCACGGATCACAGCCTGTCCTGCACCCTGATTGGTGGTGAAGGCGACGGCATGCAGCGTGATTACTGGTGGGACAGTGCCCATGATCAGCAGAGTTTGCTGGCCGCGGAGGCCATAGGCCGCAAGGCGGCCGAACGGACCCTGGCTCGACTGGGTGCGCGCTCATTGAGTACCCGCACTTGCCCGGTGCTGTTTGCACCCGAAGCGGCACGCTCGCTACTCGGTCATTTGGTTGCAGCTGTCAGCGGCGGGGCTCTGTACCGGCGGGCGAGTTTTCTACTGGATTCTCTGGGCAAACCGCTGTTTGCAGATTTTGTGTACATTACCGAGCACCCGTTGCTATGTCGGGGGCCATCCTCGGCCAGCTTTGATGCCGAAGGAGTGAGTACGGCCGAGAACCCTCTGTTGACCAAGGGGGTTCTGCAACGCTACGTGCTGGGCAGTTACTCGGCTCGCAAGCTGGAGCTGCAATCCACCGGTAACGCGGGAGGAGTGCGCAATTTGGCCATCGAGCCGGGCGATCTGGATTTCGAAGGTATGCTGCAGGCCCTGGGAACGGGGCTGCTAGTGACCGACCTGATGGGCCAGGGGGTATCCGTGGTGACCGGTGACTATTCGCGTGGAGCGGCAGGCTTTTGGGTGGAGGATGGGGTGCTGGCCTATCCGGTCGAAGCGATCACCATCGCCTCGCGGCTCCAGGATATGTATGCAGGGCTGCTGGCAGTCGGTACGGATCAGGATCGCCGCAGTGGTTTGATGACCGGCTCGTGGCTGATCGACCGGATGACCATTGCCGGCAGCTGAACGGGTACTCGGATCAGGGATATCTGCAGCCGGGGTGTGGGTTCCATTGTTACCTGAAATGCTGGGGATTCGATATTCTGTGCTGACTTGATGACCGCATTGGCAATGGGTAACTCATGGCCCATTGACAGCGGCCTGATTTGCGGCAAATCTTGAGTTGCATTGCAATCAGGAGAGCCTGTAATGAGTGAGCCTGAAACTCACACCGAAAATCCTCAACCTGCACCTCCGGCGGCTGTGCCGTTTGAGGTGCAGCAGCGGAACTGGGCTACCTTCACCCACCTTTCTGCTCTAACGGGCCTGGCAACGGGTGGCTTCGGATTTTTACTCGGTCCGCTGGTGATGTGGCTGGTCAAGAAAAATGAGATGCCGATTGTGGATGCTGCTGGCAAGGAGGCCATTAACTTCCAGCTCACATTGCTGATTGGGGTGCTGATCAGTTTGTTACTGGTATTGATCCTGATTGGTATCCCGATGTTATTGGCGATCGGGATTTACGATATGGTGATGGTCATTATTGCGGCAGTGCAGACCAGCAATGGGGTGGTGTACCGCTACCCTTTGACCATTCGCTTTATCCAATAGGGGAAACCTGTTGCGCGGGCTGTTGGCTGCGTTGCACCCTTGCTCAATCCTCACCTATCCACCTGATAGGTCTCGAAGATTCTCTCCGGGGCTGAATACTCGAACCACTCACTACGGTTTGTCGAGGGACCCAGGTCCGCAGTAGTCCCCACTGCCCGGCAAGGTAGCTTTCAGACTTGATTTAGGCGTCAGTTGAGACCGCTGAATCCATATCACTCATCAGTGAAAATGCCATAACTGCGCAGTCGTTGATAGCGTTGCGCAAGGCGTTCTTCGCTGGAAAGACGATTGAGTTCACCAAGGGTGTCGACCAACACTTTTTTCAAGGTTGCAGCCATGGCCTCGGGATTGCGGTGAGCGCCACCCAGAGGTTCGGGGATGATGTTGTCGATGAGGCCTAACTCAAGCAGGCGGGGTGCGGTCAGGCCGAGTGCTTCAGCAGCATCACGCGCCTTGTCAGCACTCTTCCAGAGTATCGAGGCACAACCTTCGGGACTGATGACCGAATAAGTGGCATATTCGAGCATCATGGTGCGGTCGCCGACACCGATAGCCAGTGCCCCTCCGGAACCACCTTCCCCGATTACCGTGCACAGGATCGGCACCTTGAGCATGGACATTTCCAGCAGGTTGCGGGCAATGGCCTCACTTTGACCACGTTCCTCGGCACCGACACCGGGGTAGGCCCCCGGGGTGTCGATGAAGGTCAGTATGGGAAGTTCGAAGCGTTCCGCCATTTTCATCAGTCGTAGCGCCTTACGGTAGCCTTCCGGGCGGGGCATGCCGAAGTTGCGCCGTACCTTGCTCTTGGTGTCACGGCCTTTCTGATGGCCGATGACCATCACCGACTCTCCGGCCAGGCGAGCCAGCCCACCAACAATGGCCGCATCGTCAGCAAATGCCCGGTCGCCAGCCAGCTCGTGGAATTCATCGCAAATAACGCCAAGATAGTCGAGGGTATAGGGACGGCCAGGGTGGCGGGCTAGCTGGCTGATCTGCCAGGAGCTCAGGTGATTGAAAATGTCCGCAGTGCGGGCCCTGATCTTTTCTTCCAGGTGAGAAATATCATCATCCATATCGATAGCCTGATCTTTTCCCGCATCCCGCAAGGCCTGGATCTTTGATTGAAGCTCGGCGATAGGCTGTTCAAAATCGAGGAAGTTCGGGTTCATTCTCGGATGTTCGACAGGACCAGGACGAAGTATAGCGGCTGCATCATTCGGGGGCTCGGGTCAGACGTAGATCGACACGACGGACACCTGGTAGCCGGGTGAGATCGCGTATCAGATTTGGATGCACACCCAGCTTCCAGCTCGCATCAAGTTCCAGGTCAGCCTTGGCGTGTCGGTTCTGATAGCCAGTGAGTACAACCCGTGCCGGCCCGGACCGATAGGGCGTCAGAATCTCCGCCAGACGTTTCGGTAGTTCCGGGTCAGGTTCTGCATCGAGTTCGATACGCAGCAAACGACCCATTTGCTCACAGGTTTGTACCAAAGTATGAATTTGTTTCGCTTGCAGGCCCAGGCCGAAATCACTCATCCGTAGACCTCCTTCAACCAAGACAAATTCATCACGTACCAGCAAGGGGGCATAAGCCTGCAAGCTTTCATGGCGAAATACGGTTTCAATCGACCCTGTCGCATCCTCGACGGTGACTATAGCGAGGTCATCGCGTCGATACCGTACCTCGATGATCTGTCCTGCAACCGACCAAGGTATCTCGGGCATGCGTCCATTGCGGATCGCCGGGGGTGTCCAGGTCTTTTCAATTTCACCAATTCGGCAAGGAATGAGCTGATCGAACAGGCTTTGCCAGGTTTGGGTGGGGTGCCCGGAAAAATAAAAGCCCAATGCAGTTCGTTCACCGGCCAGGCGTTGTTCAAGATCCCATGCCGGGACTTTGGGAAGTGATAGTTCCGGTCGCGAATTCTGGCCATTGCTAGCGCCAAAGATATCAACCTGGCCAGCAGCCTGATCATGGAAGTACTGCTCTGCAAGCCGCATTGCTTTGGGAATCTGTACAAAAAAAGTGGCTCGATTGGAATTCAAGGAATCCATCGCTCCGGATTGGATCAGTGCCTCCAGTACGCGTTTGTTGAGTTTTCCGGGTTCGATGCGACAACAGAAGTCGGCAAGGTCAGCGAAGCAACCTGCTGCATTGCGGGCGCTGGAAATGGCTTCGCACACGCTACGACCTACGCCCTTGATTGCGCCCAGACCATAGCGTACGGTTTTCCCTTCAACCGCTTCGAACATATAGTCTGAGGCATTGATATCCGGGGGCATAATTTCCAGCTGCAGGCTCCTGGTCTCGATGAGTAATGCCATGATCTTGTCCGATTTTTCCATATCCGAAGATAGGGTCGCGGCCATGAATTCGGCGGGATAATGAACCTTTAGCCAGGCGGTCTGGTAGGCAATCAGTGCATAGGCAGCTGAATGTGATTTATTAAAGCCATATTCAGCAAATTTCTCCATCAGGTCAAAAATTGAGCTGGCCACCGCCGCATCAACACCACGCTGTTCAGCACCCTGCTGGAACATGGCACGTTGTTTGGCCATTTCAGCCTTATTTTTTTTACCCATAGCTCGGCGCAGTAAATCGGCCGATCCCAGAGAGTATCCGGCCAGGACCTGGGCGATCTGCATCACCTGCTCCTGATAGACGATAACCCCATAGGTTGGCGCCAGGACCGGTTCGAGTAGGGGGTGTGGGTAGGTGACTTCAGCCTGACCATGTTTGCGGTCCACCCAGTCCCGATCCATGCCGGATCCAAGTGGACCGGGACGAAACAGGGCCGCCAGGGCAATGATATCTTCAAAACGGTCGGGTTGAGCACGACGTATCAACTCACGCATGCCCCGGGATTCGAACTGGAATACGGCCCCAGTATCACCGTGAGCGAACAGGGCGTAGGTGGCCGGGTCATTTCGTGGCAGGGTGGACAGATCCAGGGGGGGGTCGTCGGTAAGCCGGCGTCGCTGATTGATGGCTTTGACCGTCCAATCAAGGATGGTGAGGGTGCGTAGACCAAGAAAATCGAACTTCACCAGTCCGACAGTTTCGACATCATTCTTGTCAAACTGGGTGACTACGCCCGTACCACCCGGCTCACAATACAACGGTGCAAAATCGGTCAGGGGGCTGGGAGCGATCACCACTCCGCCGGCATGCTTGCCGGCATTGCGGGCAAGATCCTCAAGCTTGCGGCCAAGCTCCAGCAATTCACGAACCTCGTCCTCTGTACGTACCCGTTGGATCAGTTCCGAGGAAACCATATTGGGATTCTTGCTGGCTTTCTCGGTTTCACCCAGCGCATCGGCAAGATGGATCCCTAGAACATTCGGAATCAATTTGGCCACCCCATCAACAAACCCATAGGGATGCCCCAGTACCCGTCCGGCATCGCGAATTACCGCTTTAGCAGCCATGGTGCCGAAGGTAATGATCTGACTGACATGGTCGCGGCCATATTGTTGGGCGACATAGTCAATGACTTCATCGCGTCGATCCATACAGAAATCGATATCGAAGTCAGGCATGGAGACCCGGTCCGGATTTAGAAATCGCTCGAAAAGCAGATCATAAGGTATTGGATCTAGGTCGGTAATACCCAGAGACCATGCAACAAGTGAGCCGGCTCCTGAACCTCGGCCAGGTCCGACGGGGATAGCGTGACGTTTGGCCCAGTTGATGAAATCGGCCACAATCAGGAAGTATCCGGGAAAACCCATGTTGGAAATAACTTCCAACTCTTGTTCCAGTCGTTCCTGGTAGATCTTCTCCGGCCTGGGTGGTGATCCGCGGTAGCCGGCCAGGTGGCTAAGTAACCCCGTTCGGGCTTGATCGGCAATATATTCCTTGAGGGTCTTGTCTGGCGGTACCGGAAAGGCTGGTAAATAGTAGGTACCGAAGGACATTTCCAGATTGCAGCGCTTGGCCAGTTCGACACTGTTCTCAAGTACCTGCGGCAGGTCCGCAAAGGTTTGGGCCATCACCTTGGGACTTTTCAGATATTGCTCACGACTGTATATTCGTGGCCGCCTGGGATCTTGGAGAATGCGCCCCTGGTGGATACAGACCCGGGCTTCGTGGGCTTCGAAGTCGTCCCGATCGAGAAAGCGAACATCATTGCTGGCCACGATCGGAAGATCGAGTCGATCGGCCAGTACTAACGAGGCTTCGTTCCAGGTTGCCTCCTGATCCCGCCCGGTGCGAGTCAGTTCCAGATACAAGCGCTCGGGAAACCAGTGTCGGTAACGATCAAGTACGTGTCCTGCAGCATTTTCATCATGACTGTACAGCCTTGCTGCTGGAGCCCCGGAGGGGCCGAAGAGGGCGATCAGACCATGCGCAGCTTCGCCTAGCCAGGCTTCCTGCACGATGGCCAAACCATTGCTCTGGCCTTCCTGCCAGGCTCGCGTAATCAGACGACTCAGATTTAGATAACCATCGTGGTGCTGGCACAACACGGTCAGTCGATGGGGTTTCTTTTCAGTGGGACTTTGTACCCACAGATCACAGCCGATGATCGGCTTAATTCCGACATGTATGGCCGCTCGATAGAACTTCACCATGGCAAAGAGGTTGCATTCGTCAGTCAACGCCAACGCCGGCATGCCCAGTTGCAGAGCTCGGCTGAGCAGGTTGGGATGCGGGGCATGTGCCGGATTTACATATTCCGGTTTACTGGGAATGCGGACAATCGAGTCCACCAGCGAGTATTCGCTATGGACGTGAAGATGGATGAAACCCGGGGACATTGCAGTTTGTGGCAAAATATTATTCAAAACCTGATGCTTGTCGAGCCAGGGGCGATTGTAGCGAGGCTGGGCAAGAACAGGTCAGAAATAGGGTGGATTTAAGATAAACAGCAGGCCTGTAGAGTGAGTATTGTGGAGGAAGCCGGATTCCCTGAGTATTATTTTCATAGCGGATCGAGCACTTTTCGCGCAGCTCGGACCGGGGCAAAACTGCACCGATGCTCCGGGCAGGGACCGAGACGCTGTAAGGCCTCTATGTGGGCACGCGTCGGGTAGCCTTTGTGTCTGGAAAACGCATATCCGGGATAGCGGCGATCCAACATCCGCATATAGCGATCACGACTGACCTTGGCGAGAATCGAGGCGGCAGAAATGGCTGCTTCGCTGCGGTCACCTCCAATGATGGCCTGGGCTGGACAAGGCAGATCCGGGGGCAGCTGGTTCCCGTCGATAAGTGCCAGCAGTGGGCGGGGATGAAGTGCTTCCAAGGCTCGGCGCATACCGGTGAGGGTTGCGTGAAGAATGTTGAGGTGGTCGATTTCAGCGACACCAACATGCTCAATATGCCAGGCCACAGCTTGTTCGATAATACAATCGAACAATTGTTCACGTCGTCGTGGAGTCAGCCTCTTGGAATCATCCAGTCCATGGATCGGGCGGTGAGGGTCCAGAATGACCGCAGCCACGGCTACAGGGCCGGCCAGGGGGCCCCGACCTGCTTCATCGACGCCGGCGATGCGTAGCGAGTCGCAGCAGTCAGAGGGTGACATTCCCGGTTGCTTAAAGGTCTGCATGAATCGGCAGGAGATCGGCCAGTGCTTCTGCTGCGGCCTCAGCGGCACGTTGCCCATGTGCGGCGTGCAGGATCTGGTGAAGTGTGGGAAACACTTTTCGCTGGGCTGCAGCGGCGGCTGGATCACACAACAGTTGTTGCAGATCTCCGGCCAGCACCTCGGCCCGGCACTCATGCTGCATACGTTCCGGTACCAGATCGCACTCAGCGAGGATATTGGGCAAGCTGTAACGATGGGTTTTCAGTATCCCCAGCCCTTTGACCAAGGCGTGGGTCAAGGGAGCAATACGATAGGCCACCACCATCGGACAATCAGCCAACGCCGCTTCAAGGGCGGCTGTGCCTGAAGCCAGCAGGGCAACATCGGCAGTTCGCAGCAGCGGGTGGGACTGTCCGTTCAGTATTTCGATACCATCAAGTTCTGACCTGGCAAGTTCCGTTTCGACCAACTCGCGCAAGGCGTCGCTTGCCAATGGTATGGTTACCCGCAGTTCGGGGATGGTCCTGCGCAGCCGGACCACAGCCTGTAGAAAAATGGGTAGCAGGCGCATAACTTCGCTGTGCCGACTGCCTGGCAACAGAGCCAGCAGAGGACCTGCTGGGGCAGGGGTCGTAGTTGTTTTCAGCTTGTTGCCGGAAGCCGTGAATTCATCGGCAAGCGGGTGGCCGACAAAGGTTGCGTGCACACCGTAGCGGGCATATATCGCCGGCTCCATGGGAAACAGGCAGAGAATTCGCTCAGCACTCTGGCCAATACGCCGTGCACGGCTCTCACGCCAGGCCCAGATCGAGGGGCTGACATAGTGGGCGGTATGCAGACCGGCACGTAGCAAACGGCGTTCCAGGCCCAGGTTGAAGTCCGGAGCATCAATACCTACAACTAAATCAGGATGCTCATCAAGCAGGCGTCGGAAAAGTGTTTTACGCAGTCTCAGTAAGCGGGGCAGGTGGCGTAGCACTTCGCTGAGTCCCATTACTGAGAGTTCGGCAATATCGTGCCAGGCATCGAGACCGGCTGCCCGCATGCGTGGTCCACCCATACCCACAAAGCGGGCATTAGGAAACCTAACCTGTAAAGCCCGCAGCAAGTCCGATCCGAGCAGATCTCCGGACGCCTCTCCGGCAAGCAGGGCAATACATGGAGAACCTTGTGGGCGCTTTGATACGGTTGCCTCAGCAACAATCGGGATGGGTAGCCGGGGATGAGGGCGACTCATCGCACCAGTGATCGCTCGCTATGATCGATAAAGGCCAGAAATTCAGCAACATCGGGACTGCTCTCCGCCAATTCTACAATACGCTCGTGGGCGGCGGTCAGGCTCAGGCCGGCCATGTAAAGCGCCCGGTAGGCACGCTTGATGGCGGTGATCCGTTGCGGATCGAAGCCCCGGCGTTTGAGACCTTCAGCATTGATACCGCGTGGCCTGGCAAACTGACCCGCTACATAACAGAAAGGGGGTACATCGCGGTTGATAGCGGAATACATCGCCGCGAAGGCATGGTCTCCAAGTTTGCAGAATTGATGTACTCCGACAAAGCCGCCGAGTATGACCCAGTCACCAATTTCGACGTGGCCGGCCAGAGTGGCATTATTGGCGAACACGGTGTGATCACCGACCCGACAATCATGGGCAATGTGTACATAGGCCATGAGCCAGTTGTCGTGGCCTATGTGAGTTAAACCATCAGATTCTTCAGTACCCCGGTTGATGGTTACGAATTCACGGATAGTGTTGCCGTCGCCAATCTCCAGGCGGCTGTTCGATTCCCCATGGAATTTTTTGTCCTGGGGATCGGCACCGATCGAGACAAATGAGTAGATGCGGTTATTGATCCCAAGTCGGGTTGGGCCTTCGATTTGTACATGATGGTCGATCCGGCAACCGGAACCAATCTCGACGTCCGCGCCGATCACACTGTAGGCACCGATCTGAATATCACCAGACAGCTGAGCTCGGGCATCAACGATGGCTGTGGCGTGGATCATTACTCGGAACGGCCCGCACACATGAGTTCACAACTGGCCACCTCCTTGTCATCTACGGTAGCAATTGCTTCGAATAAACCCATATTGCGCAGCATGCGCTTGAGCTGGACTCTGAGATCAAGGCGGTCGCCGGGAACTACAATGTGATTGAACCGGGCTTTATCAATCTTGACCAGGTAAAACAGTGACGTACCCGTATCCTGGCGCTCCTCCTCGGGTTGCGACAGACAAACCAGCAATCCGGAAGCCTGAGCCAGCGCCTCAATGATGAGAACTCCCGGCATAATTGGCCGACTCGGGAAGTGCCCTTGAAAGAACGGATCGTTATAACTGAGATTTTTGAACGCGGTAATGCTCTTGAAAGGTTCCAGTGCAGTCACCCGATCAACCAGCAGGAAGGGATAACGATGCGGTAGCAATGTCTGGATCGTGGCTACATCGATCGGTAAAAGCAGAGGGGAGTTATTCATGGCGGGTCTTTTCCTTCTCGAGCGCCGCGACACGACGCGTAAGTTCATCGAGATGTTTCAGGCGTACGGCATTGCGTCGCCACAAATGATGGTTCTGCAGAGGCATACCGGATGAGTATTCACCGGATGCTCGGATGTTGTTGGTAACTAGGCTCATGGCAGTTATCGTAACCCGGTCACCTACTTCCAGGTGGCCCAGAATGCCCGCTCCGCCGCCTATCAGGCAATATCGACCAATATGTGTGCTGCCGGCCACCGCAGAACAACCGGCCATCGCTGTATGGGCACCGATGATCACGTTGTGGGCAATCTGGATCTGATTATCAAGATGGACATCTTGTTCCAAGATCGTGTCATCTAGGGTGCCGCGGTCGATGGTGGTATTGGCTCCGATTTCGCAGTCGTTGCCTATCTTCACCCCACCCAATTGCGGCATCTTCAACCAGTGTTCTTCGCTGAAAGCCAAGCCGAAACCATCGGCCCCCAATACGGCACCAGGATGGATCAGTACCCGTTGGCCCAAGTGCACCCGGGTTACCAGGGTAACGTTGGCCAGCAGGCGGCTATGCGCCCCAATGCTGCAATCAGGCCCGATCATGCCATGCGGGCCGATCACTGCACCGCGTTCGATCCGTACCCCTTGTTCAATCACGCAACCCGGCCCGATACTTGCACCGGGATCAATGATTGCCGTGGGGTCGACAACGGCACTGGGATGAATGCCGGGTTGAGCTGTGGGCCGGGACTCGAACAGGGTGGCAATTCTGGCGAAAGCGGCATAGGGATCTTTTGCAACCAGAGTGGGTACTAGACAATGCCTGGCCTGATCTGCCGTCAGAACCACCACCCCAGCCTGAGTGTTGGCTAGCTGACTGGCGTAACGAGGGTTGGCAAGAAAGGCCAGCTGCTCGCGGTTCGCGCTGGCCAGGGTGGCTACCCCATGAATGAGGGTGTCAGAAGGCCCATGTCGTTCCAGCGTGAAGCGTGTGGCTAACTCGTCGAGGCGAAATGTTGGTGCTGGTTTCCTCATCCACGGATCTCCGTGCCCCCCTGCTGGTCTGACATCAGAAAGTGGTCCCGAAAGTGAACTGCAGGCGTTCAAGATAGGGGGCTTCTGCAGCCGAATAATGCAGTGGCTGGGCATAGCTGATGTTGATCGGCCCAATTGGTGCCCGCCATTGCAGGCCGATACCCACTGAGGTGGCCAGCTGTCCCCATCTGAACTGACGGGTGGAGGCAAATACATTGCCGGCGTCATAGAAAAGCGAAATCCGCGTTGTGTTGCTATTTTTGAAAAATGGTAAAAAGGCTTCAACCCGACCCAGAACCTTGAAGGCGCCGCCAATTGGTTGGGCCTGCTGATAGCTGAGAACACTTTCCTTGGGGCCCAGGGTATTGGCCCGATAACCCCGAACGTCCGTTACCCCGCCACCGTAGAAGTTCTGCCAGAACGGAAAGGCGAATTTGCTGTCCCTGCCATAGGTACTGCCATAACCAAGATTACCGACAAGACCCAGCACGAAGCCCTTGGGCATGGGAAAGTAGTTACTCGAGCTGAGATTGAGTTTGTAGTACTGGACGGTCGAACCGGGCAGGGCGATCTCGGCGGAGAGGTACTGCAGTCCCCCTCGGGACGGTGTGAAATAGCGGTTACGGGTGTCATGTGCGTAGGACAGGGTTCCGGTCCAGGCACGAATGGTGCGATGGCCAATTTGATTCTGATAGTCGATCAGTGACTGTGGGGTCAGGCCTGGATAGGTGTTGACAGTATTACTGCTCAAACCCATACCGACGTTGACGGTATCGGTTTCGCTGATCGGTATACCCAGGTAGGTCGAAAAAGCCTTGGTGTTGTAGAGAAAGGCCGCAATATTGGCCTGACCTTGATTGAGTGCGGTGTAACGCAGGTTGTAGCCAAGACTGATACCGTTGGGGGTGAAGTACGGGTCGAGGTAGCTGAAAACATATTGTTTAAGGTAGGTACTTTGTTGAATCTGTACGGAAACCTGCTTGCCGGTACCGAGGAAGTTACGCTCGGAAACTGAGATGCTGCCGAGAATCCCGGCAACCTGCGAATAGCCCAAGCCGAACTGCAAGGCCCCCGATGGTTGTTCTTTCACACTGACGACCAAATCAACTTCGTCGGGGCTGCCCGGGACTCGGTCGGTCTTAATGTCGACTTTCTTGAAGAAACCCAGACGTTCGAGACGAACCTTGGAACGGTCGATAGCAGCCTGCGAATACCAGCCACCCTCGAATTCACGCATTTCGCGGCGCAGTACGATATCTTCGGTTGTCGTGTTGCCTTTGAAAATGATGCGGCGCACGTATACGCGGGGCCCCGGTTGCATGAAAAAAGTGACCTCAACGGTATGCTTTACTTTATTCAGATTGGGGATGGGGGTAACTTTGGCAAAGGCATAGCCGACATCGGAAAGCATGGCGGTGATGGCTTTCGAGGTATATTCGGCACTGGCTCGAGAGAACGATTCGCCCGGCTTGAGTCGCACCAACCTCATCAGTGACTTCTCAGGAAAGATTAGTTTGCCGAGCAGCTTGACTGAGGAAACCTTGTACAGGTGGCCTTCGATCATATTGGCCGTAATGTACATATTCTCTTTGTTCGGACTAATCGATACCTGTACCGAATTAAGCTGAAAGTTGGCATAGCCACGATTCAGATAGAAGTTCTGTAAGCGATCCAGATCGCCGGAAAGCTTCTCACGCGAGTACTGATCGTCGTGTTTGTACCACGATAGCCAGTTGCTGGTGTTGGATTCCCAATTGCTGCGGATTTGTTTTGGTGAGAAGGCATGATCACCCACCAGAGTGATCTCACGGATGCGTGCTGCTTTACCCTCGTGGATTTCGATGTCAATGGCGACACGGTTACGATCCAGGTGGGTGACATGCGGCGCAATGCTGACATTGTATTTGCCGCGGTTGTAGTACTGACGTAGTAATTCCTGTTGCACTCGGTCGAGGGCCAGGCGATCAAAGGTATCACCGGTGGCCAGTCCGATCTGTTTCAGCCCCTTCACTAAGTCGGGGGTCTTGATATCTTTGTTGCCACGGATATCAATCTTGGAAATGGTTGGCCGTTCGACGACCTTGACGATCAGCACGTCACCTTGTCGTTGTAGCGCGATATTACTAAAAAAGCCCGTAGTAAACAGTGACTTGATTGCTACCTTGGCTTGTTCATTGGTGAGCGTACCACCCTTGTCCAGAGACAGGTAACTGAGCAGCGTACCCGGAGAGATACGACGTAGCCCTTCGATACGAATTCCAGAAATGACGAATGGCTCAAATGCCTGGCTCTTGGCCGCGAAGCAGGCAAGCAAAATCAGGGCGGCAACACGCTTCATGCAGGGATTCCATAGATTGAGGGGGCCGGGAGAAGCCCACGCTAAAGGTAACGATCAAGTGGCCAATCGCAACAAGTCGTTGTAAAAAGCCAGCCCCATCAGTGCGACAAGCAAGAGAATGCCGAGATATTGACCGGCAATCATCACGCGTTCGCTGACGGGGCTGCCCTTGACCAACTCGATAAGGTAATACAGCAGATGCCCCCCGTCCAAGATTGGTATGGGAAGGAGGTTCATGATACCCAGGCTGAGCGAAACAATGCCGAGGAAATAAAGAAACCAGGCTACCCCCAGATTGGCGGAAGTATTGGCGTATTGGGCGATGGCAATCGGCCCGGACAAATTCTTTAGTGAGGTCTGACCGTCAATCATGTGGCCGATCATCTGTACGGTCTGTACCGAAAAATTCCAGACTTCACCGATTGATGCGGGGATAGCTGCAAAGGGATTTTTTCGGTCAACGGCATCGTATTGCGCCCGGTAGGGAGCGGCGACCACCCCAAGTAGCCAGATAGTCTTGCCAGCAGCACTCTTGCTGGCTTGAGGGTGGATAGCGAGGGTGAGGACGCGGCCACCTCTTTCTAGCTGCACTTGCAAGGTACGGTTGGGGCCGGCAAGTGCGTGTACCGCTGCGACGAGGTCATTCCAGTTACGTACCGGACGCTGGTTGATAGCCAAGATCTTATCCCCAGGGCGCATGCCAGCCGCGGCGGCTGCGCTGTTGGCCTCGATCTTGCCAACAATGGCCGGTATCAGCAATTGCTGTGGAAACAACCCAATGTGTTGCAAGGCGGCGGATTGATCCAGTCCCTTGGGTAGTTGGTTCAACGGCAGGTTCAGGTTTTCCAGGCGACCGCTTGAAGTACGAACCTCGACATTGACTGAGCTGCGTTCCTGGGCCGCCTGGCTGAGCACCAGGGCCACCCCGCTCCAACTCTGTACCGGCTGCTGGTCAAGACGGAGAATCCGGTCACCGGAGCGGATCCCGGCCTGAGCCGCCAACTCTGTAGCCTGGCCAACGATGGGCAGGTAATCCGGTTTACCCACCACCAACATGGCCCAGAAGGCGAAAATGGCGAATAGAAAATTGAATCCCGGCCCAGCTACGACGATGGCAATGCGCACCCAAACCGATTTGCCGGTGAACTCGCGATCCCGTTCCTGCGCATCGACCTCACCCTCGCGGGCATCGAGCATTTTTACGTAGCCACCGAGTGGAATGGCGGCCAGCACATATTCGGTACCATCGGCAGCCACATGTTTCCACAGCGGTCGCCCGAAGCCAATCGAAAAGCGCAGCACCTTGACACCCATTTTCCGGGCTACCCAGAAGTGGCCAAACTCATGGAAGGTGATTAGCAGGCCAAAGGTAACAGCCATCCACCAGATAGAGCCTATGAATTCACTCATACGTATTGTCAACTACAGAACCGACGCAGCATACCGCGTGCCGTGGTACGAGCCGTTAAGTCTCGGTGAACGAGGGTATCGAGATCGCTCACTGCTATGGGGGGCAGAGCGGTTAAAACGCTTTCAATAAGATCCGCAATACTGAGAAAAGATAATTTTCCAACCAGGAAGGCTTCAACGGCAATTTCATTAGCAGCATTGAGCACAGCCGGAGCATCACCCCCAGCACTCAGTGCCTCGTAGGCCAGAGACAGACAGCGGAAGGTATTCCGGTCGGGCTGTTCAAAATCCAGTCGGCCTGATGCCGTAAGATCCAGGAAAGGTACCCCGGATTGAATCCGTTCCGGCCAGGCCAGGGCATATGAAATAGCCGTGCGCATATCGGGGTGTCCCAGTTCTGCCAGCAGGGCGCCATCTTCATATTCAACCAGGGCGTGAACCAGGCTCTGGGGGTGCACCACAACATCGATAGCCTCGACTGGGGCATCAAACAGAACATGAGCCTCGATGACTTCAAGTCCTTTGTTCATCAGAGTGGCGGAATCGACCGAGATTTTGCGCCCCATTGACCAGATGGGGTGGGCGCAGGCCTGCTCTGGAGTGACCGCAGCCAATTGTTTGCGAGTACACCCCCGGAACGGGCCCCCGGATGCGGTCAGTACCAGACGACGAACTCCCGGGCCATCAAAACGAGTACGTGACGTAGGTAGACACTGGAACAGAGCATTATGTTCCGAGTCGATCGGCAGCAGTTTGCCACCACCGACATCCAGCGCTGTCTGCAGCAGCGGCCCGGCCATCACCGCAGATTCCTTGTTGGCGAGTAACAGACGCTTGCCGGCTTGGGCTGCAGCGAGGGTGGAGGGCAAGCCTGCCGCCCCGACGATCGCTGCCAGTACCGTATCGCAGTGCGTTCCACTGGCCGCCTCAATCAAGCCAGACTGTCCGGCGGCAGGGCGCGTCTTCAGACCGGCCGTCTTCAAAGCCTGGGCGAGTTGATCGAGTAACGTCGGCTCAGCAATGACCGCCAGCTCAGGTTGATACAGGATACAAAGATCGGTCAGGGCCGCGACGTTGTGGTGGGCACTTAGAGCGGTTGCATGGAAACGTTGCGGGTGTCTGGCTATAACATCCAGAGCACTGGCTCCAATGGATCCGGTAGCCCCCAGAATGGCGATGTTGCGGGAAGAAGTCAGCAAGCCGTTTGCCTATATCCGGAAGATAATTTTGGTGAGGATATAGAACCATGGCAGGGCCGCAAGCATGCTATCCATACGATCAAGCAGCCCTCCGTGGCCCGGAAACATGGCTCCAGAGTCTTTCACCACCGCCTGGCGTTTGAGCAGACTCTCGAACAGGTCGCCGACGATGGAAAAGAACACGGTAAGTAGTGCAATACCAAGCAATAAGATGAGCTCAAAGCCCCGAATGTCCAGTAGCCAAGCGCCTCCGGCAGCAAAGAGCAGCGCCAGTGTGGTCCCTCCGAAAACCCCTTCCCAGGTTTTGCCGGGACTGATCGAAGGTGCTAAGTGCCTACGTCCGAAGCGAACTCCCACCATATACGCCCCTGAGTCAGCTGCCCACACAATCAACAGGGCCAGCAGGGTCCAAACGTGGCGGCGCATACCACCGTCATGCAGGGCGACCAAAGCAGCCCAGGTAGGCAGCAGGGCCAGTAGTCCTGCACCCAGTTTCAACCAGGCATGGGATAGGGTCGGCGATGCGGCGAAGGTGAGTTGCCGCAGCCAGAACAGCGCTAGCAGCCACCAGCCGGCACCAATTGCGGCGAGTGTGGTCCACAGCCAGGGCCAGGACAGGTGCCATATGAACCAGAGCAGCACCGCGACAAGAACCAGCAGCACGACCCGGAATAGCCGTGAAGAAAAACCTGCGATTCGGGCCCATTCCCACAATCCTCCCAACAGCGATACGGCGATCACCAGTGCAAACCAGGCATTGTTGGCAAAAAGAATCAGCAGGATCGCGGCCGGTCCGATAATCAGTGCAGTCACGAATCGTTGTGCAGACATCGGTCAGGCTCCCGCCGTAACCTGGGCAGTGGTTTGTCCAAAACGTCGCACCCGCAGCTGGAAGTCGGTCAAGGCTCCTTCAAATGCTTGTTCGTTCATATCCGGCCACAAGGTATCGGTAAAGTACAGCTCGGTATAGGCTAACTGCCACAACATGAAATTACTGATACGACGCTCTCCACCGGTGCGGATCAACAGGTCCGGATTGGGCTGGTCGGCCAGGCAGAACAGGCCGGCCAGTCTGGCCTCATCGATCGATGCAGGATCGAGTTGCTCGTCGGTAGCCAGCCTGGCAATTTTCCGTGCTGCTTGAACCATATCCCAGCGCCCCCCGTAATTGACCGCGATGTTCAGATAGAGCTGTTGATGGGCTTGGGTACGCTGCATGGCCTGCTGCATGCGGGTACGAATGGGACTGGAGAAAGCATCGAGATCGCCGATGAAACGGATGCACACGCCCTGTTGGTCGAGTTCATCCACTTCCCGATCCAAGGCGCGGATGAACAGATTCATCAGGGCCCCAACTTCATCCTCGGGACGATGCCAGTTTTCACTGGAGAATGCGAACAGAGATAGTACCTGGATGCTATGGCGTAGACAGAAGGCTACCGACTCACGAACCGCCTTTTGTCCGGCACGGTGTCCAAAAGCTCGAGGTCGGTGTCGGCGCTCGGCCCAACGACCGTTACCATCCATGATGATGGCGATGTGTTGTGGCACGCTTGCCACATCCGGCTTCATGTCATGGGCCTCAGATTGCCATGAGTTCGTCTTCTTTCGCTTTGACAACGGCATCCACTTCTGTAATGAATCGGTCGGTCTGTTTCTGCATCTCATCTGCGGCACGATGTTCATCGTCCTCAGAAATGTCCTTGGTCTTCAGTAATTCCTTGAATTGATGCAGAGCATCGCGACGGATATTACGGACCGCGATCTTGGCATTCTCACCTTCATTCGACACATGCTTGGCCAGATCTTTGCGCCGTTCTTCGGTAAGAGGGGGAAGATTGAGACGGATAACCGTTCCGGCGGTAGTTGGGGTAACCCCAAGATCTGAGCCAAGTAAGGCCTTTTCAACCGCAGCCACAAGATCCTTTTCCCAGGGGTTGATGGTCAAAGTACGGGCATCGGTCACGGCTACGCTGGCTACTTGGGTAATCGGCATATCGCTGCCGTAATAGCTAACCTTGATGCCCTCAACAAGAGCCGTACTGGCACGACCGGTTCGAAGTCGCTGCAGATCACGGCGGAGGCTTTCTACGCTTTTACCCATGCGCTGGCGGCTGTCTTTCTGGATTTCATTGAGCATGAAAAATTGCTGTGAAGAATGATCCCAATGAGTATAGCAAGCTTGAGTCAAAAGTCTGGATCAGCTGGCAGGCTGGACCAGTGTGCCGATATCTTCGCCACGCAGAATACGCATCAGATTGCCCGTCACCCCCATGTCGTAGATACGCAGCGGTAGGCCGTTGTCACGGCATAAGGCGAAGGCGGCCGTATCCATCACCGTGAGATTGCGCTCGATGACCTCATCGAAGCTGAGCCGGTGCAGACGCTGAGCATCAGGATTCTTGACCGGGTCTGCAGTATAGATGCCGTCGACTTTGGTGGCCTTGAGCAATATTTCCGCACCAATCTCGATGGCCCGTAATGCTGCCGCTGAGTCGGTAGTAAAAAATGGATTACCTATACCTGCAGCCAGAATCACCACGCGACCCTTTTCGATATGTCGTATGGCTCGACGACGGATGTAATCTTCACAAACTGCATTGATGCTGATCGCACTCATTACGCGTGCATAGGTACCGCATTTTTCCAATGCATCCTGTAAGGCCAGGGCATTCATCACGGTGGCCAACATGCCCATGTGGTCCCCGGTTACCCTGTCCATGCCTACTGAAGCCAGGCCCGCCCCCCGAAAAATATTACCTCCACCAATAACAATACTGACCTGCACGCCGGCATTTTTAGCTTCGCTGATTTCGTCAGCAATACGGCCGATAACAGTCGGGCTGATGCCGTACTCTTCGTCTCCCATCAGAGCTTCACCAGAGAGTTTGAGTAGAACGCGGGTATATTTAAGATCAGAGCGCATGAGTAATTCCAGCAGCGGGCAAAACGGTAGAATTGTAGCCGGTTCACCTGCTGGCAGGATACGAACTTTCGAACCAGGAGGTTGTGGGTATCGGGTTTTCTACGAGTCCGCGGATGACCGAAGGTGTGCTGACAGGTACGCGCGGCAAGGTCAAGCTACTCGGAGATTGGGATAATGAGTTGTCCAGTCACGGGAAAGCTTTACCAGGAGAATCCAATCACAACTATGTTGATCGAGATGTTGGGCCAAAGTAACGCTCGAGTTTTTCTATAATATCATTTTCAATCATGGGCTTGAGTGCTGAAAAAAACATTCCGAGCTTGGCTTGGACCTGAATACTGTCCGTTTTCAGGGCGATACTGCCCTGTATACCATCGCGTTCGAATTGCAGTGTCGTGCCGTGCCAGACGCTCTCGATTCCAAAACGCTCGTGCATTGCCGAGGCAATTTCCATGACTGCGACTTGGGCTTTATCAAGGGAAACCTGATGTTGACGGGTAATATCGATATTGGCCATCGGATGCACTCAGTGAATCAGTCAATCATAGCAGTGCCGTTGGAGCCATGTGGGCTGTTAGAGTGCTGTCTGGAGGACAATGATGCGCCTTGCTTTTCCCCAGACATCCCGTACCGATTTTCTGACTGATAGTGGCAGTGTGAGCCTTGGCTCGTCACTGCAGGGTGATGTGCAACTGGATGGCACGGGGATTGCGCCCTGCCATATTCAACTGGCTGTCGACAAACATGGCCATAGCTTGGCCGTGCAGGCCGATGCGGCGACTGTTTATGTGAATGCCCGTCCGGTACGTGAACGCGCCCTGCTACGTTGCGGTGACTGCCTCAGTATCGGTTCTGCTCAGGTGACGCTGCTCTCTGATCAGCCACCCGAGCCGGCTCCAGATGCCGATCCGCTGGATACGCTGCCCTTTACTGCCCATTTGCGGGCGGTGGCCGGGCCTCTGTCTGGACGATCCTTTCTGCTCTTGCCGCATCTTTACCTGCATCAAGATGCACAGCCACCCGGAGCAGAAGCGTCAAGTGGGTCCATACGGCTCGAATGGAGAGAGGGTTATCCCTGTCTTCTGGGGAACCAAGACACCCCCTCGGTGCAGTGCAGCGTCAATGGCTATCCGCTTGGATCGGCCCGGTTGGATGATGGGGACCAGATCCTATATGGCGTGCATCGTTTCGTCGTGGACGCACCGGTGCTGGCGGCACGCCGTGATTCAGCGCATGCCTTTTTACCCGAGGAGGCGGCAATACCTGAAGATACGGCAGGCTCGAGGAGGGAAGTATGGTGGCTGTTGTTCGCAGCGGCTCTGGTTTCACTCACACTGGCCCTGATTCTGGCTGGGTAAGAACCGGGTGGGGAGTAGGCTTGCCGTTGAGCCGATACATGGTAGCGTTCACGATTGATCGGGGTTTGCGGGAGTTATGGTATGAGTCGGGCTTGGAACTTTAGTGCCGGGCCGGCGGTATTGCCGGAACCGGTTTTACGCCAGGCACAGGATGAATTGCTGGAATGGCGAGGCGTTGGTGCTTCGGTCATGGAGATTTCGCATCGCAGCCAGCCATTTATCGCTCTGGCCGAAGAGGCTGAAGCCCGATTGCGATCTCTGATGAGCATTCCCCCTGAATACAAAGTGCTGTTTTTACAGGGTGGGGCCACTTTACAATTTGCTTTGCTGGCGATGAATCTGGCTACCAGCGGGCAGAGCGCCGACTACGTGCTCAGCGGCCACTGGAGCGAAAAAGCGGCCCGTGAAGCCCGACCCTATGTACAGGTGCGGGTTGCAGCCAATGCTTCAGCATCCGCATACCGAAAACTTCCAGCGTTCGAACAATGGCAAGTCGGGGCCGATGCGGCTTATGTGCACTACACCCCCAATGAGACCATCCAGGGTCTGGAATACCCCGATATCCCTGATTTAGGTGACGTACCCCTGGTTGCCGACATGTCGTCGTGCATTCTTTCGCGGCCACTGGAGGTGAGTCGGTTCGGATTGATCTATGCCGGAGCGCAGAAAAACATCGGCCCTTCCGGACTGACGGTACTGATCGTGCGTGAGGACCTTCTGGAACGTTCCCATGGGCATGATATAGCAATGATTCTCCGTTACTCTGAGCATGCAGCCCATGGTTCCATGCTCAATACTCCCAATACCTGGGCCTGGTATCTGGCTGGACTCACCTTGGCCTGGTTGGAACAGCGCGGTGGGGTGGCAGCCATGGAACAACACAACCGGCACAAGGCCGAGCTGCTCTACGACACCATCGATAGTTCAAGTGGCTTTTATCGGAACGAAGTCGATCCAGGTTCGCGTTCTCGCATGAATATACCGTTTTTCCTGCAGGACTCGAAGCTGGATGAGCGTTTCTTGGGACAGGCTGAGCAGCGGG
Source organism: Mizugakiibacter sp. (assembly GCA_003233305.1). Lineage (GTDB taxonomy): Bacteria > Pseudomonadota > Gammaproteobacteria > Xanthomonadales > Rhodanobacteraceae > Metallibacterium. Next base: position 43,554 of record QILI01000133.1, read on the forward strand.
GATTGATGGGACTTAAGGGCCACCGGGCGCTGGGTGGCATGAGAGCGTCGCTCTACAACGCCATGTCGGTGCAAGGGGTGGAAGCGCTGGTCGGATTTATGCATGATTTCCAACAGGCCAACGGATGACCTGGAATCTGCTACATACAAGCTCACTACAGCATACGGAACGTATATGAAGTCGCCTAGTGATTCGACCCCCAACAGTCTGTCTGCAACACGCGAGCGTATCGATACGCTTGACCAGCAGATCCAGGAGCTTATCGGTGAGCGAGCACGTTGGGCGCAAAAGATCGCCAAGGTAAAAGGCCCCGGCAAGGGCGCTATTGATTACTATCGACCTGAACGCGAAGCCCATGTATTGCGGATGGTGGTAGACCGCAATCAGGGCCCATTGTCAGATATTGAAATGGTGCGTTTGTTCCGCGAAATTATGTCGTCCTGCCTGGCCCAGGAAGATCCGTTGAAAATCGGCTATTTGGGGCCGGAGGGGACCTTCAGTGAGCAGGCGGTACGCAAGCATTTCGGTCATGCCGCTTACGGTTTGCCGTTAGGCTCGATCGAGGAGGTCTTTCAGGAGGTTGCCGCCGGTAATGCCGATTTTGGTGTGGTCCCAGTCGAAAATTCGCACCAGGGCATCATTCAAGTCACGCTGGACATGTTTCTGGCCTCCGAGTTGCGTATTTGTGGGGAGATCGAACTCCGGGTCCATCAGTATCTACTCTCCGGCGAGAATGAGTTGGAACGAATCGAGAAAATCTACGCCCATCCACAGACTCTGGCGCAATGCCAGTGTTGGCTGAGGATGAACCTGGCTACGATCGAGCGCGTCCCGGTGGACAGTAATGCCGAAGCAGCCCGTCGGGCCCGCAGGGAGGAGGGATCTGCAGCAATCGCCGGGGATAGCGCGGCACATGTTTACCATCTCAAAACTCTGGCCGGCCCTATTGAGGATCGTGCCGACAATACCACCCGGTTTCTGGTTATCGGCTCGAACATGTTTCCCCCTTCTGGTAATGATCGCACCTCGTTGCTGATCTTCGTCCAGGACCAACCCGGGGTGCTCTACCAGGTGCTAAGCCCGCTGGCCCGGCATGGGGTCAGCATGAACCGGATCGAATCGCGCCCCACCCATGATCGGAAATGGGAGTACGCATTCTTCATCGATGTGGCCGGTCATGCCGAACAATCGCCACTGGTAGACGCCCTGGCCGAACTTGGCCCGCTGGTAAAACAGGTGCGGGTACTCGGATCGTATCCGGTGGCTTTACCGTGAGCATGGACGCGGGCTGCCTGTCTCACGTGCTTCGTCTGACTTGCTGCAGTATTCCCAGCGAGAACCAAGCTCGGCTGGAGGTATTGCCCTGATGGCCATGCTCAACTGGTCGAGTGGCCCCGCTGGAATACCGTTGCGCGGAGAAATCCGGGTGCCCGGAGACAAGTCGATTTCGCATCGGGCCATCATGCTGGCGGCGCTGGCCGAAGGTCGTTCACATATTGCAGGCTTTCTCGAGGGTGAGGATACCCAGGCTACCGCTACTATCTTTGAACAGCTTGGAGTGCAGATTGAGATACTGGCTACGGGAGAACGGCTGGTACATGGAGTTGGCCTGCATGGGCTGCGTGCCCCGCATCAGGCACTTGATTGCGGCAATGCGGGAACGGCCATGCGCCTGCTGACTGGATTACTGGCGGGGCAGCGTTTCGACTCGGTTTTGACCGGTGATGCCTCACTCCTGAAAAGGCCGATGCGGCGGGTGCTTGGGCCGTTACGCCAAATGGGTGCTGAATTGGATGTCCGGGAGGGAGACCTACCCCCTCTGCATATCCATGGCGGTTCTGCATTGCAGGGGTGCCGCGTGAGCCCTGAAATAGCCAGTGCCCAGGTCAAGTCTGCCATTCTCCTGGCTGGCTTATATGCACAGGGTGATACGGAAGTCCGGGAGTTACATCCAACCCGCGATTATACCGAGCGCATGCTGACAGCTTTCGGTTGGCCGATCGAATTCTCCCCCGGATACGCTCGCCTGTCCGGCGGTCATGTCCTGCAGGCGATGGATATCGTCGTTCCGGCTGATTTTTCATCTGCGGCATTCTTGCTAGTAGCAGGGAGCGTCATTCCAGGCTCGGAGCTGCATCTGCTCGATGTAGGACTGAATCCCCGACGTACCGGGTTGCTGCAGGCTTTGCGTGCCATGGGTGCAGATATTCGCGAAGGGCCTACCCGCGAGCAAGGTGGCGAGAGGGTGGCCGATCTGCAGGTGCGTCATGCGCCGCTACATGGTGTCGATATCCCGGAGGTCTGGGTTGCCGATATGATTGACGAGTTTCCGGCCTTGTTTGTTGCCGCGGCACTGGCGCAGGGTACTACGCGTATTTGTGGCGCTGGGGAGTTGCGGGTGAAGGAATCCGATCGTATTGCGGTGATGACAGCGGGGTTACGCCAGCTTGGGGTGACTATCGAGGAATACCCGGATGGGGCACGTATCGAGGGGGGGGTGATTCACGGTGGCAAGGTGGACAGTTATGCCGACCATCGTTGCGCCATGGCCTTTGCCGTCGCCGGACAGATGGCCAATGACGCGGTTCTGATCCGCGATTGCAGCAACGTCAATACCTCGTTTCCCGGATTTGTACCACTGATGCGTCAAGCAGGTTTTAAGCTGAGCCTTGCCTAAGCTGGATCAGGTTGGCAAGACCGCCCACAGCAATGAAATCAAGGCTAGGGACCCCTTAGTTGGATCACGCACATAGGTGCATTAGTATCCCCCCAAGTACAAGGTATTTACCTATAAAACCGCGGTTTTAGCAGGGGTTGCTTACTTGTGGGGATGACATCAGCACATTCGCTTGCGTCCCCCTGCCGGATTTTCCGAACATGCAGCCTCTGGCTTTACCGGTTTTCCTGGAGACCTTGTAATAGTCATCGCGTGTACCTTGCCTATTTGTCTATCAGGCCACAAATAGCCATGGCACCTGATAGACAACCATAAGGGTGGCTGTAACAAAAGAAATAGGCTGTTAAAGTAGTTGGTGCGTTTAGCTTTGTTTGTTCGCAGCAAGTTATGGGGAATTGTCTCTTCATAAGATTGGGTTAGGGATGAACATTCGCCGCCAACTCATCTGGATGATTGTCGCTGCGGCGCTGATTGCCGTAGTTACGGTGGGTTTTGCCGCATGGCGCGAGTACGTTGTACTACGTGCAGGCACCCAAAAAACAGTTACCCGTGCCGTCCGTGCGGTAGATCTGAATTACGCTAATAACCTGCGTCGACTCCAGGTTTGGTCGGTACACCTCGCCACAATGCCCGCCGTGTACAAAGGAACACCCGGGCATTGCGCCGCTGTGCTGGCCAGTGTGGTGGAACTCGATCCGCTGGTGACCGGGGTCGCGGTGGTGGGACGATACGACCGCAAGCGGTGCAGCTCAGGTACGCTCGTACGGGTTGCGGGTGCTACGTCTTTGCCTTTACCGCGACGAGAGCACAACGCGTTCCCCCCCCGGTTGCTGAATGTTTCCCTGCCGGACGGAGGGCGCCTCCTCGTTGATGGGCGTCCTGGGCGATCGGCATGGCAGGCCGCTCAGGATCTCTTGCCACGTGGCTCAAGCCTTATCGTGGTGGGGCCAAAGGGGCGTATTCGGGCCCGCTGGCCGAATATCCCCCTGGTGGTGGGCAAGCCGCTGCCACCATCGCTGACTGCGCTCTGGGTACAGCGGCAGACACCTGGTCCTCACTCACTTACTACCACGGGAGTGGATGGCGTACGCCGTCTGTATGTGAACAACGCTCTACAGCTCGATACGGGATCGATCACCGACTTACTCGTAGGGGTTCCCGAGGCTCATTTACTGGCGTCGGTACGCGACATCTTGCTTGAAACCATGGCTCTTGGATTGACGATTGTGGTGGTGTTACTGGCCGTTTTTGTCCTGGTGGGACACTTTTGGGTGGGTCGCCCGGTGCGGGAACTGCTTGATTGCATAGAACGATTCAGTTCTGGCGATGAAACGGCGCGCAGTGCGCTCGGTAGCCGTCGCGACGAGTTTGGTGCACTTGCCCGAGGCTTCAACCGATTGGCAGAGCGCGTAAATCACAGCCATCAGGTGTTTAGCGAACAACTCGAACAAACCGAGCGGCTGAACCGCGCCTACCATATGCTGAGTGGTATCAATCAGGCACTCTTGCGTATGCGTGACCGGGCCAGTTTCTTACAGCTGGCCTGCCGCATTGCCGTCAAGCAGGGTGGGCTGCGTATGGCCTGGATCGGTGAGGTGGAACCCGCTACCGGACGGGTGCGAGTCGTGGGCCAAGCGGGTCCGGGTCGCGAGATGATCGAGGGTTTGAGCATCTCGACCGATGGCACCCTCCCCGAGGGACGCGGTACCGTCGGTCCGGCTCTACGCTCAAGGCTTCCGCAGGTGGTACAGGATATTGCGACCGATCCACGGATGGAACCCTGGCGAGAGGCGCTTCTCGATCTGGGCTGCGGGGCAACCCTGACTTTCCCTCTGATCTATGGCGAGCAGGTCTTCGGTAATTTGACCTTGTATGCGACCACCGCAAATACCTTCGATGAGACATTGCTGGACGTGTACCACGAGTTAGCCGGTGATATTGCCTTTGGAATACATTTTCTGCTGATCGAGGGCCAGCGTGACTGGTTGTTAGACCACGATGCGGCGACAAATCTGGCTAACTATCACCGGTTTTTCCAATGGTTCACCGATGTAACCACCACACTTACTGCGGGAGAGAATCTCGTGGTAGGGGTACTTCAGGTGGATCAGTTAGCTGAGTTGCGCACTCGGCATGGCCGTGAAGCCGTCGATACCCTGCGGCGGGTGGTCGGCGCTCGTCTTGCCGAACGACTGGATGTCGATGACCTGCTTGCCGTGTTGAGTGAGGATGATTTTCTCATTGCCTGGTACCTTCAACCTGAGCAGGATATTACCGTCTCCGCTCTGGATCTGCTCTCGGTGTCTCCCCTTGAGTTGTCGGTTGCGGGCGAGCCTGTTCGCCTGACTATGCGCCTGGGTATCGAGCCATTGAGCCCCGAGCTTGATGTCAGAACCTTGATCCGGCACGCCACCCTTGCCGTGGGCTCGCTGAAATCAGTGGATGACCGTCGACTGGCCTTTTATTCGGCCAGGCTTGAGACACAGGAAAAATATCGTTTTGAGCTCTTGCGGGCCTTGGAGCGGGCGAATTTCGACGAGGAGTTGCGCCTGGTGTACCAACCGCATATCGATCTGACAAATGGGCGGGTACTCGGTGCAGAGGTTCTGCTGCGGTGGAGAAGCCCGATACTCGGTGAGGTGTTGCCGGGGGAGTTCATCCCGGCGGCTGAGCAGTCCGGACAAATCCGCCGTATTAGTCAATGGGTCCTGGGAACGACGTTTGCGCAGTTAAACGCCTGGCAGCTGGCACAGGTCGAGCCGGGTGTGATCTCGATCAATTTGTCCGCCCAGGATTGTGCCGATACCAAATTAGTCGATTTGATACGCGTACAACTGGACCAATTGGGGCTGGATCCACACCGGACCGGGATTGCTGTGGAACTCACTGAAACGGATGCAGTCACAGATTTGAAAAATACTGCGGGTGTATTGAAAGCACTCAAAGCACTTGGATTTTTACTTTATCTCGATGACTTTGGTACCGGGTTTGCTACCATGAGCCATCTGGTGGACCTACCGCTGGATGCCATCAAGATCGACCTCAGCTTTGTCCAGACAATGTTAGAGAAGTCCGCAGCGCACAGCGTGACCGAAGCCTCGATCGCCCTCGGACACGGGCTTGGACTTCAGTTGATCGCAGAAGGAGTGGAAACCGAGGCCCAGCTTGAGGCCTTGAGGACACTCGGTTGTGATGCGGCTCAGGGCTATTTCATCAGTAAACCGCTGGAGGTAGCAGCGTTCGAGGCGTGGCTATTAAACCAACGTCACTAGACAAATAATAAGGCGGGGTCAGTTCTCGTATTGTAACATTCGCCCTCGGATAATCCGGCCCACTGTCGCCAGGTGCAGGCCATAATATTCAGCAATTTCGCGGTAACTGTATGCACCAGTAGCATAAACGGCATAAATCGCATCATTGCGTCCATCGCATTTGGCGGCAATCTCTGCAATTCCGAGGGCAGGTGCTCTGCGTTGTGCGTGCGGTATGCTTAACTCGTCGCCTTCTATACCCAACTCGTGTTGTACTCGTTTAACAAATTTCTCATCACCAAGGTAGATTTGTTGCTGCAACGCGTTCCAGATAGTTGTGCTTTTGATTCCTTGGTTCACAAACTCGCTGTAATGCTGCTGGGCGGCACTGCGACCTTCGGCGAACAGTGCCAGAATTCCGTCTGTCGCTAGCCAGGCCGGGGCAGGTGTTTTCCCAGTCATGGCGCAATAGCTGCTCCACGGCCAATCTTCCGGCTGCCTGACCAGGTCGGTACGAACGGGGTTCAATACAACATAGCGGCTTAGCTCTAGCAAGTAGGGTTCTTTGTCGACAAGGATCCCTTTGAAACGGCCTTGGAACAGGTGGCCAGTTCGCGTGTGCCGCCGGTTGGTTGCCTGAGTATAGACACCATTGAGGTGTCGCATGCCTTTAGAGAGATTTCCATCCGGCGTTTCCACCAGCAGGTGGTAATGGTTGGTCATCAAACAATAGGCGTGGCATAGCCAATTGAATCGCTCAACGACCTCCGCCAGTATATGCAGAAATATCAATCGATCTTTGTCATCTGCGAAAATCGCTTCGCACCGATCACCTCGTGAGGTTACGTGATAAAGGGCGCCAGAAAATTCAATACGAAGAGGTCTTGCCATGGGTCTTAGGCTACATCGACTGTAAGGATGTTACAATACGAGAACTGACCCCGTTCCCTCTACGATGAATCGATTTGCCGAGCCCTTTGCCGTAGTTATCCCCGCACGCTATGCCTCCAGCCGCTTGCCGGGTAAGCCTTTGCGTATGCTGGCCGGGGAGCCACTCATACTGCACGTGGTGCGTCGCGCTCAGATTTCTGGTGCTGACAAGGTGGTGGTGGCCACCGATGATGTCCGTATCGAGAAGCTGTTGCAGGCTCATTCTGTAGAAGTGCTGCGGACCCGCTCAGATCATGCCTCGGGCAGTGATCGTCTAGCTGAGTGCGTTGCCAGGCTGGGTTGGAGGGATGAGCGTATTGTCGTCAATCTGCAGGGTGACGAGCCTTTTGCACCGCCTTCCGGTATTACCCGGGTAGCTGAAATTCTGGCCCAATCTGATGCACTCATGGCTACTCTGGCTACCCCGATTGAAGACATTGGGCAACTGCATGACCGGAATGTGGTCAAACTGGTACAGGATCGGCATGGCTGTGCCTTGTATTTCAGCCGGGCTCCCATTCCCTGGTCTCGTGATGCCTTTGCCGACGTCCCGACGCAGTTGCCGGATCACACCCTTTTTCTGCGGCATATCGGCATCTATGCCTATCGCGTGGGTTTCCTTAAGAAATTTAGTCAATTACCAAGAACGCCTCTGGAGCAGGCTGAATCCCTTGAACAACTTCGGGCGCTGGAGCATGGCTATTCGATAGTTGTGGATCTTGCCCCGGAGGCTTTTCCTGCTGGTATCGATACGATTGAGGATTTACAGCGGGCTGAAGTGTTGCTGAGTAGTATGGGATGATGTCCATGAGCAGGATGAATCCATCCTCGGCAGTTTAGTTTGCAGCTGCCATGTGTGCCTAGACCGGAGGAACCGTCATGCAGGAGGGAACCCGAGCATTTTCTGAAGCCCTGGACTGGGTTAATACTGATGACTCGGTGCGACTTGAATCGTTTCGGGGCAAAGTGGTGCTGTTGTGGTTCTGGACTTACGACAACATCCATTGCTTGAACATGCTGCCAACTTTGCAGAAGATTGCCTCCAGTCGTGCCGATGGGGTCGCTTTGCTGGGCTTGCATGTACCGAAATATGCTCGCCAGAGGCATGCCTCTGCCGTGGCCTGTGCTGTACGCCGACTTGATATCCGCTTCCCGGTGGCCAGTGATCCAGGTTGGCAGACATGGCAGGATTACGGCATATCTGCATGGCCTAGTTTGGTGGTTCTCGATTGCACCGGTCATCGGGTCCGTACGCTGAGTGGAGAGCGCATCATTGATGGCCTGGAACAACTCGTCGATGGGTTGCTTGAGGAAGCTGTGGCCCGGGATCAGCGCAACTATTTATCGCTTCCGTCCATCCGCTTTAGCCGGATTCCTGACACCCAGCTGCGATTTCCGACTGCCGTCGCCTTGACTGCGAAGTATGTTTACATTTGCGATAGCGCTCACCATCGGGTGATTGAATGTGATCGGCAAGGTCGAGTGCTTCGCCAGTTTGGTGCGGGCACCAGTGGTTACTGGGATGGGTGCTTGAATGATGCAGGTTTTTCCTCTCCTCAGTCGTTGGCACTTTCGCGCAACGCTTTGTATGTAGCCGATACCGGCAATCATGCCGTACGTTGCATTCATTTACAGAATGGACAGGTCGACACCGTGCTCGGCAATGGGCAGGTAGGATACGATGCCCCTGCAACGCCGGGTACAGGCTTGTCGGTAAGTGCTCCGGTTGGCCTGTTTCTCGATGGTACGCGACTCTATGTGGCCCTGGCCGGGCAGCACCAGATATGGCGCATTGATCTGGCCAATGCCCGGGTTGAGACGTTGGCAGGTAGCGGTCGCAATGAATTTTCTGATGGCAAGGGTGCCGTGGCGGGCCTGGTTCAGCCTGCTGCGCTGGCCGCTCTTCCCGGACGTCTGTTACTCGCCGATGCTGGGGGGAATGCCATACGTACAGTGCGCATGCAAGATGGTAGAGTCGAAACCCTGATTGGGGAGGGTCCTTTTATCGATCCTGATACAGATCCAGCAAGCCGGGGGTGTCAGCTAATGCATCCGCTTGGCCTGGTGGTTGATCGCAACGGTAGGATTTATATTTCCGACACACTGGGCTGGCGTTTATGTGTGCTGAATCTACCCAAGGGGGGCCAGCTGGTCAGTGGCAAGCCAGTGAATGTAGAACGCCAACTTCGCGAGCCGACCGGTCTGGCTTTGGAAGGGCGCCAGCTCTGGGTCTGTGAACGCAATGCTCATGCCGTGATCAAGGTGAACCTGGACAGTGGTGGCATCGAGTCTTTTCCTGTTGTCGAATGATGGATACCTCGAAAAACTTACCGGGTTATCCGATTATTGTGTTGTGTCCTCGCATACTTCTAACCTATCTACCGACATGTTTCGGAGATTTGCTCTGGGGTGTCTTGATGTATCGGTATCTGCATGAACATCCCAGTTGGCTTTGACGGCAAGGCCTATGCCGGGGCTCTGACCACCGCACCGGGTGTGTATCGTATGTACGATATCGGGGATGGTCTGCTGTATGTCGGTAAAGCAGGCAATCTAAAAAAGCGCGTATCGAGTTACTTCCTGCGTCCTCCTGTACAACCGCGGATCGCGACGTTGGTGGCACAGATACGGCGCATGGAAATTACCGTTACCCGTACTGAAAGCGAAGCGCTGTTGCTTGAAGCACAACTAATCAAGCAGCTCAAACCCCGGTACAACATCCTACTTCGGGATGATAAAAGTTATCCGTATCTGTATCTCTCCACGCAGGACACCTTTCCACGCATGGCTTTTCACCGTGGGGCACGTTCCCGGCAGGGCCGTTTCTTTGGACCGTATCCCAGCACCCATGCCGTACGCGAGAGCCTTAATTGGTTACAGAAACTTTTCAAGTTACGGTCGTGTGAGGATAGTGTGTTTCGCAATCGCCGTCGGCCCTGTCTGCAATACCAGATTGGTCGCTGCTCGGCGCCATGTGTGGGCTATATCAGTGCCCAGGACTATCGACGCCATGTAGGGTATGTCGAAATGTTTCTAGAAGGTCGTAGCGATGCGATCGTGAATGATCTCGGCACCGCCATGGAGCGTGCCAGTCAACATCTGGAATTCGAATCTGCGGCCATCCTGCGCGATCAGATCCAGGCGCTGCGCAGTTTGCAAAGTCGCAACTATGTAAACGGGGCGAGCGTGGACATGGATGTTATCGCGGCCCGGATCGAAGGCGATGTGGCTTGCGTGAGTGTGTTGTTTTTCCGCAACGGACTGGCTCTTGGGTCACGCGATTTCTTTCCGAGAATCGGCTCTTCGGAGCGCATTGGAACCCTGTTGGCACAATTTATTGCACAGTATTACACCGAGCGTATTCCTCCTACCGAACTGATTCTTAACCATCCTCCAGACGACGCAGTCATTCTTGCCGAAGCATTGAGCACTCGAGCACCCACAAGGGTCGAATTGAAATCCAGAGTACGCGGTGAACGCTCCCGGTTTCTGGAACTGGCTGATCGCAATGTGGAAGCGGCGTTGGTAACGCGACTGGCCAGTAGACAGACTCGCGAAAGTCGATTTATCGATCTCACCCGCTTACTGGATCTGCACACCTCACCCGAACGTATCGAATGTTTCGATATCAGCCATACTCAGGGCGAAGCGACCGTAGCCTCATGTGTGGTGTATGGGAAGGATGGTCCGGAAACCAGTAATTACCGCCGTTTCAATATCCGCGGCATTGTCCCGGGTGATGACTACGCGGCTATGGAGCAGGCGTTGCACAGACGTTTTCGGCACGCCGCTGAAGGAGGACAATGGCATATCCCTGATCTGCTGTTGATTGATGGAGGCCGGGGCCAGGTCGCTCGGGCCCGCAAGGTTCTTGCTGAGTGGGGGTTAGAGAGAATTCCCATGCTAGGTGTGGCTAAAGGTCCAGGGAGGCGTTCCGGTGAAGAGCAGCTGGTGTTGGATGATGGCTGCCGGGTATTGCATCCGGGGCCGTTATCACCAGCCTTGCAATTGATTGATGCAGTCCGTGATGAAGCCCACCGCTTTGCTATCGGAGGGCATCGACGTAAGCGTCAATCGGTGCGTAACAAGAGTCCGTTGGAGACCATCCCCGGTATCGGGCCCAAACGGCGCCAGCAGTTGCTGCGTGCTTTTGGCGGCATGGTTGGGCTGGAGGCTGCCGGGGTTGAGGAAATTGCCCGGGTATACGGTATTCATCTGGAGTTGGCCAAACGTATCTATACGACGTTGCATGGCTGACGATCCTGGAACATCGTGTCACACTGCGCTCTGTAGCTCTGCTCGGATCCCTATGCGTATCAACCTGCCAACCTGGCTGACTCTGTTCCGCATCTTTCTACTGCCGGTCATGGTAGTGCTGTTTTATTTGCCGTTTCGATGGGCCAGTTTGGGAGCCGCTGCGATTTTTATACTGGCTGGACTAACTGACTGGCTGGATGGCTGGTTGGCGCGCCGTTTGGGCCAGGTATCTCCATTCGGAGCCTTCCTCGATCCCGTTGCCGATAAGTTGATGGTCGCTGTAACCTTGTTCTTGCTGGTTTCCGATCATCCAACGGCACTACTTGCCGTGACCGCTGCAGTCATAGTTGGTCGTGAAATCGTTATCTCGGCATTGCGTGAATGGATGGCCGGCCAGGGTGAAGGTTCTCGTATAGGTGTACAACTGCTGGGCAAGATCAAGACCGTCGCACAGATCCTGGCCATTCTGGTTCTACTGTTAGAGCACGACGCGGAGACTTTGCTTTACTATCACATAGGTGAGGCCCTGCTGGTGCTGGCCGCGGTGCTTACACTCTGGTCTGGACTGGTCTATCTGCGGGTCGCATGGCCCACGTTACATAACGGATTTCACAAGGATGGCCCGGGTTCTTCAAAAGGCTGACAGTAGAGAGCAATCACATGCGTATTCATCCCCGGGATGCCATCAGGGCTTGACTCAGTGTGGCAAGAACGTAGAATGCGCAGCTTCATGCGGGAATAGCTCAGTTGGTAGAGCGCAACCTTGCCAAGGTTGAGGTCGCGAGTTCGAGCCTCGTTTCCCGCTCCAGTTTTCCGACCGGACCTCGGGCTCTTGGGGTCTTGTTTATTAAGGTAGCAAAGGTAAGCTGGGCAAGGCATCTGTGCCGTCCTTTGCAATACAGATGCCGTGATGACCGGGGCCAGGTGGCAGAGTGGTTATGCAGCGGCCTGCAAAGCCGTGTACGCCGGTTCGATCCCGACCCTGGCCTCCACAATGGACGGCGTGACCGAGTTTTCGGGACACGCCGTTTGCGTATGTGCGATGCCCGGGTGGCGAAATTGGTAGACGCAGCGGACTTAAAATCCGCAGGCTTTAAGCCGTGCCGGTTCGAGTCCGGCCTCGGGCAGACCTTTACTGTAGAGCAACGATTGCTTGCCAAGACTGGCGCTTGCCCTTAAGTTGTGTAGCGGGGAATCCGTGCAGGGGTTGGTAATGTTGCAAGTCGTTCTTGTGGATGATCACGATCTGGTGCGTACCGGATTCCGTATGATTCTCGATCAACAAGATGACATGGAGGTTGTGGGGGAGGCGAGTGATGCAGAGACTGGATTGCGGCTGATCAAAAAGCTGCAACCCGATGTTGCCCTACTGGATGTGCATATGCCGGGCATGAGCGGGCTGGAGCTTACCGAACGGCTGATACGTGCCAAATTGCCAACGCAGATCGTCATCCTGACCGTGGTTGACGATGCCCGGTTTCCACGTCGGCTACTTGAGGCCGGTGCGTTAGGTTATCTGACCAAGGGCTGCACCGCTCAAGAACTTATCCGGGCGGTTCACCAGGTTGCCAACGGTCACCGTTATCTGGCAACGGATGTCGCCCAACAACTGGCATTGGCTACGCTGGACGGAGATGAATCACCATTCGAAACCCTGTCACCCCGGGAAATGGAGGTTGCTTTAATGCTGGTTCGGGGTAAACCTATTTTCACTATTGCCGAGCAGTTGCACCTCAGCCCCAAGACCGTTTCCACATATAAGCAGCGTCTGTTGATCAAGCTGGAAGTGGAAAATGTGATTGCTCTGGCCCACTTGCTTGAGGTACATGGGCTGCTCGATCCCAAACAGGCATTGCGGACGCAGCACAGCCGGTAATTCTTCTGTCTAACCGTTGCGGAGCATATTTGTTGTGCAAAGGGTGGGCTGCTGGGATAATTGCAGTTTTTGCGGATTCCCATGCGCGCACGCTTACTTGACGGCCGCAAGATTGCCGACGAACTTCTCACTCGTATCGCTGCACGCGTCGAGCAACGCTGTCAGCAGGGGTATATCGCACCTGGCTTGGCCGTCGTATTGGTCGGTAGCGATCCCGCTTCGTCGATCTATGTACGTAACAAATTACGTGCCTGCCAGCGCACCGGTTTTCGCTCTCTGGATCATGACCTGTCCGCTGATACCACGCAGCAACAGCTCGAAGCGCTTATTGACCGGTTAAACAATGACCCATCCGTGCATGGCATTCTGGTACAGCTGCCGTTACCGGAGCATCTGGATACCGCCGCCCTGATTCACCGGATCAATCCACGCAAGGATGTGGATGGTTTCCATGCTGAGAACGTTGGCCGTCTGGCCCTGCGCCAACTGGGCCTTAGACCCTGCACGCCCAAGGGGGTTATGACCCTGCTTGGCCATACTGATCAACCGGTACGTGGGCAGCATGCCGTGGTCCTTGGAGCCTCCAACCATGTGGGCCGTCCCTTGACCCTGGAGCTGCTGATCGCCGGTTGCACTACCACCTGTTGCCATAAATTTACCCGCAACCTTGAACAGCATGTGCGCGATGCGGATATTTTGGTTGTAGCGGTGGGGCGACCGGGTCTGGTCCCTGGTGAGTGGATCAAGGAAGGTGCGGTAGTAATTGATGTCGGGATCAATCGTAGCGACGACGGCCATCTGGTGGGTGATGTCGAATTTGCCGAAGCAGCCCGTCATGCCAGCTGGATCACCCCGGTGCCAGGTGGAGTAGGGCCAATGACGGTGGCTACTCTGATGGAAAATACCATGCAAGCCGCTGAGACCATTGACCCTTGAACCACGATTCACTATCCGCTATTGCTGTCTTTTAGGAAAACGATCATGCGCATACTCGCCGAGGCCCTCACCTACGATGATGTCTACCTGGTTCCCGCCTACTCGGAGACCTTGCCAAGTGATGTCGACACCCGCAGCCTGCTCACGCGTCATATCCACTTGAATATCCCGGTCGTCGCTGCAGCCATGGATACCGTAACCGAAGCCCGTTTGGCCATCACCATGGCCCAGCTCGGGGGTATCGGCATCATCCACAAGAACATGTCATTGGAGCAGCAAGCCGCTGAGGTTCGGTTGGTCAAGAAGTTCGAGGCCGGGGTCATTCGCAATCCGATCACAGTGGACCCACTGACTTCCATCCAGGACGTTATGCAGCTGACTCGGTCACACAATATCTCCGGCGTACCCGTTGTCGAGGGTGCACAACTGGTTGGCATCGTCACCAGTCGTGACTTACGTTTTGAGAAGAAGCCCGATGATCCGGTACGCAACATCATGACTCGAAAGGAGCGGCTGGTCACAGTGCAAGAGGGGGCCAGTCAGGAAGAAGTGCTTAATCTTCTACACCGTCACCGTATTGAAAAAGTGCTGGTGGTCAACGATGCGTTTCAGTTACGTGGCTTGATTACGGTCAAGGATATCCAGAAGGCACGTGATAATCCGCATGCGGCCAAGGACGACCATGAGCGCTTGCTGGTTGGTGCGGCGGTGGGGGTGGCTGGTGATACCGAACGGCGCATTGAGGCGCTTGCCGCCGCCGGGACGGATGTCGTAGTCATTGATACCGCGCATGGTCATTCGCAGGGTGTGATTGAACGCGTTCGTTGGACCAAGCGGGCCTATCCGGATCTCGAGGTCATTGCTGGCAACATCGTTACTGGGGAGGCGGCAAAGGCTTTGCTGGATGCCGGCGTGGATGCTGTGAAGGTTGGAGTCGGACCGGGTTCCATCTGTACGACACGGATTGTAGCCGGAGTAGGGGTGCCACAGATCACAGCCGTTTCCATGGTCGCCAATGCCTTACAGGGTACCGGTGTGCCACTCATTGCGGACGGTGGCATCCGTTTTTCGGGTGATGTTGCCAAGGCTATCGCAGCAGGGGCCTCCACCGTGATGCTGGGTGCCATGTTTGCCGGAACTGAAGAAGCCCCCGGTGAAGTGGAACTTTACCAGGGCCGTTCCTATAAAAGTTACCGAGGTATGGGGTCGCTGGGTGCCATGCAGCTTGGCTCCAAAGAGCGTTATTTTCAGGATGATATAGATACAGACAAATTGGTGCCGGAAGGGATAGAGGGCCGAATACCTTACCGGGGACCTTTGCAGGCGATCGTCCATCAGCTCATCGGCGGCCTGAGATCATCCATGGGTTACTGTGGCTGTGCCACCATCAAGGCCATGCAGACGACCCCACAATTCGTACGCGTATCCGCTGCCGGTATGCGCGAAGGCCATGTGCACGATGTACAGATCACCAAAGAAGCCCCCAACTATCATCTGGACTGATGGCGGTTCCAGCGACCAGGCTCAGCACAAAAAACCATGACCGACATCCATAATGACAAAATCCTGATCCTCGATTTCGGCTCGCAGTACACCCAGTTGATTGCCCGGCGTATCCGGGAGATCGGTGTGTATTGTGAGATCTGGGCCTGGGATCACGACCCTGAGGCAATTCGTGCCATGGGTCCGCGAGGCATCATTCTCTCGGGTGGCCCCGGTTCGGTCACCGAGGCAGATTCTCCACGCGTGTCTCCGATAGTATTCGATTTGGGTATTCCTCTTCTGGGAATCTGCTATGGCATGCAGGCCATGGCTGTGCAGCTTGGGGGGGAGGTTGAAGCCGGGCATGAACGTGAATTTGGCCATGCCTCGGTGCGACTTACCGCTGCATGCCAGTTACTGGATGCGCCCTCCCCACCCCGGCCTAGCCCGGCCGGTGAAGGTGAATCCTGGATGGCTGCAGCACAACAACCCCATTTGCAGGGATTGCCAGTAGCCGCCCACCCGCTCCTGGATGTGTGGATGTCCCACGGTGACCAAGTCACCCAATTGCCGGCTGGCTTTGTGGGGGTGGCTAATACTGATAGCGTCCCATTAGTAGCGATGGCTGATGAGGCACATCACTGGTATGGCCTGCAGTTTCATCCTGAGGTCACCCATACCCATGATGGAGTGGAAATACTGCGTCGCTTTGTTCTTGAAATCTGTGCTTGCAAAGCCCTCTGGACATCTCGCCACATCATTAAAGATTTGTCGCAGCGCATTAGCGAGAAAGTGGGCGGGGACAAGGTTTTGCTCGGCCTGTCAGGAGGGGTCGATTCCTCGGTGGTCGCGGCCCTGTTGGAACATGCTATTGGCGAGCAACTGGTGTGTGTATTCGTGGATAATGGCCTGTTGCGTCAAGGAGAATCCGAGCAAGTCATGGAGACCATGGCCCGGAACCTTGGCGCGCGAGTGATTCGCGTTGCTGCCGCGCAACGGTTCTATACCGCGCTGCGTGGGGTGGTGGATCCGGAACAGAAGCGAAAAATCATTGGTCGCATCTTTGTTGAGGTTTTTGAGGAGCAGTCTCGCCAGCTTGAAGGAGTGCGCTGGCTCGCCCAGGGCACTATCTACCCCGATGTGATCGAGTCGGCAGGGGCTAAAACGGGCAAGGCTCAGGTAATAAAAAGCCATCACAACGTGGGTGGATTACCCGAACGCATGCAGTTGCAACTGCTCGAACCATTGCGCGAACTGTTCAAGGATGAAGTACGCCGGATTGGTGAGTCACTCGGACTTCCCCATGCAATGGTGTATCGGCATCCGTTTCCAGGCCCTGGGCTCGGAGTGCGTATTTTGGGTGAGGTGAAACCTGAATATGCCGAGTTACTCAGGCATGCGGATGCCATCTACATCGAGGAACTGCGTGCCCATGACCTTTACGACAAGGTCAGCCAGGCCTTTGCGGTATTTTTGCCGGTTCGCTCTGTAGGGGTCATGGGTGATGGGCGCGCCTATGAATGGGTGATCGCCTTGCGTGCTGTGGAGACGGTCGATTTCATGACCGCCCGTTGTTCGCATCTTCCTTACCCGTTCCTGGATAAAGTCGCCTCAAGAATCATCAATGAGATAAAAGGTATTTCCCGGGTTGTATATGACATAAGTGGCAAGCCTCCCGCAACGATTGAATGGGAATGACCTGACACTGACGGGTAATGACGGGTGGAACCCTCTCAAAACCTACTGCACGAAACGAGTGATGTCACTACAAAACGCTGGGTTGTGCTACCCAAGGCAAGCGTGGTTGGATGAAACTGAATGCCCCCCATTAAAAAATACCAATGGACCTTTCCCGCACGTTTTCGAACCGGGGCCTATGGTTGGAAGGCCTCCCGACTCGTCTGCCAGCGTCTGCGCGAAGCCGTCTACGAGATCAAAAAGGTTACAAAGAAAGACCCCGTGCTAGGGGCGGAAGGCTCGGTTCGTCTGATGGAGAAACTTTGGCCGGCACTGGAGTATGTGGACAGCTCCAGCGGTGCGCTGGGGTCGGCTGTGTACAAAGCGCTGGATGCATTGATACCCATCATCATCGAGGCGCCGGCTGATGACAAGACGCGCAGCAAATGGCTCGTTCGACTCTGGCAGGCGATGGAAGATGACGGTGTCGATTACCTCGGCCCGGTTGGTGACCGTTGGGGTGAAATTTGTGGTTCGGTGGAAGTTGCCGGGCGATGGGCCGAGGATTTGGTTTCCACGCTGCGGTCCTGTTGGTCGGATCCGAGTCCCAGAGCCTATTTCCACGGTGCGACGGCGTGTTTGTCTTGCCTGCTAGTGGCGAGGCGGTATCAGGAACTGCTTGAGCTTTTGGATTTGAATCGGCATCCCATGTGGCATTATCGCCGCTATGGTGTTGAGGCATTGCTGGCGATGGCTAAGAAGGCAGAGGCTTTGCAGTATGCCGAGGCCTCGCGAGGGTTAAACCAGCCGGACTTTACGATTGACCAGGCCTGCGAGGAGATTCTGATCTCTTCCGGTTTGTATGAGGAGGCCTACCGGCGCTACGGATTAAGTGCTGCGGTGGGCAATTCCAATATCACCCGGTTTCGTGCGGTAGTGAAGCGCTACCCCATGAAGGACAAGTCACAAATTCTGACCGATCTCATTGCCACCACCCCGGGGGAAGAGGGTAAGTGGTTTGCTACAGCCAAGGAGCTCAAGCTTTTTGACCTGGCGCTGGAACTGGCCAAGCGGAGTCCTTGTGAGCCAAAAACACTGACCAGGGCAGCGCGGGATTATTGCGAATCCGAACCGGTATTCGCGCTCGGTTCGGCACTGGTTGCGCTTCGCTGGTTGAGTGAGGGATGGGGTTACGAGGTGAGCGACGCGGATGTGGTGGAGGCCTATGACCGGGCGATTAGCGTCGCGACCAAGTTAAATCACATTGGCGAGGTCACCGAGTATATCCGGCAACTCGTTGGGGCAAATGATAGTGCGTCAAACCAGTTCGTTCGACAGGCACTGCAGGAACGAATGTGCGCGTATCAGACAGGTAATCCTGCTGCGTCATAGTGGTGCATTTTCAAAAAAACAACGGGATACGTACTATTTTTCGATGTAGCAAATACCGCATACAGTTATAATTATTTTTAGAGCAATTACTTAGCCACAAAGATCTCATTTGATCGAGTATTGCAAACAATAACATATATGCGACTATATGGGGTATCTGATAGAGGTTCTTCATATTTTTTCCATGATATTGATACTAGCGGCTATCGGAAAGCCTGTGCCAATGCTGAACTTTTGCGAGCCATTTACAATCGAGTGGCAATGAGTACAACCCTTCCGGAAGCCGCTGCAAAGATCGGTGAAGCCAGCGAGCACCAGCGCAAAGCTGATCTGCGCTGGATGCGCAGGGCCTTGGCGTTGGCACGCTTTGCCGAGGAACAAGACGATGAGGTTCCGGTTGGTGCCGTACTGGTTCTCGGAGAACATGCGGTAGGGGAGGGCTGGAACCGTTGCGTCACCCTCAATGACCCTACTGCCCATGCGGAGATTCTTGCCCTACGTGCAACGGGGGTACAACTGGCAAATTATCGTTTTCCAGGTAGTACCTTGTACGTAACTCTGGAACCCTGTGCGATGTGCGCGATGGCTTTGGTTCATGCCCGGGTGGAGCGTGTCGTATTTGCTGCCTTCGATCCCAAAACCGGGGCGGCAGGCAGCGTATTTGATACCCTGATCAGCGATCGGCACAATCACCATATTACGGCCGAGGCAGGCTTGCTCGAAGACCAGTCGGCAGAGCTTTTGCGGCATTTCTTCAGAGCGCGCAGGGATAAGGACTGAAAATCGGTTTTCTCTTGTATGCCGTGAGTGACAACATGACTCGGTGCGGTGTCAGGTAGAGGCCAAGACCGACTAATCCATGACCTGGATTGCTCGTCATATAAATGTCTGGGAAACAACCACACGCACTAGGGAAGAGTCCCGGATGCCGAATATTCTTGATATAGGAAATAATGTGAAAAAGTTAACATTTGGAGTGATAGCGACTTCGAGAAAGGCCGATGAACGACGTATCCCCATCCATCCTGAGCATCTGTTACGTATCTCAGAGCAGGCTCGCCACCAGTTAGTATTTGAAAAAGGTTATGGCCAGCCATTTGGCATTGAAGATGCAGAAATTGCTGCACTGACCGGGGGTATCGCTACCCGCCATGAACTATTAGCTGACATTGGTAATGTTATCCTTCCGAAGCCCGTGTTATCCGATCTACAAGAGCTTCGCACAGGGGGGATCTTGTGGGGCTGGCCACATTGTGTGCAGCAATCTTCCATCACTCAGGTTGCCATTGACCGTAAGCACACCATCATTGCTTTTGAGGATATGTATGCTTGGGGCCCTAATAAGCAGGTCGGTCGCCACACTTTCTATAAAAATAATGAATTAGCGGGTTATGCAGGAATACTGCATGCATTGCAATTAAGGGGTATCGATGGCCACTACGGTAATCAGCGAAAAGTCATCATTTTAAGCTTTGGTGCGGTAAGTCGTGGTGCTATATACGCACTCAAGGCACGGGGCTTCCTAGATATCACAATATGTATTCAACGGCCCGATTACCAGGTTCGAGAGGAAGTTCTTGGTTGCCACTATGTCCGTCTTCGGGAAGGTGTAGATAACGAGGCACGTATGGTGGTGGTGGAGCACGATGGCAGTGAGCGACCATTGACCGAACTGATCAGTCAATCTGATATTATTGTAAACGGAACTTATCAGGATCCTGATCATCCTATTTTCTTTGTAACCGAAGATGAGAAATCAACTCTCAAACCAGGGTGTCTTATTATCGACGTCAGTTGCGATGAGAATATGGGATTTTTCTTTGCCAAACCGACTACTTTTAAAGATCCTATGTTCAAGGTTGGTAATATCGATTACTACGCGGTCGACCATACCCCAAGCTACCTATGGGAAAGTGCCTCTCGATCCATCTCTGCCGCTCTCCTTGTCCATTTGCCGACAGTATTGGCGGGTTACAATGATTGGCAGCTCAATGATACGATTCGACGATCCTTGAATATTGATGCGGGGGTTATTAAGAATCCTGCTATTTTATCATTTCAGAGGCGTCAACCAGGCTATCCCCACTTGCCTATTGATGAGGTTTGATTGATTCCCTTGCAGTAAGGAGGGAACTCCTGAGAACTTACTACACGAATTGATGGCACTGTCGGGTGCTCGACCGCTCGCCCCACAACCCCTTGCATTCAGCCTATTCGTGGTGATTTTACGGGATTCCTTCAAGTCGGGCAGGCTTTCAGGGTGATACAGACCACTACCATCGCAGGCTATGCTGTGTAGTAATGAATACATTGCTTATTTCCGATTTGCATCTCGACCCTGCCCGGCCGGAGATCACTGCGTTGTTCGAGCGGTTCTTGCTCGCCGAGGCCCGTCAGGCGGAGGCCCTGTACATCCTTGGCGACCTGTTTGATGTCTGGGTTGGTGATGACAATGATGATCCGCTCCCGGCCCGGGTGGCGGTGTTGCTGGCCCAGCTATCCATGACTGGGGTAGCGGTGTATTTCATGGTCGGGAATCGCGATTTCCTGCTTGGGGAAGCTTACGCAAAGCGTGCCGGGATACATCTTCTTGAGGACGGCTGTGTGCACACTATCGGTGGGGTGCCGACGGTTCTACTGCACGGTGATGTGTTGTGTACCGACGATGCGGCGTACCAGAGCTTTCGTGCCGAGGTTCGGGCTCCGGCTTGGCAAGCGAAGTTTCTTGCCCAGCCGCTCGTGGTGCGACGTACCTATGCGCAGCAGGCTCGCGTAATGAGTCAGGCCCATACGCGTGATAGTTCAGAATCATTGATGGATGTGAATGCAGAGGCCGTGGATGCGACTCTGCGCCAGAGCGCTGTGCGGCGGATGATTCACGGCCATACTCATCGTCCTGCAGTGCATGACCTGGTGCTCGATAGCCAGCCAGCACAACGCATTGTCATGGGTGACTGGTATGAACAGGGCTCGGTATTGCAAGTGGCTGCACAGGGCGATTTTACCTTGCGTACACTGTCGCCCTGAAGCTGATCGTAGCGATGCTTGGAGCAGGTCGTTGAGGGCTGAAATAATTCCAGCTTGTTGTTCGGTGCCTGCAGCGACTAAAATAGCGGACTTGCATCGACCCCATCATTATCAAGCGGGGCTTGCCACAGGACATGTGCTCATGATCTGTTGCAAGTCTCGCGTTTGCATAGAGGAAATTGCCTTCCATGTCGCTCAACGTAGAACAGACCAGCAAGATCATCAGTGAGTACGGCCGCGTACCTAACGATACCGGTTCGCCGGAAGTTCAGGTGGCCCTACTCACCGCACGAATCGAGATGCTGGCTGAACACTTTAAAATTCACAAGCAGGATCGGCACTCACGCCGCGGCTTGCTCAAGCTTGTCAACCAGCGTCGTCGCCTCCTTGGGTACCTCAAGAAACGCGACCAGCAGCGCTATCAGGAGCTGATCAAGCGTCTGGGCCTGCGTCGTTGATCCAACCAGGAGAAAGAAACGTGGCGAAAGTAAGTAAATCATTCCAGTACGGCCGGCATCAAGTCACACTGGAGACGGGCGAAATTGCTCGTCAGGCCGGTGGCGCCGTCAAGGTGGAAGTCGATGGCACCGTGGTGTTGGTCACTGCGGTGGCCGCAAGCAAGGCGCGTGAGGGGCAGAGTTTTTTCCCGCTTACCGTCGATTATCAGGAAAAGTTCTACTCTGCTGGCCGTATCCCTGGCGGATTTTTCAAGCGTGAGGGCCGCCCGACCGAGAAGGAGACGCTGACCTCGCGTCTCATCGATCGCCCGATTCGTCCCTTGTTTCCCGAGGCGTTCAAGAACGAGGTACAGGTGATTGCTACTGTACTTTCGATGAACCCTGAAGTGGACGGTGACATTCCGGCGCTGATCGGTACTTCGGCCGCACTCATGCTAGCCGGGGTACCCTTCCAGGGTCCCATTGCTGCAGCCCGGGTCGGTTATGCCAAGGGTGAGTATCTACTCAATCCCACGCTTACCGAACTGGTCGATTCGGAGTTGGAGCTGGTTGTCGCCGGTACCGCCAGTGCGGTACTGATGGTCGAATCCGAAGCTAGCCTGCTTAGTGAGGAGGTGATGCTGGGGGCGGTGATGTTCGGCCATCGGGAAATGCAAAAGGCCATTACGGCAATCAATGAACTGGTTGCTGAAGCCGGCCGTAAGTCGTTTACATGGCAAGAGCCAACCCGCAATGAAGCACTGTTCACAGCTGTTGATGGAGCGCTGAATGACCGTCTGGCCAGCGCCTTCCAGATCCGCGACAAGCTGGAACGTCGCGATGTTATCGCCGTGTTGAAGAGCGAAGTACGGGAGTCGCTGGCTACGCAGGCTGAGGCCAATGATTGGAGTGCCGATGAAATAGGGCAGGTATTCGGTGAAATTGAATATCACACCATGCGCGATAGTGTGCTCAAGACAAAGGTACGCATTGATGGTCGCAACCTGGACGATGTACGTCCAATCAGTGCTCGTGTTGGAGTACTGCCACGCACCCATGGTTCGGCACTGTTTACTCGTGGTGAGACCCAGGCCCTGGTAACGGTAACCCTAGGTACTACTAAGGATGCACAGATCATTGATGCACCCGGTGGTGAATCCAAAGATCCCTTCCTGTTCCATTACAACTTTCCGCCGTTCTCAGTAGGTGAAGTTGGCCGTATGTTTGGCCCCAAGCGTCGTGAAATCGGTCATGGACGTCTGGCCAAGCGTGGTGTGCAAGCCATCATGCCGTCGATCGTGGAGTTCCCATATGTATTGCGTGTAGTTTCGGAAATTACCGAGTCGAACGGTTCCAGTTCGATGGCTTCAGTATGCGGGTCCTCGCTGGCCATGATGGATGCTGGCGTACCGCTGAAGGCTCCGGTGGCCGGTATAGCGATGGGTTTAGTTAAGGAAGCCGATAATTTTGTGGTGCTCTCAGATATCCTCGGCGATGAGGATCACTTGGGTGATATGGATTTCAAGGTTGCAGGAACCTCTGAAGGCATCAGTGCCTTACAGATGGACATCAAGATTGACGGAATCACCGAGGAGATCATGCGCACGGCTCTGGATCAAGCCAAGCGCGGACGTTTGCACATTCTTGGTGAGATGCACAAGGCCATCAGTCAACCGCGTGCCGAGTTATCGGACTATGCCCCACGTCTGCTGACCATGCGTATTCATCCGGACAAAATCCGTGAGGTAATAGGTAAGGGTGGTTCGGTCATCCGCTCCATCACCGAGGAAACTGGTACTACGATCGATATCACCGATGATGGGGTGATCGTCATCGCCTCGGTCAATCGTGCGGCGGCTGAGGATGCCAAGAAGCGTATTGAACTGATCGTTTCCGATGTCGAACCCGGAACCATCTATGAGGGCAAGGTAGTCAAGCTGATGGACTTCGGTGCTTTCGTGACTATTCTTCCCGGTAAGGACGGTTTGGTCCACATATCACAAATTTCCAATGAGCGTGTCGAGAAGGTTTCTGACAAGCTCAAGGAAGGTGATTTCGTCAAGGTCAAAGTCCTGGAAGTCGACAAGCAGGGCCGCATTCGTTTGTCGATGAAAGCAGTCGAAGAGGCATCCCCAGATCAGGGCTGATGGCCATAGTGTAAGCGAGACAGCACCCGGTTCCGAAAGCGGAGTCGGGTGTTTTGTTTTACGCTGGGGGCATCGCTCATC
This sequence comes from Mizugakiibacter sp., assembly GCA_003233305.1. Classification (GTDB taxonomy): domain Bacteria; phylum Pseudomonadota; class Gammaproteobacteria; order Xanthomonadales; family Rhodanobacteraceae; genus Metallibacterium. Next base: position 67,724 of record QILI01000133.1, read on the forward strand.
TTTTAACTCCGCGTACACCGGAGAACGCCATGAACAATGAGACGCCCACTTCCTTTTTGGATTATCAGAAACTGCTCAAGCGGGCCTGGGATACCTGGCAGGAGAACCTGGGGAAATCTTTCTCGTCAGGATCTGCAAACAGCGGCATGCAGGAACAGGCTGAGCGCGCGCTATCTGGCTTGAAAGCCCATCTCGAACTCATGGAACGGATGAACATGGGGTTTGCCGATGAGACGGGTGATTGGAAGTCATCATTGGGGGATGTTTTCGGTAATTTCTCTGCCAATCCCTTCATGCAGGCCTACACCGAAGCAGTGGACCTGGCTGGTGGAGGTCCCCAGGCCTGGGCTCAATCGACGGGGGCATCACAACCGCCTTGGTTTGCGACCTGGAAGGATATGCTGGGTATGCCTGCGTTTGGGCCAGGTCGTGAGCAACAGGAACGGGACCAGGCGCTCGCTAAAGCCTGGTCGGAGCTGCATACACGACAGATGCGCTATCAGGCACTGCTGGCCAAGGTCGCGCGTATGGGAGTGGATCGGCTCGAGTCACGCTTGGCGGAACGTGCCGAACCGGGACGTCAGATTGAACAAATGCGGGAGCTATATAACCTCTGGGTTGACGCAGCTGAAGAAGCCTATCAGGAGGTCGCCTTGTCTCCGCAATGGCGTCAGACCTATGGCGACCTGGTCAATGCCCAGATGCAAGTACGTACCCAGATGCAGGATCGCGTCGAGCGCCTGGCCAGAGAATGGGGCATGCCGACACGTAGCGAAGTAGATACACTCGGGCAACGCTTGCAGGCCCTGCGTAGAGAGTTGCGCGCAACCCGGAAGATACTGGATGAGATTCGGGCTCGCCCAACACCGGCAGAGCCGGTAGCAGATTCATCCCCTGTACTCAGAAAGAGTCCTGCAGCCAGAAAGAGTCCTGCAACCAGAAAGAACCCCGCGGCTACCAAGGTGTCTTCAACCGGTGAGGGGGCGAAACGGGCCTCACCCGGCCGTCATACGACAGCCAGCAAGCAGCCGGCATCCTCCAGAAAGAATGACTCTTCCGGTATCTCGACCTCACCGCGTAAGACCACTGCTACCCACAAATCACCATCAGCCATGTCACGGCGTTCGGTCAAAGGACGGCAGTGATGTTCAACCCCGTGCATATCGACCCGCTTAGAGCTCTTGCAGAGATGGATGCGTTCCGACGCAAACTTGCTGCGGGGCTGGACAGTTTGCGTAACCAGGAAGAGCCCCATATTGGGGCGACACCAACCGAAGTCGTGTATCGCGAAGACAAACTCAAGTTGCATCACTTTCTAGGTACTAAGGCGGTGCCGGGTCGCACTCCCATTCTGATTTGCTATGCCTTGGTCAACACCCCATGGATGACCGATTTGCAAGCCGACCGCTCGCTGGTTGCACGGCTGCTGGAACAAGGCGAAGACGTGTATCTCATCGAGTGGGGCTATCCCGATCTGGCGGACCGCTGGCTGACACTTGGTGATTACATTCTCGGCTATCTTGATCGTTGTGTTGATCAGGTTAGAGCGCGTCACGATCTGCAGCGTATCAATCTTCTGGGTATCTGCCAGGGAGGGGTATTTTCACTCTGCTACGCAGCCTTGCGCCAGCCCAAGTTGAAGAATCTGATTACCATGGTTACGCCGGTTGATTTCCACACCCCGGACAACATGCTTTCCAACTGGACGCGCAGTTTGGACGTGGATCTGCTTGTAGATACCCTTGGCAACATTCCCGGCGACCTGATGAATTGGTGTTATCTGACCCTCAAGCCGATACGCCTGAACCAGCAGAAATACGTCGGCCTGGTGGATATTCTTGACGATGCCAATGAGGTAAGTAATTTTTTACGTATGGAAAAGTGGATATTCGATTCTCCCGATCAGGCAGGTGAGGCCTTTCGCCAGTTCATTCATGACTTTTATCAGGATAACGGCCTATTCCGCGGCGAAATCGAACTGGATGGTGAAAAGCTCAGTCTGGCTGACATCCAACTTCCGGTACTCAACATCTTTGCCGAACAGGATCATCTGGTGCCTCCTGCCTCGTCACGAGCCATGGCCGGACTCCTTGGCGGCAAGGATTACACCGAACTGGGGTTTCGCGGCGGACACATCGGCATATACGTTTCCAGTCGTGCCCAGCGCGAGGTTCCGTCGACGGTACACCGGTGGCTGAGTGAACGCTGTTGAGTTGGATAAATTTCTCTGCAATGTGTCGATGTGGTGGATGAGTTCGTCACTGCGATAGCGCAGCAACGCCTGCCCAGTACCGTACTGGCGGAGCGAAGGAAACAGATCAAGTGAATAATTCTTTGAATCGATATGATGGACTGCGGGCTTTTCGCTGGGAAAATGATGCGTTGGAATTACTGGATCAGCGGCGCTTGCCGCATACCGTGGACTGGGTGCGTTGCCACACCGCTAAGGACGTTGCTGAAGCCATTCGCGATTTGGTAGTACGCGGTGCGCCGGCAATTGGAATTGCTGCGGCCTATGGAACCGTTCTGGCATCCCGGGGCAGCCACTTTGAGGATGACGTCTTGTTATTACGTGCGGCACGGCCAACAGCCGTGAATTTGATGTGGGCTATGGACCGAATGGTAGCCGTTGCCGACAGTGGGTCGGATCGCTTGCTTGTTGAAGCGAGAACTATCGAGCAGGAGGATCTGGCGGCCAATCAGTGCATGAGTAAATGGGGCGCGGAGCGGCTGGACCGCGGGTGTGGCGTGCTGACTCATTGCAACACCGGCTCGCTGGCCACGGCTGGCCTGGGTACGGCTCTGGGGGTTATTCGTTACGGCTACGCAGCCGGAAAAATTCAACGGGTATTTGCAGGGGAAACCCGCCCATGGTTGCAGGGAGCCAGACTGACTGCCTGGGAACTGTCCGAGGATGGGATCCCCGTGCAGTTGATTGCGGATGCGGCGGCGGCTCATCTAATGCACAGCGGGCAGGTACAATGGGTGGTCGTCGGTGCCGACCGTATCGCCGCTAATGGTGATGTAGCTAACAAGATCGGCACCTATGCACTGGCACTGGCTGCTCGTCATCATGGTCTGCGTACTATGGTCGTGGCGGCGTCTTCCAGTATCGATATGCGTACCCTTGATGGAGAGGCTATTCCGATCGAATTGCGTGATCCGGAGGAATTGCTTTCTTTTGCTGGCCAGGCTGTGGCACCAACTGGTGTAACGGCCTGGAACCCTGTCTTCGATATCACCCCTGCGGAACTGGTTGATGTGCTGGTTACCGAAAAGGGGCTGGTCGAACACCCCAATCGTGCCCGTATGCACGACCTGTTTGGAGCCTGAGTGTGCGTAGAATTGGATGGTTTTTCATCGGTGGGGTGATCGGTTTCATTGTGGATGCCGGGGTGGTGCAGTCACTGGTCTCTTTTGCCAGCTTTAACCCATACTTGGCTCGGGTAATCTCGTTTCTCTGTGCCGCCACGACCACGTGGATTTGGAACCGGCATACGACGTTTTCCGATATTCGCGGGCAGCATCGGTGGCACGCGGAATGGGCACGCTGGATGCTCGCCATGACCGGTGGGGCATCCTTGAACTACTCGATTTATGCACTGGCTGTTTGGCAGATACAGCTAGTTCATTCCTGGCCGGCAATCGGTGTAGGGATGGGCTCGTTAGTGGGCTCGACATTCAACTTTCTCAGTGCTCGTCGTTGGGTCTTCGGCAGCGTAAAGAATGAACACGAAACCGGCACATAACCAATTGAATAATTTGGATTTATCTAGTCAAAATATATGATGTTTGTGGTATACTGAAAACTTCGACAAGTAAACTCATTCTTACCTGCATGACCGTAATTCTAGCGGCCCTCTGCCAACGCTTCCCGGACCCCATTCATGGCTGAACTTGCCAAAGAAATCATCCGCGTCAATATTGAAGATGAAATGCGTCAGAGCTACCTCGATTACGCTATGAGCGTTATCGTTGGTCGGGCTCTTCCCGATGTCCGTGACGGACTCAAACCGGTTCACAGACGAGTGCTCTACGCGATGAGCGAGCTGAGTAATTCCTGGAACAAACCGTACAAGAAATCGGCACGTATCGTTGGTGATGTAATCGGCAAATACCATCCACATGGCGATTCGGCGGTCTATGACACCATCGTTCGTATGGCGCAGCCTTTCTCATTACGCTATATGTTGGTCGATGGCCAAGGAAACTTTGGATCAGTCGATGGTGATACGGCCGCGGCAATGCGCTATACCGAAGTTCGCTTGTCCAAGCTGGCTCATGAGCTGATGGCCGATCTGGATAAGGATACGGTTGATTTCGGTCTGAATTATGACGAGTCCGAGCATGAGCCACTGGTTATGCCGACGCGGGTGCCCAACCTACTGATCAACGGGTCAGCAGGGATCGCCGTGGGTATGGCCACCAACATACCCCCACACAATCTTGGTGAAGTCATTGATGCCGTGATCGCGCTGATTGATGATCCGGAGCTTGATATCGATGGATTGATGCGGATTATTCCTGGTCCAGACTTTCCCACTGCCGGCATCATCAATGGTTCCGCAGGGATCGTTGAGGCTTACCGGACGGGTCGCGGGCGCATTCGGGTACGTGCTAAAACTGATATTGAGCAGAAAGTTAATGGTCGGGAAACCATCATTGTTCATGAACTTGCCTATCAGGTGAACAAGGCGCGATTGATTGAGAAGATTGCCGAGCTGGTCAAGGAAAAAAAGCTTGATGGCATTAGTGAGCTGCGCGATGAGTCCGATAAGGACGGTATGCGTATTGTTATTGAGCTACGCCGCGATGCGCTGGGTGATGTAGTTCTCAACAATCTTTACCAACAGACCCAAATGCAGACCGTGTTCGGGATCAACATGGTGGCGCTGGTTGACGGGCAGCCACGCTTACTCAATCTGAAACAGATCCTGGAAGCCTTTGTGCGCCATCGCCGCGAAGTCGTCACGCGCCGCACGATCTTCGAATTGCGTAAGGCCAGATCACGCTCCCACGTACTGGAGGGGCTCACTGTTGCCCTGGCAAATATCGACGCGATGATCGCCCTCATCAAATCATCATCTTCGCCCCAACAAGCGCGCGAGCGCATGCTCTCCAGAACCTGGGAACCCGGTTTGGTACGCACCTTGTTGCAGGCATCCGGGGCCGAGATGTCTAAGCCGGAAAACATCGAATCGGGTTGTGGCTTGGGTCGGGAAGGCTATCGGTTAAGCCAAATCCAGGCCAAGGAAATCCTTGATATGCGGCTGCATCGGTTGACCGGACTGGAACAGGAAAAACTATCCGATGAGTACCGCAGCATCCTCGTAATAATCCATGGACTGATCGAGATTCTTGAAGATCCAGCACGGCTGTTAGCAGTTATACGCGAAGAGACAAAGGCGGTTCGTGAAGAATATGCCGACCCACGTCGCACCGAGATCACCATCGCGCAGGAAGATTTCGACGTATTGGACTTGATTGCTCCTGAGGATGTGGCGGTAACCCTGTCGCATTCCGGTTACGTCAAACGGCAGTCGATCAGTGTATATCGTGAGCAACGCCGCGGTGGCCGGGGCCGTTCTGCCACGGCTATGAAAGATGAGGATTTTATTAGCCGGTTCTGGATCGTCAATACCCATGATACGTTACTGGTGTTCACCAGCCGGGGACGAGTGTACTGGCTGGGGGTTCATTTGATTCCCGATGCCGGTCCGGGTGCCCGAGGCAAGCCGATCGTCAACCTGCTGCCTTTGGCAGAAGATGAAAGAGTCCAGGCGGTGTTGCCGGTACATGAATTTGATGACGAACATTTTGTGTTCTTCACGACCCGTAAGGGTACCGTCAAGAAAACCATGCTCAGTGAATTCGCCTATCGGCTGCAGCGCGGCAAAATCGCGATTGATCTTGCCGAGGACGATGACTTGGTTGACGTAGCGCTGACGCTTGGCAAGAGCGATATCATGTTGCTTGCTTCCAATGGCAAGGCGGTGCGTTTCAAAGAGAGTGAGGTGCGGGGGATGGGCCGTACCGCCCATGGAGTGCGTGGCATGAAGCTGACTGAGGGAGCAAACGTTGTTTCCATGGTCGTGGCTGAGGTCGGCGATGTGCTTACCGTTACCGAACGCGGTTATGGTAAACGTACCAATCTTAGTGAATTTCCATGTAAAGGTCGCGGCACCCAGGGAGTGATTGCAATCCGCTGTTCTGAGCGCAATGGGGCTCTGGTAGCGGGTGTCCTGGTCACCCCGGAGCAGGGGCTGATGTTGATTTCAGATCAGGGTACGCTGGTACGTACACGAGTCGAGGGGATCTCCCAGCTGAGCCGCAATACTCAAGGAGTGACGTTAATGCGGCTATCTGGAAAAGAAAATTTGGTTCGCGTGGTACCCCTGGACCCAGACGAAGAGGAGGTTCCGCAATCCGGCGAGGCCGAGGCTACCGTTGAACAGGCCCATGAACAGTCGAATCCGTCCGGTCAGGCTCCAAAATCGGACAGTCTGCCGGGAACACTGGATACACTCCCAGAAGACCCCGGTGCGCCCGATTCTGACTGATCCGGACTGAGTCATCACCTGGGATAGCGACGGGGGGCGGTGCTCGCCCGGAACGTGGGGATGGGTATCGATGGGGCAACTACACAGTGCGTGATGTCACCAGATTTACTCAGACCCTTTTTGGCCCCAGAGTCTCAGAATTCTAATGGCCACAAGGGCGGTGGCCATGATGCCTGAGAAAACCAGCACCGTGAAGGCAGTGCTCCAATGCCACCAGATGGGGGCGTTAACCAGGACGGTGCATATTCCCACGATGGGAACGGTAAACACATTCATGAGGGCTATTTCCATGGCTACCGATGTACTGAATTCCGGGTCGGCTATTCTGAGAAGCAGGAGCCCGCTAGAGACTGTCCCGGTCACGGTTCCATAAATCGCCACCGTTCTCTCCAGATTGTAGGAGGGGAGCCTCCTTCCAAGGAACAGCACTACCCCGGTAGTCAACACGCCGCTAGCCAGTGCCATGGTCATAAAGGGAACGATGTATTTCCAGACCACCATTACCTGAATAGCGCTAACCGTGGCAAGGATCAGGAAGTCTACGGACCATCCCGTTATCCTCCTTTGAGTGCCGGGATCAATCAGGTATCCGACACCCGCTTTTTCCATCAGCCACTTCACGCAGAGCGCCAGGCCAAGGCCGAAAAAGAAAAAGAAGCCCCACAACATTTTACCTACATCAGGTGGCAGCGCCTTTCCTAGGTATTTTACCAACAGATAAGTCAACACATAAATAAAACCAACCAGCGCCGCTTGAAAGGCAAGGGTATCGGCGTTTCCTGAATGTATTGTCAGCGTACCTGCTGATTCTCGTTTCTGACCTCGGGCAGTGATGCCGACCACAAAGTCGTGGGGCAGACTCCCGGTCCTCTGGGCCATCGGGCCTTTTCTAATCCAGTGATTTACCAGGGGGACCCCCACAAAAAAGGCGAAGAAATATCCCACACCTGCAAAACCAAGTCCGATTGTGGCGGCGTGACTGAACCCCACTGTTTCCCAGATACGCCCGAATGAAAGTGCCTGGCCGGGGCCTCCATTGAATCCTAAAGGAACGAGGAAGCCAAAGGTGGGAAACAGGTGCATGCCAAAAAGGGAGAACAGCATGACCGCCAGCCCTCCTATCATTGCTTGGAGGGGAAATGTGACGCCCTGAACGAGGGCCATCCACAGGGAGCCGCTTACCACCTCTTTTTTACGGTTAGTATCGTGCCCATTCAATCCCCGGGTGAGGCCGACCGAGATAAAGGATATATTGAAAAGATGGTAGGCGAATGTCTCCAATGCGTGAGGTGAGAAACGGAGGAGGTGTGCGTTGACCAGTATAAGCCCCAGCATCCCTCCGATCAGACAGCTAGGGAAGAGAAGCCTTTGAAAGAAACTAAATCTAGCCCTCAAGACGATTCCTGCCAGCAACATAATGGACAGAAAGCCAAAAAGGAGCATAGAGTTGAAGGGAAACGGCGTTTGCATGGGAGCTCACTAAACCGCTAAATTCTGTATATCCGGTATCTAATGAAAGGGGTATTGCATTCCATCAGAAAGCAATCAAAAAATAACCTTTGATCCCGACACTTCGTGATGAACAAAGTCGAGATCTTTGACTTGATTTGGAAAAACATTTTTTTAGAATCCCTCCCTAGCAAAAGAGATTGTTTACATATTCCACAAGTAGGCGCTCACGTAGATCAGGTGAAAGAACATTCATGAGGTTGTTAATTTTCGCCATTCTTCTGGGGAGGTCTTTACCTTTTATTCCAGCCTTTTCCAGTATTTTTGAAAATGCCTCATCAGTGATGGTGTCCGGATCCATGGATGTCAGAGACTGCTTAAGATCAGCCGCCAGATCCCCTGATTCCATTTCCCCAATTTCTCCCACAGTCTTTTCTAGGTCGGTCAGAAACTGGTCTATCCAGCCCACGTTCAACACGCTGATGGACATGTGGATATGCTGAACGGAATTTTCAAAAGATAGTGCAGGCTGGATATACCAGCCCTTTTCATTCATGTCGTCTATGATGTTGAAGATATTGAGCGTATCGGAAGTGAAAGCGACCAAGCACATCTCTGGCTTACCTAAGAGTTTCAGGTTCTTTATCTTTCCGATGCCCTTTATCACTTGCTGTGTAGCCACCAATTTACGCCTGGCAAGCTCCAGGTATCCTTCGTCCCCTATGAAATTGATAACAGCCCATGCTGCCGCCATGGCGCCGCCCGATTTGCTACTCTGCACGGTATTGTTCACCATGGTATAGCCGGTCCATCGGGAACAAGCAAAGATCTGGTGCTTCCGGAGGTCTTTGTTACGATAGAGTATGAGAGATGCTCCTTTTGCGGTATACGCGTATTTATGGAGATCCACGGATAGCGAGGTGACTCCTGGGACACTGAAATCGAAGTCAGGCACTGGTGCACCCAAGCGCCGAAAATAGGGCAGCATGAAACCTCCCATACAGGCATCGGAATGGAAAAACAGGTGGTTTTCCAATGCGAGCCCCGCCATTTCCCGGATCGGGTCCACGACCCCATGGGCGTAAGATGGGGCTGACCCCACGATGAGGATGGTACTGGGGGAGATCGCATCGCGGACCGCATCCACATCGGCCTTGAACGTTACCGGGTCTACGGGCGTCTGTACTACCCTGACTCCAAGATAATGGGCCGCCTTGTGAAATGCCGCATGAGCCGTGATCGGCAGGATCATCTCCGGTTTCTTGATCGCCGGTGAGCTGGTACGGAAGTAGTCCCGGGCCGTCTTAACGGCCAGAATGATACTTTCCGTACCCCCGCTCGTGAAATTGCCTACTACCTGTTCATCTCCGTTGAGATGTTTTCTGCCCATGTCCACCAGTTCATTCTCTAATTTGAGCAGGCTAGGGAAGACCGTGAAATCTAGTCCGTTTTCCGTGAGAAACATGGAATAGGCTTCCTCGCTTACCTTTCTCACTTCAGGTCCAGGGTCGAAGATATAGCCAAAGGCACGACCCGAACGCCAGTCGAGATCATTTGCACGGAAAGAGTTAAGTTTCTCGAAAATCTCATTTTCTTTAAGACCATTTCTTGGAATCTTCATGTTCATACCTCACTGGAAAAGGGCTTTCTTGGTGTACCCGGACGGTAATGTACCCATATCCCGGTCTTATAAAATCTTTCCCCCCTATGTATATATAGAACGTACCAGTGCAGCGATCGCGAGAATCATGAGCAGCTGCATTACTCTTCGGCGAAAGATTTCCGGGTTTGTGTGAATAAATGTTCGACTCCCTATGACCAGTCCACACACAAGGGGCAAGGTCAATATTGAAAGCATGAGCCATGTCTTGATGGTTATCAGCCCCTGGGCGGCAGACATCCCTGCAGCCAGAAGATCTGCCCCTAGAAAAAAAGCGATCAGTGATGCGCGTGAAACTGCAACCTGGGATAACGACGAGAAAAAAAAGAGGATTACCGGGGGACCGCCGATGGCCGCGCTGCCGTTCAATAATCCTGAGACCACACCTACGGAGACAGTGGCGGACTTTCCAAAGTGCCTCCTGAAGTCGGCCTTGCGCTGGGAAAGGATGACAAGGCCCATAACGATGATCGCGATGGCTACACGCATGGTTCTGGCGGGGATGCTGGCAAGAAGATACGTACCGGCGGGAGTTCCGAGCAGAGCCCCTAAGAAAAGCCATCGCAGCGATGACCAATCTACCAGGCCCCACACACTGGGAAGGAGGGAGGTGCTAGCGACGACCTCTAGGAGGAGGACTACGGGGACCAATGTTGCCGGAGGAAAAACCAGCGACAAGCCGAGAACCGCGACCATCCCGGAACCAAATCCACTGTAGCCACGTATGAGTCCCGCCACAAGCAGGATCAGCATAGCAAAAGAAACGGGAATGATATCGGGTAGCATGTTTATCCAGGTGGTCTAAGTCTATTTATTTAACTTATCATTATCTGTGATCAATCTATTTGCTTTGTAGTGATAAATCATTAACTACAAATAGCTTAATTAGTAGAATATTTTGAAAATATTTTTTACCCTATTGATGAGAATTTCTGGATATTAAATGACCTTTGGTCATCGTATCAGTTAACTTGATTACGACCTTGCCCTGGTAGAACGCCGCCACTTGATTGTTCATGCTGCTGTGGACCTCCTATGAAGGCGAGGATCCCCTGTATAACCAGTAATGAAACTAGGAGGAAGCATCCCCACGTCCACTCGTTGCTATCAGCGATCGGGTCGAGTGCAGCAAGAAAAGCGACGGCTCCGGCATTACCCACCAACCAGAACACACTGATTGCGGTACCTGTGTAATCCGCACCGGTGATATTCGCCACCGCCTGTATCAATAGCGGTAACGGTGCCAGCAAGGTAGCGCCGAGTACGATGCCAGCAATAACTAACACGATGGGTGAGCCACTGGTGAATAGTGCAACGGTGACTATGATTGAGCCCAGCGTTGCGATAAGCATAATTGTGCGCAAACTTAGCCGGTGTGAAATGCGATCCACCAGTGCCATGGACACAATGCCGCTAACAAGCATACTCAGTGCTACCAAACCGGCGGTCTGCGGGTCAATTCCATGTCGGTGCAGGATCGGTTCGAGCCAGGTGGAAATGGCATTAAAATAGCCATTAGCAAGGAAGAAATACGCCGTCAGTACCAGAAACGTTGGTGCGCGCAACATATGTCGCATTCCAGATCGCCACGAAGGATGTGGGCCCAGTGAGGTAGCTGCCATGCTTGGGTCGGCTGGCACCCACAACCAGGTCAGTAGCGCCACCACCCCCAATACGGCCACATCAAGCCACAAAGATTGATACCCGATCATCGGTACCAACACGAAGGCTAAGCCGAGACCAGCGAACAGCGCCATGCTGGGGATCTCGGTGGCGCGCAGGCGTTCATCTTCATCGAACCATACCATAGCCAGCCGGGCGACCAATGCCAGCACCAACGGCTGCAGCAATGCGAATGCCAGTTGGCCTATGAGCAAGTATTCATAACCTGGTTCGAGAGTACGCAGTAACGCCGCCAACGCCATCCCTATCGCGCTGATACGTAGCGACGTGCGCACCGATACGCGATCAATCAACATGCCCACCGGTAATGCCAGTGGTATAAATAGCAAGGGGAACACCAGCGACAGGTTGCCGATGGCGCTTTGTGACACCCGGTAGTGGACGGCAATCTCACTGGTGATTGGTGCAAAGCGCAGCCATTCAAACTGCATCAGGGCTTGCAGCAAGGTATAGACCGTGAGAACCCGATAGCGCACTGGAATCATTTTGGTTCTGCCCACTATCAATGATATAGGTAACAGACTTTCGTGCATCATTACCGCTGGGTGTGATGCACAGCCCAACACAAGTCTGAAGAATGTCAAAAGACAAACTCATACCCAACGTGGGAGTATGTTTACCTACCCACGTGGCCAACCTGTCGTTGCCAAAACTTAGGAGCTTGCCAGACTCGAGAGAAATCGGCTCCGGCAGTATCAAACCGGACTAGCTTTTGACCCTTATCATTGAATAGAACGATTATCTACGTCAAGGGTAAGCAAAGCTGATCTCAATTTTTAACTCCCTTCGTGGCAATCCCTCAAGCCTGTCTAGCCCCTAGTAATCCACTTTTGTCGGAATGGCTAGATCGGATACTCCGCAGCTGGCTATTAGCACGTTATTCTGATGCAACAACAGAACGTTATGGAACACTAATGTATATATTTATTACATTTCTTAGAATATCCAAGCCGTAAAGATATGTCAGCCTATCTTTCATCCGGTAAGAAATAAAACTGCCTATGATCAGAAGTCCATACCTAGTTCCACCCCCCATATGCGCGGTGGGGTGAGGTCGGCGAACGGCGTTCCCAGGATACTGGCACTGATATTATTTATGCTCACATACTGCTTATTGAACACATTGTTGACGTAAAGCGCTAAGCTCCATGGTGAATGTGGTGATGACCAGCCCAGATGTAGATCGGTAAGGTGCGATGCCGCACCAATGGTGAAAGTCGGGGTGGTCAAACATTGGCCCTGTTCAGTAGAATCGATGTTGCAACGGGTTTTCCCGCCATATGTCTGCAATAGGTTGAGCCTTAGATCACCATTTAAGACGTCGTGCCAAACATATTCCATGCCCACCACTGCTGACCACAAGGGCACACCTACTGGCTGACCTGAAAGACTTTTGCCCGCTGGATCCACGTAGTGCAGGTAGGTCGCATCGATATAGCTGGCAGTGAGGTTCAGCCGCAAGGCTTTTGTAGCCAGCCAGTGCACCTCAAGATCGAGCCCTTTGGCGTGTTGGTCACTAGTGGTGACTTCGTACGCCGGTAGCGAGCTGTTAGCATTGGCAATCAGCCTGAGCGATTGCAGATTGGAATAGCGGTAGTAGTACGCAGAGGCGTTGAACAACAGTCGATATCCTGGAAAATAACTTTTGATGCCGAATTCGTAGTTTAAGACTTCTTCCGGCTGGTACACCGAGTCCACCAGTTGCGTATTGAAACCACCCGCTTCATAACCCTTCGTCACAGAGCCGTAAAACATCACGTTGGGAGTCCATTTATAATTAAGTACAATGCGGGGACTGAGATTATTCCAACTGCGATTGATTCTCAATGGCGTATTAGTAGCTGCCGGGCTATTGTATTCGAGGTTCTTCTGGAAGGTCTGGATTGGTGGTACACCTGGTAAATTGAAAATGCCAGCAGCCTGAAGATTGGCAAGTGTGGCATCGAGTTGTGGAGCAATGCGCTCTGGATTGTACCAACTGAACTGTTTTTCATTGCGTGTAAAACGTAAACCAGTTGTAAAATCTAAACGATTACTCAGATGCCATATTAGATCACCATATATAGCATAGGCTTTATTGTGTCCGTGATTAAACATGTTTTCCTGCCACGGATCATTGAGCAACAGTCCAGGCGACCCAAGCGCCGCACCCAAAGGGCCATAAAGGCCACCTGGCGCAATCTGCGTATTATTTAGTATCGTATCGATGCTGTTGGTGAGTAAATTAATCTGACTGTCCTGCCGTGCGTTAACGTAGTAGTAACTCGCCCCCGCAACCCAGTTGATAAGATTATTCTTACCCGACAACTTAAATTCCTGGAACCAACTGGTGTTCTGCTGGATGTTCCCGTCAGTAAAGTAGAGGTAAGGCTGATCAGTACCAGCCGCATCTTCAATATTGGAGGTAGAAAAATGCTGATAAGCGGTGATTGTATTCAATTTACCGAATGAAAACGGATGGCTAACAAACAGAGTCATACCATCGAATCTACGCTTTTCTTTACTATGTTTAAAGATGTCGTTAATCGGTGCTGTAATGGGGTTTAAATACGTCTGTGGATTAGGTGGAAACGATAGCCGCCCAGGAGGGGATGGAACAGAGACCAATCCAAGTGCAGGGCGTGCTGGTTGATTCAGTTGTTCGTGTTCCCAAACAACGCGCACTACAGTATCTCCAGGAATCTTCCAGCGTAGTTGGTTGCGCATGCCCCAGTTACCGTTCTTTTTGAAGCGCTGACCGGTCACCGCATCATGAAGCCAACCATCACTTTGATTATCAACAAAACTGAGTCGATATGCCATATTATCTGTAATGGGAGCATTCAGAACACCATCAACATAACGTGAACCATAGTTGCCCATACGCACGTGCATGAGCTCTTCCCAGTCATTTTCTGGGGCATTGGTCACTACTGAAATGGCGCCCGCTGCACTATTAATTCCGAACAACGTACCTTGCGGACCCTTCAGTACTACGACACGCTTAACATCATTGAAGATAAGTAATACGCCACCCGTTTTACCAACAGGAACCCCGTCTTCGAAGATGCCGATAGGTGATCCGGTACCAATCCCAAAGTCAGACATGCCGATACCTCGTATCGAATACGAGGGCTGGGTTACCTGAGCACCACCGACATTCACGCCAGGGGTAAGATTGTTTAATTGAGATAGATTAGTCGCAGCCAATGTATTAATTTGTTTTTGTGTGACGATTTGCATTGCAATCGGTACGCTTTGTGCCTTCTGTGTGCGGCTCTGTGGTGCAGTCACTATAATGTTGCCCAAAGTAAGTAATACCTTCTTGTTAGCAACTGCGGTGCCTGCCTTTTCTTTCGCCTTTGCCTCTGCCTTTGTGAGGTTCACATTGGTTTGTGTGTTGTCAAGGACATGCTGGGTCTGCGCCATCGCACTAATGTACAGCAATGGGGAAAGTACAATACTGTAGGCTAGAATAGAAAGCCAAAAGCTGAGTTTTTGTGGACGAACCGACATCGATAAACTCCTCGGTGGTACTATAACCACCTATGCGAGCAAAGCTATATAGCTAATCCAACTATCTCCATGTCTGAAGACTGCATGTAATGAAGAGCAGATGGTATTGTTCTGTCTTGCATCAGCCCCAGCCCCGGTTGTTTTCGACCTATCACCGAAGCAGTACCAAGTAACCACACGCCCTCCATACGCGTAATATTGTGACGCTCTGGTATGGATCTACGTGAGGACAAATCAGGCCAATTCGATCCCCAACTACTTTGTACCGCTGAGGAGAAATTCTGAAAACTCCAAAGGCTTCTAATTTCTATTGAAATACCGTTCATTCAACGAGTTGCGAGAACCTTTAGACAAAGTTTGTTGGCTCATAAAAGGTGGGGAAGTAAGCTGGGCCGCATCAGCGGTCCCTTGGTGGTGTCGGATGTTATGGTAAATTTTAATGCCATCGCAAATCGTGTTGGGGTGGCTTCCGAGGGTCGATGACCACCAGGGGTGGGCGTCCACCCTTTATGGTTCTGTTAATGATCAAGTTGTTGATGATCAAGCAGTTATATAATTTATCAGATGACCAAGTCGAATGTCAGGCGTTGGTCTGCGTTCCTGCGCAACGGTTTTTTAGCCCGAAGTTGCCGAGTTGGACACCGGATTAAAAAATGTTTTGGCCTTTCCAGCAGACCTTGCTGAGGGTGGACACACTCATTTTAGGTTGGATAACTCTCCGGTGTAGTATGTAGAGCATCGTTGATATTACGAGACGAAACTTGCCACGAAATAAGCTTGATGTGAGTCAGTTCGCCCTCGACATCAAACCGTTGGCGTTGGTGGAACTGTCCAAACTGGTTTCCGAACTAGGCGTCGCACCTGAGCGCTTATGTGCAGAAGTGGGCGTGAGCAACATCGACATGTGTGCAGGTGAGTTGATCTCCATTCGCCATACTCAGCGTCTCATTCGCCGTGCCATTCAGCTGACTGGCCGAATGGATCTGGGATTGGAACTAGGGCGACGTCAGAACATCAGCCATTTCGGCCTACCCGGTTTTGCTATGTCCGTTATGCCTACGTTCGGGGATGCCGTAGAAATCGGTGCGCGTTATCAAAGGCAAAGTGGTGCTCTGATGGAGGTCAGCTATGAACTTGACGATGATCTTGCAGCCCTGATTGGGCGGTCGCGTACCCGTGACCCTGTGGTACAAAGGTTTATGGTCGAAGAGCTGTTCACCAGTGTAATGGCGCTCTGCCACATTCTGATTGGTGACGGCTATCAACCACGGACCATCGAATTGACGTATCCCATACCTCCGTATGCTGCGCGTTATTTAGAGGTGTTCGGCTGTCCAGTACGATTCAGGCA
The DNA here is from genome assembly GCA_003233305.1 of Mizugakiibacter sp. Classification (GTDB taxonomy): domain Bacteria; phylum Pseudomonadota; class Gammaproteobacteria; order Xanthomonadales; family Rhodanobacteraceae; genus Metallibacterium. Next base: position 83,922 of record QILI01000133.1, read on the forward strand.
ACCACGTAACCGTTTTGTCATTCCACGCAGTTGGTTTGGGTTGCCGCTAGCCAGCCCCTCACCGGTGGTCGCCGCCGAATTATGCACATTGCTGGAAGCGCGGGCGTTAAGTCAACATGCACCTGATACGGTGGCAACCATCGAACAAGTCTTACGGCGACCCGGCAACGTGGCGATGTCAGTAGGAGAAGTTGCGGCTGCATTAGGTTTAAGCCCGCGTACCTTGCGTCGGCGTTTGACCGAGGCTGGCACATCGTTCCGCATATTGAGCGAACACTTGCGCGCGCTGGAGGCACAGCATTTGCTGAGGGATAAAAGGTTGACGGTGGTAGATACAGGTGAGCATCTCGGTTTCAGCAATGCGCGCACGTTCCGACGTGCATTCAAGCGTTGGGTGGGTGAAGCGCCGGGCACGATGCGGCATAACACGCGCGCATAACGAGGATAGAAGATGAAGGTCACTGCCGGATTTGGCCGTTACCAACCCCTGTCGCACTCTCGGGGCCTGTGCTGTACTACGGTTTTAGATGTTTCGAGGCAATGTATATGTCTGAAAAGCCGTCATTACCCACAGGTGAGCCCCTGCCTTCGCGACCTTCGGCAGCATCAAGGGATCGCGAAGTAGCGTCCCATCGTTTTGTACCGCAGGATCCGCGTACTGGACTGGATGATGGTCTACATGGCTTGCAACCGGCATGGCAGAACTGGTCTGGTGGGCAGCAAGCCATGCCATCCGCCAAGTGGTCACCGCATGACGAAGATGAGTTACGGCAGCAGGTACGGAATGCTTCTAATGTACGTGTTGTTGGAGCAGGTCATTCATTTAGCCCCTTGGTTCCGACGTCTGGGGCGATCATGTCACTGGATCGTCTCAGTGGCTTGATCAGCCACGACACGCAGACACAGCAAGCCTGCTTGTGGGCTGGTACTCGTCAGTTCGATGCCGGCCCGCTGCTACACGGTATCGGCCAGGCCATGCCGAATGTGGGTGATATCGATCGGCAAAGTCTGGCTGGGGTACTTTCAACCGCTACGCACGGGACCGGTATTACTCTACCTTGTTTTGCTGCAGATGCTGCCGCGTTGCGGCTAGTGACCGCCCAGGGCGATGTGCTCGAATGTAGCCGTGATCACGATATTGACCTGTTTCGTGCCGCAGCAGTATCGCTGGGTGCACTCGGTGTAATTACCCAGGTTACATTACAAAACGTGCCTTCATTTCGTCTGCGTGAGCGCGTGCATCTGCAACCATTGGATCAGTTGTTGCCAGAGGTAGACACGTGGATACGTCAGCATCGCCACTTTGAGCTTAAAATTTTTCCTCACAGTCGTATTGCTATCGTCAAAACGTCCGATCTCACTGACCAGATGCCCACAGAAGAAACGCATGGTGCCGATGCCGAGCACGACGCCATGCTGAAATTGAGCTGTGAACTGACACGTTGGCTACCGGGTATTTTGGGACGTGGTGTGCAAAGCATGGTTGGCCCATTTCTTCATCCGTCCGATCGTGTGAACTGGTCGTACAAGATCTTTCCATCGAAGCGCAATGTGCGTTTCAATGAAATGGAATACGAGGTTCCAATAGCTGTGGGGGCGGCCTGTCTGGATGAGGTTTGCCGTGCCATATCCGCTGCCAAGATTGCTGTGTTCATACCGCTAGAATTTCGCTTTGTTGCGGCAGATGATTTATGGCTGAGTCCTTTCCAGAGTGCCAGCGGTGAACCACGCTGTTCTATCTCGGTACATCAATATTACAAACAGGATTACCAGCCATTGTTCGCGGTAACGGAGCCGATCCTGCGCCGTTACGGGGGACGACCGCATTGGGGCAAACTGCATACGTTAGATGCTGCGGAGTTGGATGCCATGTATCCCGATTTCGAGCGCTTTCTGCATCTTCGCAACGAGTTAGATCCAGGCGGTAAATTCCTCAATCCGTACCTACGGCAATTATTTGGGAAGGATCCTTCATGATCCCAAGCCGTTTTATTATTTCTGATGGTGACTCCGTCAAGTGTCGTCTACGGCGATGCAACGATGGCTGATGCTAGCCCACACAACACTTATTTCAACGGCTTGAGAAATGCTTTGGATAAGGCCGGTGTTGCATGGCCTAGCGTGGTAATCGACCGAGCGCGCATGCGTCGAAATGCTGTACGTTTGAAAGCTTTGATCGCGCCTGGCACACGTTTGCGCTTGGTGGAGAAATCGTTACCTGTGCCAGCATTGCTAGAAGATGCCATGCAGTTAACTGGTACACGAGCGTTAATGGTTTTTCATGAGCCACAATTGCGCCAGGTGGTGCAGTGGTTTCCCGATAGTGACCTGCTGATGGGTAAGCCGATGCCTGTACGTGCCGCGTGGCACTTCTACCAGCACTTGAGCCATACCGCTTTCGATCCGGCACGCCAACTGCAATGGCTAATCGATACACCAGCGCGACTTCAGGAATATCTCGAACTTGCCTGCAACCTTGGTATCAAGCTACGGATTAATTTTGAAATCGATGTTGGTCTACATCGTGGAGGTGCAGCCAATCCTGCGGCTTTGTGCGTCATGCTTGATCAGCTGCGTGGTGTGCCCAAACATCTCGAATTTTCCGGTCTGATGGGCTACGACGCCCACGTTGGTAAATTGCCGGCATTGCTGGAAAGCCGTAATACCAGTTTTTCCAAGGCAGTCGATGCCTATCGCTCTTTCCAAGCAGTAGTACGTGACGAATATTCCGAGCTGGTATCTGCGGTGTGTTGGAACGGTGCAGGCAGTCCCACCATCGTCCTGCATCGGCACAACTCGCCGCTCAACGAGGTGTCCGCCGGTTCAGTCTTGCTCAAGCCATTGGAATTCGATATTGATCTGTTATCCGATTTCGAACCGGCAGTGTTCGTTAGTACACCAGTACTCAAGGCGCAAGATGGCACGCGCCTGCCGGGGCCTGGTTGGATATCGAAGTTGTTATACGGTAGACGAGCGCATCGTGCACGTAGCTATTTCATCTATGGCGGTGGTTGGCCAGCGGAAGCTGTTTCACCGCCCGGACTGGTGCCGAACAAGTACTTCGGACTCAGCTTCAACCAGTCCATCCTCAACGGTACGCGTAAATACTCACTCGCCGTTAACGACACCGTATTCTTCCGTCCGTACCAATCCGAGGGAACCTTACTGCATTACGGTCCGGTACGGATATTCGATGACGGTTGCATGGTCGATGAGTGGTTACCTTTCGGAGAGGTCTAATGTCAATCCAGTCTAGCAAGCTATTGCGACCCACCACGGAGGTAGCGTGGATGAGAATCGCCTTTTTTTCCATTTTCTTCCTATTTTTCTTTCAGCTTTTGGCTGATTTTGTGGCAAGCATTTATGTCTTCGGCCTGAGGAGTACAAGTATCCCACCCGAGATCGCCAGCATACTGTTGCTGTTCTCACCTGTGTTGCTGCTGCTCTTCCGGAACATTCTGCCCCGTGTAGTGCTGGTTGCCTTGGTTGTCTTGGTATTGGTGAGCCGGGTGCTTGAGCCCATGCTTGATACGCTATGGCGTATGCTAGCGTCCGGGATAGGTGTGGCCAGCTTTTTGCTACTATTTGCAGTGCTGTTTGGGCAACGCACCTGGGGGGCAGATCGAAAGGTGGGGGGAATGATGGGGGCGGGACTCGCACTGGCGGTGGCGATGTCGGTCCTATTCAGAGCCCTGGGTTCGGGCCTGGATCTGTCCACTAATGGTGAGACGCAGATCATTGGCTGGTGATTGGCATTACTTGCAGGGGCGGTGGCACTCCCATTCCTATGGGCCAAGGGCCGGGATTTGGATGACCCACTAAGTCCGGGCCAAGCTCCTGGCTGGGGTAAAACCATAAGCCTGAGCTTGGGCATCACCGCCGTTATTATCCTGCTCTATTTTGTCTTCACCGCACCTCATGTGCTCGCACGCTGGACGGGGGTGGATTATCTCCTCATCCTACCCATCTTCATGCTGGCACTCACAGGCTTTGCTTGGCTCATGAGCTGGAGGTGGCCACATCTTTCCTCCACTGTCCTGCTATTCCTGAACTTACTCTTTATCCTTGCCCTAACCCTGACTGCTGGGTTCCACCAATTCAACTTCCCTCCCAACTCGGCTGCTTATCCTTTACTCGCTCCAGTTTCTACGCGCCTTTATTCCCTGATCCTGACCTTACTTCTTTCTCCCATCCTGCTGCTCGATTTCATGCTGCTGGCCAGTGACCTCGTGGCCCTGAAACCCTCCCCGCGTGCGCTTGGATTGGGCTTTGGCTTTTCCTCACTGTTACTTCTGCTGGCGATCTTCAGCCAGATCTTCACTACCGTGTATGCCTACATTCCTGTAGTGGGACCGTACTTTCGCAACGAATTCTGGGCGGTGTACTTGGCAGTGGGGGTAGTACTATTTCTGGCACTACTGTCGCTGAAAGAGCTTAGCGCTCATCTCCCCACTTGGCCGGTCGCCCTATCTACAAGTATTTTTTTGATTGGGCTCGGGGCCGTAGCGGGTGGATTTCTCGTCTCTGCCCGCCCCGTACCACCCGCTCATACACACCAACGGATTACCATTCTCACCTACAATATCCAGCAGGGCTACAACCTTGATGGGCAGAAGAACTTTGATGGACAATTGGCCCTGATCCGCCGACTTGCCCCCGATCTCATTGGTCTGCAGGAATCGGATGGTGCTCGTATTGCTGGTGGCAACTCCGATATTGTGCGCTATTTTGCTAATGGGCTGAACCTGTACTCATACTATGGTCCCAGGACTGTAACCGGCACCTTCGGTATTGCTCTGCTCTCCCGCTACCCAATCCATCATCCTCATACCTACTTCTTGTATAGCAAAGACGAACAGGTAGCCGTGATTCATGCCCAGATCGAAGTCGGGAATCATACTTTCAATGTGTTCGTAACCCACCTGGGTAACAGTGGCGCTTTAGTGCAGCAGCAAGAATTCCTACAACTAGTACGGAGGAAATCCGATGTCATTGCCATGGGTGACTTCAACTTCTTTCCCGACACTGAACAATACCGGCTAACAACAACCGTCCTGGATGATTCCTGGACCCTCCGCTGGCCCAACTGGGTAAATGATCGCGGCCAAAACCCTGACCACGAGATTGACCATATCTTCGTCTCTCCAGGGACCAAGGTGCTGGACGTCCGGTACATCGATAATCCTCACGCTTCTGATCATCCGGCGTTGATAGCAACGGTGGGGTGGTGAGAAACCATCAGTAGCCCTGAGACCTGTCGGGAAAGAACAGGGCAGGGAAAAAGCTAGGGATGAGAAGGTGAATCTGCGTATCCTGATCCAGTTGGTGCCTACAGGCTATTATTGCCAGCAGATTCCGCCGTTCTACTCCGACTTTTATCTGAACTGTTATTCATACAGATGCCGGATCTCTGGACCCGACACCCTGATTATCAATTATCCTCTGGTATCAGCGCAGTGTGGCCAGCATTGCCTCGGCACTCGATACCTTGTATTCACCGGGTGCTTCGACGTGGAGTTGCTTTACCACACCGTTCTCGGCATAGATAGCAAAGCGCTGCGCCCGCAGACCCATGCCGAAACCGTGGGCATCCAGCTCCAGACCGAGGGCCTTGGTGAAGGCGCCATTGCCATCAGCAAGCATGGTGACTCCAGGTGGCACGTTTTCTGCTTTACTCCATGCATCCATCACAAAGCTGTCGTTCACAGACATGCAGATCACCCCAATGCCACGTTCCTGAAATGAACTAATATGTTCGATATAAGAGGGTAGATGCTTGAGAGAACAGGTGGGTGTGAAAGCTCCCGGAACGGCAAACAGCACAACTTTTCGGTTGCTGAAAAGGTCCTTGGTATTTACGATTTCGGTCCCATCACGCAGGATGTTCACGTCGATGCTGGGGATGACATCCCCGGGCTGGATACTCATGGGTTGTTCCAACAATTGCTTATAAATGAGAGCTGACATGATAACGGATACGGACTGCAAACGCTTGAATACAAACGCCCCTGTCCACATGTAATGGGTAGTGCGGGATTGGCCGCTTTAACCTTGTAAGGAGGATTGAGCATGAGCATCAGCCGTAACAATATGTGGAATACTAACGTACAGGTTCCTGATGAGTTTAAACATATTTTCGATCGTTTTTTCTTGCCTGAAGAAGGGGATCAGTCGAACGTGGTTACCAGTCAATGGGTACCTCGTGTGGATATCATGGAAGAAGATCGGCGTTTTGTGATCCTTGCCGACATCCCCGGTGTCGACCCCAAGGATATTGAAGTGCACATGGAAAAAGGTATCCTATCCATCAAGGGTGAACGCACGCTCGAAGAACGTGAGGAAGGTGAGAAATTTACCCGAATCGAACGTTCACGTGGAGTTTTTTACCGCCGTTTTGCGTTGCCCGATAGTGCCGATCCCGAAGGCATTCGGGCCAAGGGCCGACATGGGGTACTGGAAATCTCAATTCCCAAGAAGCCTGAGTCCACAGCACGTCGAATTGAAATTCAGTCCGGCGAATAAGCGGGAGACGGATGCCCGAATACAGACCTGCGGTGTCTCAAGCGCCGCAGGTCTTTTCTAATGTAATGAGATAATGTACGTATGGAATTCAAAGACTACTACAACATACTTGATCTGAAACCAGAGGCTACCAATGCCGAGATCAAGGCGGCGTATCGTAAACTTGCACACAAATACCATCCCGATGTGAGCAAGGAAGCCGCAGCAGAGGAGCGCTTCAAGACCATCAACGAAGCCTACGAGGTACTCAAGGACAAGGAAAAACGCGCTGCTTACGACCAGGTTCGTGCCGGTGGCTACCACGCAGGGGATACCTTCCAGCCCCCTCCTGGCTGGGGTACCGGGAGTGGGGAAGGATTTGGTGATGCGGGTTTCAGTGATTTCTTCGATGCCCTGTTTGGTCAGCAGAGGCGCGGAGGACGAGTCCGTAGAATGCGCGGTCAGGATGTACAGGCAAGGATCAAAGTCGATCTCGCGAGTGCTTTTCACGGTGGCAGTACCCGTGTCTCACTGCGCGATTCCAGTGGTCGGGAGCGGGTTCTGGATGTAAAGATCCCCGCTGGACTTCCCTCGGGCCGGGTGATTCGACTGGCTGGACAGGGTGGTCCTGGTATTGGCGGTGGCCCTTCTGGAGATTTACTACTGGAAGTTGGGCTACGGGATGATCCGCGCTTTCGAGTCCAGGGCCGCGATCTGCACCATGTGCTTTATCTCGCCCCTTGGGAAGTAGCACTGGGTACTCACATCAAAGTGCCAACCCTGGGTGGTGAGGTCGAGATGCGTATTCCCCCAAATAGTGCGGTAGGCAAGAAGCTGCGCTTGCGGGGACGTGGCATGCCGGGGCATCCACCCGGAGATCAATATGTGGAGTTGGCCGTCCGTCTCCCCCAGGTTGAGGGAGATAAGGATCGAGCCGCTTATGCGAATTTTCAGGCCGCTTTCCCCGGATTCAAACCGCGCTGAACGAACGATGTTGATCGCTTCCGTAGCTAATTTTTATTGTCAGCGGAACACACCCCGCCATAATGACTGCCGGAATAGCTTATTCGCCCAGTGCTTCCTTGAGGGCAGCGGCTAACTCAGCTTCGTTGATGGGTTTGTTGAGATAGGCACGTGCCCCTTGCCGCAGGCCCCATACCCGGTCAGTGGTCTGATCCTTGGTGGTTACCAGAATGATCGGGATATGAGCGGTATCCGGATCCTTGCTGATGGTTCGAGTGGCCTGGAATCCATTGAGGTTGGGCATGACGACATCCATGAGAATCAGGTCGGGCTTGTCCCTGCGTGCCGCTTCAACCCCGGCGGCGCCATCTTCAGCGGTCATACTCTCATGACCTAGTTTTTCCACCATGCGCTTGAGACCAACAAGTTGTGAAGGGGAATCATCGACGATCAAAACACGAGCCATGGGCATTCTCAAAGTGGGCTATGGAAGGGTGGATTATGACGCTTGGGGGCCGTAGCGAAAAGTACCGGGAATTTCTGTTCAGGTCGGTGTTGTACAGCGGCCGATACGTTGGCCGCTGGCCATCACCTGTAGATCGATATCGCCCAGATTTCCAGGTACCCCGCTCATGGTCTGCTTGACGGTTCCTTGCAGATGGGTCCGCTTGCCATGCGGCCCCGGTTGGATGACAAAATCCTCGGCAATATGCATGGTATAGCGGCTGGCCTTGACGGTGCAGCTCATTTTGACATGGTAGCCTTTTGCAGATGCCGTCATCGTGGGCTTGCTGCAGACCCTGTTCTGGGCCGGGGGTAGCAGATGAATGGTTTTACTCGCCTTGACGCAGGAGGTATAGGTTTTGTCCATGGGGGCCATGGCGACCGGAGCCTTGCTATAGATGATATGGGTGTGCCATTGCCATTTGCCCTGCTGCAGATTGGGCGAAGGTGGTGGTGCTGCCACGGCGATTGGTGAGATAAGTAGGAGTAGCAGAAGTATGCGTGGCGGGTGCATAGAAGGCTCCATTACGAAGGTTAGATCAGCCGGCGATGTGAACCAGGGTACGGCCAAACGATGCCCCGGACAGTAGCACAGGAAAGGTAGCCATAAGCTGGTCTATACCGATTTCACGGGTGGCAATGCGCTCAAGCTGGATGGGTTTCCAGTCCGTTGCGAGGTGGGCCCAGACCCGCTCACGCTGCAATCGGGGAGTGCCCGAAGAGGCGATACCAAGCAAACTGATACCGCGGATAATAAAGGGCATGACGGTAGTAGATACTGCGGTACCGCCGACCATCCCGCAAACTGCGACATTGCCGTACGGTACGGTGAGAGCAAGCAATGCGGCCAAGTGGCTGCCACCGACGTTATCCAGAGCGCCACCGAAGCGTGCCGATTCCAATGCATGGCTTACCCCGGCAAGGGTGCTGCGGGGTAGTACTGTGTGTGCGCCGAGTTCGCGTAAAAAGCCAGCACGTTCTGTTTTGCCGCTGATGGCATGAACCTCATATCCGGCCTGACTAAAGATCGAAATCGCCAACATCCATACGCCCCCGCTGGCGCCGGTAACGGCGATCGGCCCATGGGCTGGAGTCTGACCGTTGTCCTGCATACGCAACAGGGCCAGTCCGGCTGTGAATCCTGCGGTACCGAGGATCATGGCTTCACGTAGATCCAGGCCCTTGGGGAGTGGGATCAGACTTGCCGCTGGAATCCGGGCCAATCCGGAATAGCCCCCATCACGAGTCTCTGACAGCCCCGAACCGGTACATAACACCGGATCACCAGGTTGAAACCGGGCATCTGCGGAAGTCAGCACCGTGCCGGCCAGATCAATGCCTCCTACTAGCGGATAGCGGCGCAGAATTTTGCCACGGCCCATTCCTGCCAGGGCGTCCTTGTAGTTCACTGATGACCATTTAACCCGGATCACGACCTCACCGGGGCTGAGCGTATCCAGTTCCATGGTCTCGATTCCGGCATGATGGCCTTGCTCATCATGGTGGATGCGAAAGGCACGAAATTTTTCAAGTGTCGTCATGGCGTAATTCTTTAGACAGTGAGAGATGGATCTACTTTGTTTTCCAGCATTACGCAGCCTGACATCCGCCGCGTGACTTCCCGCCGTGCCGGTGATTGCAGTCGCGACAGCAGTTTCCACAGCCAGGCCCCGGATATGGTGCGCTGCAGGCGCCAGGACGCATCCCAGGTCGAGTGAAACTCGGCTTCACGCCAACCATGCGGTAAGAAAAAATCCGTGCCTTCAGGTGGCGCAAAAAGAAACGGTGCATGGCCGGCAAGTAGTATCTGCTTCCATCGCTTGCGGGTATATTTCAGAAGTTGCGGTGAGGCGAGATCAAACAGCCACCACTTTGTGCAGGCCATAGCATGCAGATCACGGGCGAGTTCAGCAACTTGCTTGGGGCTGAGATAGACCAGCAGACCTTCTGAGATAACCATAACCGGGCCGAATTCGGCGGCCCGCGCCAAGAGCTGTTTTCTGGCTTCGGCATCTCGTAAATCCGCAGCGACAAGTTCCAGGCTGCAGCGTGGCGTTTCGGCGCGGGTGTGTTCGCGAAAGTAGTCGATCATGTCCGGCATATCGACATGCAGCCAGCGCAGTGACGATGGAAGATCCAGGCGGTATGGCCGCGCATCCAGTCCGGCAGCAAGGTTCAGTACCGTGGCAACGCCGTTGCGGATACAACGCATCACCATTTCGTCCAGCAGCACGGTTCGCACGGTCATCGCCCAGCCCAAGGCCGGTCCTCGCGGCATCGCCTTCAAAATGACCTCACCACGCTCGCCGCCGAGCCGCCGCGCCAGTGGGTCATTGAACAAGGCATCGGGTCGTTCGCTTTCCATGGCGCGATAGATGGCTACCCAATGGGCGGTGTCGGAGACATTACGGATTGGGTAGGCCTGCAGCGACATGGTCATACGTCGGTGGATTGAAGCAGGTGGTGGAAGTTCAGTTGGCGCGATGGATGGCGCGTTTGTCCACTGCCAGTGCTGCTTCATGCACCGCCTCGGAAAGGGTGGGGTGAGCATGCACAATACGGGCTAGATCCTCGGCAGCGCCCTTGAATTCCATTGTTACCACGGTCTCAGCGATCAACTCGGATACCACAGGCCCAACCATGTGGGCACCCAGCAGGCGGTCGGTCTCGGCATGAGCGATGATCTTGACCATCCCCACCGGTTCGTTCATAGCGACAGCTCGTCCTACCGCCGCAAACGGGAAGGTACCGGTCTTGTAGGGAATATTTTCTTCTTTGAGCTGTTGTTCGGTTTTACCAACCCAGGCAATTTCCGGTTCGGTGTAGATCACCCAGGGAATGGTATCGAAATCAACATGACCCGCTTTACCAGCGATCAATTCAGCGACTGCAACACCTTCCTCGGAGCCCTTGTGGGCCAGCATGGGACCGCGCACACAGTCGCCGATGGCCCAGACCCCACTCACACCGGCCCAGCAGTGCTGGTCAACCTCGATACGGCCGTGCTTATCGACCTTGATATCCAGGCTATCAGTGAGCACCCCATCGGTATAAGCACGCCGTCCCACTGCGACCAGCAGCTTGTCGACGACCAGAGTTTGATCGCCTTTCTGGTCGGTGTAGCCGATATGCACTTCATTGGCTTTGAGCTCAACCTTGCCGACTCGAGCGCCGAGGCGAATATCCAGTCCCTGTTTGGCAAATTCCTTGCGTGCGATGCGTGTGACATCCGCATCGGCAGAGCCCAGAAATTCAGGCAGGGCTTCGAGAATGGTTACCTCCGAGCCGAGACGCTTCCATACGCTACCGAGTTCGAGCCCAATTACCCCGGCACCGATTACGCCGAAACGCTTGGGTAGGCTATCGAAATCCAGTGCCCCGGCATTATCGACAATATACTGATTATCAAATTTTGCGAACGGTAGTTCAATGGGCACCGATCCCGTAGCAATAATCACATTGGTAGCCTGCAAGCGGGTGGTCTTACCATCGGCAGCTTTCACCTCCACCACGTTGTCCGGCAGCAGCTTACCTGTTCCGAACAGTGAAGTGACCTTGTTGGCCTTGAACAGCATGCTGATACCGCCGGTGAACTGTTTGACGATCTTGTTCTTACGGCCAACCATGGTGCTGACATCGATCGAAGCGTCTTTCGTATGAATACCATGTACCGCAAAGTTATGTGTCAGATTGTGGAACTGTCGGGATGAATCCAGCAGCGCTTTGGATGGAATGCACCCCACATTCAGGCAGGTTCCGCCCAATGCCGGCTGGTGGTCCTGACCGGTAAAATTGTCTACACAGGCTGTTTTCAAACCGAGTTGTGCAGCGCGGATGGCGGCTACGTAGCCGGCTGGGCCGGCACCAATAACGATAACGTCGAATGACTCACTCATGATTGGATTCCTTAACATCGAAGGGCTGCGCGTAGGCGCGACGGTCTGGGGTGGCAGTAAGGTGAAGAACATAGGCCCAACGGCACCCAGCCCGAAACCAAGGGTTGGCCCGTATCAGGGGACTATGCCGCCTGTTGATTGATTCCATCATCGTTCCGGTCCGGTGGCGGGTCACAGGCCGAGCAGCATGCGCTCGGGATTCTCCAGCTGATCCTTGATATCGACCAGAAATAGCACCGCGTCTTTACCATCAATGACCCGATGGTCGTAGCTGATCGCGATGTACATCATCGGAGCGGCAACAACCTGTCCGTCTTCGACTATGGCACGCTGCTTGATCGTGTGCATGCCGAGGATAGCGCTCTGCGGAGGGTTAACGATCGGAGTGGAGAACAGTGAGCCGAACACTCCACCGTTGGTGATGGTAAAGGTGCCGCCCTGAAGTTCTTCCAGGGTCAGTCCACCCTTGCGGGCGCGACCGGCAAAATCGAGGATGTTACGTTCGATTTCGGCAAAACTCATGTTCTGGGCATCCCGTAAAACCGGGGTGACCAGTCCCCGATCGGTGGATACAGCTACCGAGATATCCTGGTAACCGTGGTAGATAATGTCGTTGCCATCTACCGATGCATTGACCAGGGGATGACGCTTCAGGGCTTCACAGGTTGCTTTGACAAAGAAGCTCATGAAACCGAGCTTGACCTCATGGGTTTTGAGAAATTGCTCACCAAGACGCTTGCGCAAAGCCATCACCTTGCCCAGATTGATCTCATTGAATGAGGTGAGCATGGCAATCGAGTTTTTCGAATGCATTAGGCGTTCGGCAATACGCGTACGCATCCGGGTCATGGGTACGCGTTCTTCCGGTCGCGCACCGGGGCTTGGAGTTGGTGCTGGCACTGGCGCTGGCGTAGCAGGGGTTACGGTCCGGCCGTCGCGCATAAAATTGACCAGGTCTTCCTTGGTAACGCGACCCTCACGACCGGTTCCGGGCACCTGATCCGGGTTGATTTTCTCTTCGCTGGCCAGTCGGCGTGCGGCGGGAGAGAGTGTATCAACGGCAGCAGAAGCGGTGGGTGTAGCCGGCTGGATTGCCGCAGTCTTTTCGGTTGCCGGGGTCGGGGCCGCTGTGGCCGCTGCTCCGGTGGATGGCTTACTGGTGGGGGTCGCATCCGCAACGGCACCTTCCTCAATAACGGCAAGTATCTCTTGACTGAGTACGGTTTCCCCCGTCGCCTTGACGATGGTTTTCAGCACGCCATCTACAGGGGAGGGAACTTCCAACACAACTTTGTCAGTTTCGAGATCCACCAGATTCTCGTCACGCATGACAGATTCGCCGGGCTGCTTGTGCCAGCTGGCAATGGTGGCGTCGGAAACCGATTCGGGAAGGACGGGTACTTTGACTTCAATGGCCATGGCGTGGCGATCCTTGGTCGCAATTGTGAAAGGATAATAGGTTAATAAAAGGGTTAGTCAGTGGATTCGCTGCCCAGCGAGCCATTCAGGGCTTGCTCGACCAGCGCGTTTTGTTCAGCGAGGTGGGTCGCATAGTGGCCGGAGGCAGGGGCCGGTGAACGAGCGCGGCCCGCATAGCCCAGCTTGCGCTCGCCACAGACAGCTTGCAGGTGGTGGCGGATCTGGAACCAGGCCCCCTGATTCATGGGCTCTTCCTGACACCAGACCACGCCCTCTGAGGCCGGGAAACGTTCCAGTTCCGTATGGGTTTCCCGGCGCGGGAACGGATAAAGTTGCTCGACACGAACCAGGGCGACATCCTCAATGGCATGCTTTTCGGCGTATTCGAGCAGATCATAAAATACTTTTCCGGAGCACAGCACGACTCGACGGACTTTTCTGCCGGCCTTGGCAGTGGTATCCGAGATCACGCGCTGAAACTGTCCGCGGGTCAGCTGATCGAGACTGGATACAGCGCGTTTATGACGCAGCAAAGACTTGGGAGTCATCACTACCAACGGTTTACGAACTTTACGCAACATCTGTCGACGCAGCATGTGGAAGGCCTGTGCCGGGGTGGTGGGCACGCAGACCTGCATGTTGCCGTGGGCACAAAGTTGTAGATAACGTTCCAGACGCGCCGAGGAGTGCTCGGGGCCCTGACCTTCATAGCCATGAGGCAGCAGCAGTACCAACCCCGCAAAGCGGCCCCACTTGGCCTCACCAGAGCTGACGAACTGGTCAATGACAACCTGAGCACCATTGGCGAAATCGCCAAACTGGCCCTCCCAAATGCATAAGGTATCGGGTTCTGCTGAAGCATAGCCATATTCGAAGGCCATGACTGCGGCCTCGGATAGTACCGAATCGATAATCTCGACCGGGGTGTCTTCGCGTATTCCGGTCAGCGGTACCCGGATGTGCCCGGTTTTTTGATCGTGCAATACCGCATGTCGATGGAAAAAGGTGCCACGGCCTGAGTCTTGTCCTACCAGGCGCAGCCCATGACCTTCCTCAATGAGCGAGGCATAGGCCAGATTTTCGGCAAAGCCCCAGTCTAGTGAGAGCTCTCCCGCTGCCATCTTGCGGCGGGCCTGGTAGATTTTGGCAACCCGGGGGTGCAGGCTCAGATCGCTGGTGTCGAGGATAATTCCCGACAATCGGGCACTGCGCTCACGTGGAATACCGGTTTCTACCGGTTGATCCAGTGTTCCATCCAGATGGGGAGTCCAGTCAACTCGAAATTCATCCTGGCTTTCCTTGAGAATCTCGGCAACCTGGGCACCGGCATCGAGGCGTGACCGGTATTCCCCAACCATGGCTTCGGCTTCGCTGGCTTCGATTACCCCACGTTCCTGTAGGTGTTGGGCATACAGAACCCTGGCAGGTGGCCGCTTGCGGATAATTTCATACATCAGTGGTTGGGTGGCAGCCGGTTCGTCCGCCTCGTTATGGCCTTGGCGCCGATAGCAGACCAGGTCCACAACCACGTCGCGGTGAAAGGTTTGCCGGTATTCAAAAGCGAGCCGGGTGCAGACCAGAACAGCTTCGGGGTCATCCCCGTTTACATGCAGTACCGGCGCATAAATCATCTTAGCAATATCGGTACAGTAGTGTGTTGAGCGAGCATCGTCCGGACGTGACGTGGTAAAGCCGATCTGGTTGTTGATCACGATGTGTACGGTGCCACCAACATGAAACCCTCGGGTTTGTGACATATTGAGTAGCTCGGCGACGACTCCCTGAGCAGAAATCGCGGCATCACCATGAATCAGAACCGGTAAGACCTGTGCACCATATTGATCATGACGACGGTTTTGTCGAGCTCGAACCGACCCTGCGACTACCGGATCGACGATTTCCAGATGGGAGGGATTGAAGGCCAGAGCCAGGTGCAGTGGCCCGCCAGCAGTCTTGACGTCGGCACTGAAACCAAGGTGATATTTGACATCACCTGAGTGACCAGGGTCGACGGAGTGTTCAAACTTACCTTCGAATTCGTCGAACAGTGAGCGGGGCGATTTACCCAACAGGTTGACCAGCACGTTGAGCCGGCCCCGGTGCGCCATACCAATCACCAGTTCGCGGATACCCTGTGTACCCCCTTGATGGATGAGGCTGTCGAGCATAGGGATCAGACTATCGCCGCCTTCTAGCGAGAAACGCTTCTGGCCAACGTATTTGGTATGTAGATAGCGTTCCAATCCATCGGCGGCGGTGAGTTTGCTGAGAATACGCCGTTGCTGTGCGGTACTCAGGTTGGGATTGCCTGCCGCTTTTTCCAGCCGGGTATAGAGCCAGTTGCGCTGGTCGTGATCGGTGATATGCATGAACTCGGCACCGATCGTCGCCGTATAGGTTGACTTGAGTCGTTCGATCAGCGTTGTCAATTGCAGCCGGCGTTCACCACCGAAATTACCTGTATCAAACTCGGTTTGCAGATCGGCCTCAGACAGTCCATGAAAACTAAGCCCGAGGTCGGGAGCAGATGGTTTTTCAGACAAGCCCAACGGATCCAGGGTGGCCGCTAGATGGCCGCGGGAACGATAGGCCGTTAGCAGTCGTAGTACGCCAGCCTGCTTACGTGCATAGGCATTGTCCTGAACTGGAGATGAGGGGGCTTGGTGGTTACTGCGTAGTTTCTGGGCGGCCTCAATGCGGGCAATGGCTGGACCATGCGGTTGATCCCCAGATTCGCGGCCTTTAAAGTCTTGAAAATATCGCTGCCAGGTTCCCGAAACACTGTGTGGATCGCCCAGCCAACTGTCGTATAGAAACTCGACATAGGGGGCATTGCTGCCGGCAAGAGGAGAAGATTGATAAAACTCGCGAAGCAGGTTATCGCTCACATGGTCACCAATGAGGCCGAAAAGGGAGGCATGACTTGTTGTAGTCGAGAGGTAATTATACGTTCAGTCTGTTGCGCTGCGGCAATAGTTGTATTTAATTAAGAGAACTCGGTTCAGATACGGGCCGCTGGATCGTGTCACCCAGGCGCCAGGTACGCATCGACAGGCTTTGCAGCAGAAGGATACTGACATGTCGTATCAAAGTCCGAGGGCGCGGAACTGAACTGCTGGCACAGCGTGTTCCCAAACTTGATCGAAATAGCTACTCAGTTCGGCATGCCGCTGCGGTGCAGAGGCAGAGGTCTGGGCTTCAAAACGGTATCCGCGTTGGCGCCAGAGAAAGCCCTGGTGGTCATTGAGTAGAAAAGCTGCAGGATTGGCAAGATCCTCTTTTTCGACCGGCACCCGCACTCGCATAGCCGTGGGCAGGCGTTGGATCAGTTCGAGCAATGGATGCCCGTGACGCTGTACCGACTCGGGATCCTGAATCAGCATACGAACCTCCGCACCGCGGCCACCCAGGGCGATCTGACGTAATTGCAGAACGATTGAGGACGTATCCAGAAACCCTGGATCAAGATCCCGAGTGAAGACAGACAGACGATGTTGGCATTCCTCCAGACGGCGGGCCAATGCCGCCAGGGTATCGTGACGGGTTTGGCATTGTTGTAGCGGAGCAACGGACTGCTGTCCAGTCACCGGTTCGAGTGTACGCCGCATCATCCGGTGGGGAATACCAGCGTCAATATAGGTGTCACCGTAGGCGATAAAGCCGGCGTGAGTATAAAAGCCCAGAGCATGAGTTTGCGAGCCAAGTACCACGGCACACCAGTTTTGTTGCCTGGCCCGATTGACTAAGTGGGCAAGTAATGCCTTGCCGACCGCATGACCTCGCCAGGTAGCCAACACGGCCATCCGGCCGATCCGTCCATCCGGACTCAGCCTTCCGCAGCCTATCGGGTTGCCATGCTCATCACGAGCCAGCACATGCTCGCAATGTGGATCAAGACCATCCCATTCCTCGCTTTTGGGAACGGATTGCTCATCAATAAAAACCGCAGAGCGCACGGCACGCAGCGCATCATGGTCTTCGGACCAGATGGCTGTTGCGATGCAGAAGGAAGGATGATTCATCGGCTTTGGCGTGGCTTGCGACCCAGGGTTAGGACTCCAATACCCATTAATTCGTGCAGACACAAGCGGGCCGCCTTGCCGGACAAGGCCGAGTGATCGGCCGGTAAAGAAGAATAGGTACACAGTGCTTCAGCCAGGGATTCCGTGCACAGTACGGCATAACCTGAGGCGAACAGTTTGACGATGCCGGTGCTGTGCCGAATCCAGGCAAAACGTGTGAAGGGGTGGCGCACAATCGGGCGTCCATGGGCGAGTGCCGTCACGATTTGCTCAAGGCTCGGGCAGCGGGCCGGTGGTGCAGCGGGTGCGGTACAGCGATAGCGGGTAATCATGCCACCGAACCAATTTCCTAGCTCGCCAGGATTGAGATCCCCAGCCATGGAGCCCAAAGTCGTCCGCAAACGCTCCAGTGCTTTGTTATCAATCAGCCCGATGGCTCGGGCTGGTTGCAGGTCAGGGTCGGCGTAGCGGAGTTCTTCACCGAAAGATTCGGCCCGGTATTCAGCCAGGTCCACCAGCAGCTCCGCTACTGCGGGTGCCCGCATACTGATTGAAAAGGTCAGGCACTCGTTCTCAGCGACACCGTCATGGGGCATCCCAGGTGGTAGATAGAGCATGTCGCCCGCTTCCAGTGTCCAGCTATGAGTAGGACTGAATTGTCTAAGCAGAGGTAGCTCGACGTTGTCGCGCAATTCTGTTGAGGCTTTGTGGTGAGTATTGATCGACCAGCGCCGACGGCCCATGCCCTGCAGTAGAAAAACATCGTATTGGTCGATATGCGGCCCTACGCCAGCCCCCGCAGTGGCATAGCTGACCATGATGTCGTCCAGCCGCCAGGAAGGTAGAAACCGGAACGGCTCGAGAAGATCAGCCACATCGGTATCCCACTTATCGACATCCTGAACCAGTAGGGTCCAGTTTTTCTCAGGCAGAGCGGCAAAAGTGGCCGTATCGAAAGGGCCTTCACGAAGTTGCCAATGATCTTGCTGGGAATCGTATTGAATAATTCGGGCCAGTGCAGTTTCCTCGCAGGCCAGACCAGCCAGGTCATTGGGACTCAGAGGGACCACGGGTGCGGGAAATGCCTTGCGAATCAACAAGGGGCGCTTTTGCCAGTATTCGCGCAGAAATCGCGAGGGAGGCATTCCCAGAGGGAGTCGGGTAGAACCGATGACTTCAAGAGGATGGGATGAGGATGACTTCTTCATCCGGCGATTGTAACGGAGAGCGTGGTCTGAGGAGCAAGCGTGTGATGCAGGCAAAGTCGGGTATCACGCTTGAAGATTTACTGGCCAAGGCCAGCGAGAAAACTGACCTGCCGGTGGCCCAGGAGATGCAACAAGCCAGGGCCGACTTATTTGCCTTGTTCAACAAACCCAAACGCAAACAGCAGGCCTGAAACCACGCACATCAAGGCAAAGCCGTGCGTGAAAAACCATGCACGCCCGGGGCCTCCGGCGGCTTGGCGGAGGCCGCATAGAAAAAAACAGCAAATAAAAACTAAGTCCCTTAAACTTCCACTTTTAACCCGGTCAAGCCGAACAGCAAAAGTCGATAACTCAAGCCGCCTTCAGGCTCATACCTGAATTGGAAAATACTCTAGCGGTTGCACAATATACGACGCTGAAAAGTAACCGTCGCTTACCTGCGGCCTGATTGGAGAAAATTTGGTACTTCTATCGAGTCATTTATCGGCTACTTACTGGCAATTCAGCGGCTGAGCCAAGATCGGCGGCGTGGTAGCATGGCGGCACTGATTTCCTCCCTGTTGTGAGAACGATCCATGCCCAAACTTGCCCAGCGCATGGCCCGCGCCAAACCCAGCGCCATCATGATGATTGCCGAAAAAGCCCGGCAGCTTCGCGACGAAGGTCATGATGTTGTCAATTTTTCCATAGGGGTGCCCAACTTCCTGCCGGGCCCGCATGTGTACGATGCGGTGCGTGAGGCTTTGGCGAAAGATTCCGGGCAGTATGGTTCCAATCGCGGCCGGGCCGATCTGCTTGATGCGTTTCTTGCGCATATTGCTAAGGCTGGTTTCGTGGGTTACACCCGCAATCATCTGTCCACCGGCATTGGCGCCAAACACGTACTCTACAATCTTGCCGAGGCGTTGCTCGACGAGGGTGACGAGTTTGCCTTCCCAACTCCGTACTGGACCAGTTATCTGGATGTTGCCGAGATTGTCGGGGCCAAGGTCAAGCTGCTGCCATGTCCACCGAGCCAGAACTACAAACTTACCCCAGCCCAGCTCGATGCCGCGCTGACCCCGAAAACTAAACTGTTTTTCTTCAACAACCCATCCAATCCGACGGGCATGGTCTATACCCGTGATGAAATCGCGGCCTTGGCAGACGTGCTGGTAAACAAGCCCGATACCTGGATCGTTACCGACGACATCTATCACCGTATGGTCTTCGATGGCATCGGCTATCACAATTTCATGCATTTGCGCCCGGAGTTGAGCGAGCGAGTAATTTTTGTTGATTCTCTGTCCAAAACCTATGGCATGCCGGGTTGGCGGGTAGGCTTTATGGCCGGCCCCGTAGAAGTGGCCAATGCGGTTACGGTGCTCAATTCCAACCATATATCCAGCATTCCTGAAATCACTACAGTTGCGGCGGTGGCGGCCTT
>QILI01000006.1 GCA_003233305.1 Mizugakiibacter sp.
TGGCAGTGCATTGCTGATTGGCCAAGTGGTCTACAGCCTCACTCAAAATACCAGCGTTACAGCCGGGCTCCAATGGGGCTTTGGAGGTCGCTTGGCCGAGTATGGCGGTGGTCTGGAGACGGCTCCGAACTCAGGTATTTTTGTGGCCCCTGCCGATCGCCTCTATGCACGGTTTATGTGGTATTTCCAGTAGCACTGTGAACAACGGAACCTTCTGGCCCAGAAAAGGATGGATTCGCATGCCAATGCATGGTTATTCCACGGTCACCGACTTGGCCAGATTGCGCGGTTGGTCGACATCGGTGCCGCGTAACACGGCGACGTGATAGGCCAGTAGTTGCAAGGGAATGGTGAACACGGCAGGAGCAATGAGTAATCCTCCTGCATCGAGCCGGACGATATGTTCATGGGTATTGTGATCGAGTGTGACCTGGCGATCGGCGAACACATACAGTTTGCCGCCACGAGCCCGGACTTCTTCAAGATTTGATTTGAGTTTGTCGAACATGGCATTGTTCGGTGCCACGGCGATCACCGGCATATTTTCATCGACCAGGGCTAGAGGCCCGTGTTTCAATTCGCCGGCGGGATAGGCTTCGGCATGGATGTAGGAAATTTCCTTCAGCTTCAGGGCACCTTCAAGAGCGACGGCAAAATGGGCCCCCCGGCCGAGGAACAGGGCATGTTGACGATGCATGATCTTGGCCGCCAGCTGCTCGACTTCCGCTTCGCACTGCAGCGCATTTTGCAGAGCCTGGGGTAAGTGCGCCAGTTGCTTTGCCAGTTTGGCCTGTTCTGTACCATCAAGGCCTCGGGTCCGAGCCAGCTCCAATGTCAGCAGGGCCAAGGCTGTGATCTGGGTGGTGAAAGCCTTGGTTGAAGCGACCCCGATTTCCGGCCCGGCCCGGGTCATCAGTTTCAGCATCGACTCACGGACCAAAGACGATTCGGGAACATTGCAGATGGCTAGCGTGCCCAGATAGCCACGCTGTGAGGATTCGCGCAAGGCGGCGAGTGTATCGGCGGTTTCACCCGACTGGGAGATGGCGACCAGCAGGGTGTTGTTTGGAACCACCACATCCCGATACCGGTATTCGCTGGCAACTTCCACATTCACGGGTAGCCTGGCGAGTTTTTCTATCCATACCCGGGCGATCAGTCCGGCGTGGTAACTGGTGCCACAGGCGACGATATGTACGCCTCGCACCTTGTCCAGCAGCGGTTGACCCTCAGGGCCGAAAATGCCGGCTAGTACTCCGCTGGATCCCAGCCGACCCTCTAGGGTCGCAGCGACGGCACGTGGTTGTTCAAAAATTTCCTTTTGCATGTAGTGGCGATATTTGCCGCGTTCGATCGCGTCGCTGCTGAGATCACTTTCGTGAACTGCCCGAGCGACTTGCCGGCCTTCACCATCATGGATCAGATATCGGTCACGGTGGATTTCAACCAGGTCTCCGTCTTCGAGGTAGATCACCTGGTTGGTGACCTTGATCAGGGCCTGCATGTCGGAGGCCAAAAAATGCTCACCGATACCAATGCCCAGTACCAAGGGGCTGCCACGGCGGGCCCCGATGATTTGCTCGGGGTCCTCGGCATCGGCTACGGCAAGGGCGTAGGCGCCATCCAGTTTCCCGAGTGTGTGGCGAACCGCTTGCAGCAGCGATTGTCCTTGGCCGAGTTGTTCATCGATCAGGTGGGCGATGATTTCCGAGTCGGTTTCAGAGCTGAACCGATGGCCACGGGTGAGTAGCTCCTCCCGTAGGTTGGCATGGTTTTCGATGATGCCGTTATGTACCAGCAACACCCTTCCCGAGCGGTGGGGATGGGCATTGGCTTCGCTGGGAACGCCATGGGTGGCCCAGCGGGTATGCGCAATCCCCGTACCGCCGGAAAAGGGGGCTTGAGCGTGGCGGGCTTCGAGTTCTCGAACCTTACCAAGTACCCGCAGGCGTTGCGATGTATGGGCTTGAATCACGGCGAGGCCCGCCGAGTCGTAGCCACGGTATTCGAGGGCTTTGAGGCCTTCGATCAGAATCTGGGCGACATCGCGTTGAGCGACAGCGGCAACGATTCCACACATAATTGCGGGATCCTTGTACGGGTGGAGGCGGCCGGGGATAAGAGCTCACATCCCGGTACTACAGCGTGGTGATATGTTCCTTGCAGCTTTTAGTATAAGAGAGATACCAGGCCACGAAACGTTCGATACCCGGCTCGATGGCCGTGCTGGGTGCCCAGCCCGTCGCCTGACGCAGTGCGCTGATGTCGGCCCAGGTGTCTTTCACATCACCCGCTTGCATCGGCAGCAGTTCCTTCTTGGCCTGGCGGCCCAGAAATCGTTCTAGAAGCTCGATGAAGTACAACAACTCGACGGGTTGATCGTTACCAATATTGAAAATACGCCAGGGCGCAGAAGATGTCAGCAGCGACGGCTTGACCGGATCGAAATCCGGATCCGCTGTAGCGGGTTGATCGAGCACCCGGATGACACCTTCGACGATATCGTCGATATAGGTGAAATCACGACGATGGTGGCCGTAATTGAAAACCTGGATCGGTTCGCCGGAGAGGATGCGTCGGGCAAACAGGATCGGCGACATGTCCGGTCGACCCCAGGGGCCGTAGACGGTGAAGAAGCGCAATCCGGTAGCGGGCAGACCGTACAGGTGGCTGTACGAGTGGGCCATCAGTTCATTGGCTTTCTTGCTCGCGGCGTACAGGCTCAGAGGGTGATCGACGGCATCACTTTCGGTATAGGGCAGCTTGCGATTGGCGCCATACACCGAGCTGGATGAAGCAAAGACCAGATGTTCCACTGCTGCGTGCCGGCAGCATTCCAGAACATGGCCGAAACCAAGCAGGTTGCTGTGTAGATAGCTTTGTGGGTGCTGCAGTGAGTAGCGCACACTGGCCTGGGCAGCGAGATGGACCACTCGCTGCGGAGCAAAAGAGTGAAATACCTCATCGAGAGCTTTTTCATCACCCAGATCAAGCCGGGCATGCCGATATCCAGGGTGCTCGAGAAACCGGTCAACACGGGCCTGTTTCAGTGCCGGATCGTAGTAATTGTTGTGGTTGTCGATACCGAGCACTTCCTCACCCCGGGCGAGCAGACGCTCGACCACGGCGGCACCGATAAAACCCGCTGAACCTGTGACCACAATGCGCATAAGGGCACCTCTGCAAGCAGCGCATAATTGTAGCGGGTCGCTGGCACGGAGGTGAGAGGTACTGAGTGGTTTCTCTGTGTGTCAACCTGGGCCCATACACTGACTGTCTTGGATAGCATAGATTCCAGGACTATAAATACAGGATCCATGGCGCTGCCAAGATCTGCATCAGGGCTTCCCGACGCTCACCGCAGCCGGGTACGTGAGCAATAAAGGTGAATTGATATTATCTAAAATGTAACTGTCTATATGAGGTTGATACGTTCCGCAGGCGTGGCAAGACGTTCAGGATCAGGTCGAGTACGCTAGGACCGTCGTCGGCATCCGCAAGGGACTCGATCAGGCCCGTGATGGGTAGGGTGTTGAGGCATCCGCCTTATTCGAGATGCTTGGCCCCACCAGGGCATGCAGCGCTACAAGGTCGTCATCACACTACACTAACCCCAAATCCAGTGAAGCCGATAGGAGACAATGACATGATATTCGGAAACAAACGTAAGGCGTCCGAGGCCTCGGGCGAAACCATCTACACCTGCCCGATGCACCCCGAAGTGCAAAGCACCGAGCCGGGAAAGTGTCCCAAATGCGGCATGTTCCTCGTTGCAAAAACCGACGCCGACGCCGATGACAACGAGCATAAGCACGAAGCCAGCGATGAGGCCAGCAGCGGATGCTGCGGCGGGCATGGGCACCAACACGCCAGTCACGCCTCGGGCGACGGATGCTGCGGCGGCCACAAAGACGAACACGCGCATCACTAAAGCGCGGCTATAACCACATGAAATACCCCCTGATCTTCGGGCGTGAAAACCTATGGATCGGGGGCTGTAGCAGAAGTTGGATATAGCCCAACAACCTGTTTTTGATTCACTTGTCAGGGCGTAGACCTACGCGTATTCCTCACGCGGTTTTTCCGTGGCTCTGTCCCGGCTGGCCAGCGCGATCCCTACAAGGGTCAGGGCTACGCCGATTGCCTCGAACCAGCCCAACCTCTCGCTGAAAAACAGTGCTCCCATTGACAGCCCGAACACCGGCACCAGAAAAC
Organism: Mizugakiibacter sp.; assembly: GCA_003233305.1. Classification (GTDB taxonomy): domain Bacteria; phylum Pseudomonadota; class Gammaproteobacteria; order Xanthomonadales; family Rhodanobacteraceae; genus Metallibacterium. Next base: position 4,216 of record QILI01000006.1, read on the forward strand.
TGAAAGTGTTGGCAACGTTCAGTACAGTTTCTTGCAGGATCAGGTTCCAAAGCCAGTAGGCCAGCGCCGATCCGAACAGACTGAGCCCGCCCAGAGCCAACAGAAATTGCGGCGCCCAGACAATAGTAAAGGGCTGCTCCAACGCAAAGGCTGCCACCAGCAGCGGTACGCTGCCAATCAGCATCTGGCAACCCATCCCCATCACCGCGTCAACCTTTGGCGCGAGGTAGCGGATCAGAACATTGCTGATGGTGATGCCAAGGGCGGCCAGCAAGATATAGCCAAATCCGATCAGGTAGGTTTCGGCTCGTGCGGTCAGCAGCTGTGGCAGCGCGATGAAGACGATACCGGCAAATCCTAGCGCAAGCCCCAGCTTGCCCCGTCTTCCCATATGCTCGCCCAGAAACAGGCTGGCCAGCACCGCAGCAAGCAGGGGCTGGGTGTTGGCGATGACCGTGGCGATACCCGGCGATACGAACTCGGCCGCGTGAAACATGCCGAGATAGGCAAGACTCGTGGCCCCCAGCCCGATGGCGGCCAGCGTGATCCAGACCCGCACCCCACGTGGCCAGGGGTGCCCCAGCGCCATCCCCGCCCCCACCAGCATCGCGCCAGAAAGGAGCGCACGCAACGCCGCGAATGTCATCAACGGCGCATAGGCTAAGCCCGCTAGGATCAGGGGATAGCAGAGCGCCCAGAGCAGCATGACCAGAACAATCCTGGAAATCCCGAATACGCCCATTCAGAGGGGGCCTGTCAGGCGAGGCGGCACTTGGCTCATCGGCATTTCAGCTCCTGGATATTGTCGCCCCCGGCCTCGCCGCTGTCCCAGCCCGCGCGCCCGTATCCGGCTTCTGAAATATCGTTTCGGATCATTGGCAGTACCCCGACCTTGCGGGTCAGCTGGATCTGGAAAACGACCAGTCCGCCGTAGCGGAAACTGGCTTCGCAGGCGGCAAGATAGAATTCCCACATTCGGCAGAACCGTGCATCATAAAGTGCTTCCACATGGTCGCGGTTGGCCAAAAATCGCAGCCGCCACGCTTTGAGTGTTTCGGCGTAATGGAGGTGCAGAACTTCGATATCGGCAACGATCAGGCCGCTTCTTTCGATTGCCGGCATGATTTCCGATAGCGAAGGAATATAGCCGCCCGGAAAGATGTATTTACGGATCCAGGGATGCGGCGCGGCTGGCTCGGTCACGCTGCCGATGGTATGAACCAGCGCGACCCCGTCCCCGCTCAGTAACTCGGCAATTCTGGAAAAATATTCAGGGTAATACGCAACCCCAACATGTTCGAACATGCCAACCGACACGATCCGGTCGAACTGCCCGCGCTGATGGCGGTAATCGCGCAGCGCGAAATGCACTTTGTCCGACAGACCTTCGCGTAGGGCGCGCGCCTCGGCATAGTGCTGCTGCTTTGCCGACAGGGTCACCCCGATGACCTCCACATCCGCGCGCCGGGCCAGCGACAGGGCCAGCCCTCCCCAGCCACTGCCGATATCAAGCACCTTTTGGCCGGGCGCAAGATGCAGTTTGGCCGCGATATGGTCCAGCTTTCGTATCTGCGCCGTTTCCAGACTGTCCCTCGGGGTCTCAAAATAGGCGCAGGAATACTGCCGTTCAGGGTCAAGGAAGAGATCATAGAGATCATCGGACAGGTCATAGTGATGGGCGACGTTGCGTTGCGCCCGCCCTACTGAGTTATGCATCATGAAGCGTCGCCCCAGCTGGTGCAGGCGTTGCTGCAACCGGCGGACCCAATGGCCGCTGCCAAGACCGATATTCGAGAGACAGAGGTCAAGGAATGCGTATATATCGCCGTGCGTCACGCTGAGCCGGCCATCCATATAGGCCTCGCCCAACGCTAGATCGGGATTGATGGCGATCCGGCGTACGGTTTGCCAATCATGGATGGCAATGGCGACGATCGGTCCGCCAGTACCGAAGTGCAGCACACGCCGGTCGGGCAGGCAAAGCTCCAGCGTTCCGGTGCGAATGATCCGCGTCAATGCGGCCCGCAACACTATGGCCGACGGTCTTCTAAGAGGGCTGCGGGGGTCGGGAGCATCAGGCTTGGCCCCAACTGCGGTAAAGCCAGTATTGTTGGTGGTCATGTCATGCTCCTTTCCATCAGTCAGCGTCAATTTCATGCGCCCTGCGCCCACGCATCAGCGGTCCTTGCGGGGCGTGGGTGGGAAACCCGTCAGATGTTTTTTTGCCCGGCACCGCAGCACCATCATTGTACGGTTCATCCCCGTCATGCTCGTGGCTCCCGTGCCGATACCCATATCCACCGCCATGTCCGCTCCCGTAACCCGGAACTCGTGAATGACACCTTAGCTGTAAACCCGATTTCAGAATTGTCACGCTGCCACAGCAAACTGAAACCTTCCAGGACTTCATTAATGCCGGGGGACTACCTCAGGTATGACCTATACTGCAGTTACTGCAAATCTCCAAACTCAACCAAGAGAAGGAGATTTACCCATGAAGGAATGTCAGAGCTTGAGCTATACGAAGTGGGACTGTAAGCACCACGTTTTTACTCTGCTGAGGGAGCCTCAGGTCGCTGGCACCCTCATCTCTGGCGACCGAAAAGGTCACCGCCTGGACGCCTACCAGGGACTCGGTGAGTTGATCGATGCTTGTTCAGTCTTCGAGTTTCATGCTGGTTTTTATCTCCCCATCATGAACGGTTCCGCTTCCAGCTTCAGACTCGTGGCCTATTGGACAAGACTGGGCGTTGACATGCCCAGGTGCTCGGGATAGCGTAACGCTTTCGTTAAATCTCCAAGGTGGCCCGCCGCAACAGTGGGTCGAGTGTGCGACATGGGAACGATACAAGTCATTTTCAGCCCCCGGCAGTGCATGTTCTGATTGCCGATGCACGCCTTGTCTGTAACCGTGTTGTGCTTACGGTCTTCATTAGCTTGGCAGACTGTTCCCCCCGTAACCCAGTCAAAACTCTGCTTCCCGGCAAGAATTGTCTGCACAGGTCTTTCTGATGATCCAAATCACATTACCCGATGGCAGCAAGAAATCTTTCGAACACGCACCCACTCTGCACGAGGTCGCTGAGTCGATTGGGGCCGGACTGGCCAAGGCGGCCCTGGCCGGGAAGATCGACGGGGTTACGGTCGACCTGGCGCGTACGGTGGATCGCGACGCGGCCATCGAGATCATTACTTCCCGGAGCCCTGAGGCGCTGGAAATCCTGCGGCATTCTACGGCCCACTTGCTTGCGCAGGCGGTGCAGCGCTTGCACCCGGGTGCGCAGGTCACTATTGGCCCGGTGATCGAGAATGGCTTCTATTACGATTTCGCCTATACCAGGCCTTTTACCCCAGATGATCTTCCGGCCATCGAACAGGAAATGCACAAGATCGTGGCTGCCGCCATGCCGGTGACCCGTTCGGTGCTGTCCCGTGATGCGGCCAGCCAATTTTTCAGTGCCAAAGGTGAGACGTACAAGGCGCAGATTATCGCTTCAATTCCGGCCGATGAGGACCTTTCGCTGTATGCACAAGGGGAGTTTACCGATCTTTGTCGGGGTCCACATGTGCCCAATACCGACCGTATCAAATCCTTCCGTTTGATGAAGGTGGCCGGCGCCTACTGGCGTGGCGATTCGTCCAACGAGATGCTGTCGCGTATTTATGGCACGGCCTGGTTCAGCGACAAGGAGCTCAAGGCCTACCTGCGCATGCTGGAAGAGGCCGAGAAGCGCGATCACCGGAAACTTGGCAAGGCGCTGGATCTGTTCCACCAGCAGGAAGAGGGGCCGGGAATGGTGTTCTGGCATCCACGCGGCTGGGCAATATGGCAGGTTATCGAACAGTACATGCGTGGCGTATACCGCCGCTCGGGATATCAGGAAGTGCGTGGTCCACAGATTCTCGACGTATCGTTGTGGAAAAAGTCCGGTCACTGGGATAATTACGCCGAGAACATGTTTTTCACCGAGTCGGAGAAACGTACCTATGCGGTGAAGCCCATGAACTGCCCGGGCCATGTGGAGATCTTCAAGTCACGGCTGCGTAGCTATCGCGATTTACCGATCCGTTATGCCGAATTTGGCAGTTGTCACCGCAACGAGCCCTCCGGGGCCCTACATGGCTTGATGCGGGTTCGTGCATTTACCCAGGATGATGGGCATATTTTTTGTACCGAGGCGCAGATAGAATCCGAAGTGACGGCTTTCCACCGGCAGGCGATGCAGGTCTATACCGATTTCGGGTTCCAGGATATCGCTGTAAAAATTGCCTTACGTCCAGATCAGCGGATTGGCTCCGATGCGATTTGGGATCGTGCCGAGGAGGCCCTGAGGGCGGCTCTTACCCGTGCCGGGGTGGCCTGGCAGGAACTGCCCGGTGAAGGGGTCTTCTATGGCCCGAAGATCGAGTATCACATGCATGACTCGATCGGCCGAGACTGGCAGGTCGGGACCATGCAGGTGGACTTCATGATGCCTGAGCGACTCGGTGCCGAGTATGTCGATGAGCACTCCAACCGGCAGCATCCGGTGATGCTGCATCGGGCCATTGTTGGGTCGATGGAGCGTTTCATCGGCATCCTGATTGAGCACCATGCCGGCATTCTGCCCACCTGGCTTGCCCCCGTTCAGGCGGTGGTCATGAACATCACCGATGCGCAGACCGAGCATGTCAATAAAGTCGTTCGCCTGCTCACTGAGCAGGGTCTGCGCGTTGTCGCCGATTTGCGAAAGGAAAAAATCGGCTATAAAATCCGTGAGCATACATTGCAGCGTGTTCCCTGGTTGCTTGTGGTCGGTGATCGCGAGCAAGAGGCGGACACGGTTGCTGTGCGCGCGTTGGATGGCACGGACCTGGGCAGTATGCCGTTGCAGGAATGTGTCGAAAAACTAGTTTCCGCAGTGGCAAAGCACTGACCTGCGGGTAATTTTCAACTGATTGGAGGATGTGGTATCGCTACCAGCAGCGATGTAAAAAGGCACCGGCGTAACCAGGAAATTCGGGTTTCGCAAGTTCGTGTCATCAATGCCGAAGGCCAGCAGGTCGGCATTCTGTCTCGTGATGAAGCGCTGGGACTGGCTGAGGCCGCCGGCCTTGATCTGGTCGAGATCCAGCCCTTAGTCGAGCCCCCGGTTTGCCGGATCATGGATTTTGGAAAATTCAGGTTTGATCAGCAAAAGAAGTCCCAGGCCGCAAAAAAGAAGCAGCGGCAAATCGAAATCAAGGAAGTCAAATTCCGGCCTACTACGGATGTAGGCGATTATCAGATCAAGTTACGCAATATCCTGCGTTTTCTTACGGATGGCGACAAAGTCAAGGTAACCATTCGGTTCCGGGGCCGGGAGCTTTCCCACAAGGAACTCGGCTTTGAGCTGGCCCAGAAGGTGCAGCAGGATGTCGCCGAGCTTGCGGTGGTCGAGCAGTTTCCGCGCCTGGAAGGGCGACAGATGGTCATGCTGATTGCCCCGAAGCAAAAAAGCTGATGCTTCCGTGGGAAGTTAAATCAAGCTAAACTGAACGACTTGATCGCGTGGATCGTGATCATGACGAGCCGGCCGGGGCAGGGATGGCAAGTGCGGTGCAACCGTCGCCCAGGCCAGTCAAATAATACTGAATGGAGCACTTTCATGCCCAAGATCAAGACCAAACGTGCCGCGGCGAAGCGTTTTCGCAAGACCGCAACAGGCCGTTTCAAGGCGGGACACGCCTTCAGAAGCCATATTCTGACTAAAAAATCAACCAAGCTGAAGCGTGGCTTGCGTGCTACCAACCATATCGATGCCTCCGACCAGAAGTCGGTAGCGCGAATGCTGCCCTACCTCTGAGGAGAATGGATTATGGCTCGAGTTAAACGTGGCGTCGTAGCGCACCGCCGTCATAAAAAAATCATTGGCCAGGCGAAGGGTTATTACAATGCCCGCCGCAAGGTTTTCCGGGTTGCTAAGCAGGCGGTCACCAAGGCCCAGCAATACGCCTATATCGGTCGCAAACAACGCAAGCGCCAGTTCCGGGCGCTATGGATCGTACGTATCAACGCGGCGGCCCGGCAGTTCGGATTATCCTACAGTCGCTTGATCAACGGCCTATCCAGAGCCGGTATCACCATCGATCGCAAGGTCCTGGCCGATCTCGCTGTACACGACATTAAGGCTTTCGGAGTTATCGCCGAGAAAGCCAAAGCCAGTCTTGCAGCTTAATTGATGCGGCATGCACCGGGTACTCCGGTGTCGAGGTATCGTGTGGGGAGCGTATCGATTCGCTCCCCACATGCATTTATGGAACAGGATTGTCATGGGCAAAGATCAAATTCGCTTCGATGCCATCGAAAGAGATATCCAGCAGGCCTCTACCCTGGAGATTCTCGAGGCCTTGCGCGTTGCGCTACTGGGTAAGAATGGGACACTTACCCTCGCTCTGAAACAGCTTGGCTCTCTCAATGCGTCGCAACGCAAGCCCCGTGGTGCAGAGTTGAACCGGACCAAGGGGCGTTTGCTGGCGCTGCTGGCAGAGAAGAAAACGCATCTCGAAAACGAGTATCTGCAGCGACGTTTGCTTGCGGAGCGGATCGATACCAGCTTGCCGGGACGCACCACGAGGCGAGGCAATATCCATCCGGTTACTCGAACTCTCGACCGGATCTGCAGTATTTTCGAGCGTCTGGGTTACCACCGCGAGGAAGGCCCGGAGATCGAGGATGACTGGCATAATTTTGAAGCCCTCAATTTCCCCCCCCATCATCCGGCGCGTGCAATGCATGACACCTTTTATTTTGGTGACGGGCGGTTACTGCGTACCCATACCTCACCTGTGCAGATTCGCAGCATGCAGGGTGGCACCCCACCATTTCGCATCATTGTTCCGGGTAAAGTTTATCGTAGCGACTCCGATCAGACCCATTCGCCCATGTTTCATCAGATTGAGGGTTTGCTGGTGGACGAACAGGCCTGCTTTGCGGATTTAAAAGGGACTTTGGTAGAGTTTGTCCGGGCGTTTTTCGAGCGTGATTTCGAGATGCGTTTTCGACCGAGTTATTTCCCGTTTACCGAGCCCTCGGCCGAGGTTGATATCCGTTGGAATTCCGATCGTCAAGCGGGTTGGTTAGAAGTTCTCGGCTGCGGCATGGTGCATCCCAAGGTGCTTGCCAATTGCGGCATTGATCCTGAGCGTTATACCGGTTTCGCATTCGGTATTGGTGTAGAACGCTTCGCCATGCTGCGCTATGGGGTACGTGATTTACGTGCTTTCTTTGAGAACGATATGCGGTTTTTGCGTCAATTCGCATGAATTGCGGTGCCGGTACCAGGCGTCGATTTCCGGACGTGGAGGAATCATGAAATTCAGTGAAAACTGGTTGCGCTCACTGGTCGATGTGAAAGTGAGTCGGGAGCAGCTGCTCGACGGCCTGACCATGGCGGGTCTCGAAGTGGAAAGTGTTGAAGCGCTGGGTAGCCATTTGCAGAATGTGCTGGTGGGCGAGATTCTCACCTGCGAACCCCATCCAAATGCCAAGCGCCTGCAGATTTGCCAGGTGAATACTGGGGCCGATGAAGCGACCACTATCGTCTGTGGTGCCCCCAACGTCAGGGTCGGCTTGAAAGCTCCATTGGCCTTACCCGGTGCCGTCTTGCCTGGAGGGGTGCGTATCGAACGCGCTGAACTCCGTGGGGTGGCCTCCGCTGGCATGCTTTGCTCGGCCCGTGAACTGCAGATTGATGCAGATGCCTCAGGCCTGTTTGAACTGCCTGAAGAGACACGGCCTGGCCAGTCGCTGAGCGAGGCCTTGGGATTGCCGGATGCCAGCATTGAGCTGAAATTGACGCCGAACCGGGCCGATTGTTTCGGTATGCTGGGGCTTGCCTATGATGTCGCGGCACTGTTCGATGCGGGCGTGCGTACGCCGCCTTGCGTCGAGGTACCCATTCAGGGTGATCGTCATCGTCAGGTCAAACTGGAGGCCGGGCAGGCCTGTCCGCGCTATCTGGGACGAGTCATCGAAGGAGTGGATCCCCAGGCTCCGATTCCCACCTGGATGCAGCAGCGTTTATGGCGTGCGGGTTTGCGTCCAGTGAATGCGGTAGTTGATGTTGCCAACTACGTAATGCTTGAACTAGGCCAACCCTTGCATGCGTTCGATGATGATCGTTTGCAGGGAGAGATTCATGTGCGCTTGGCAAAGACGGCTGAATCGATGCGCTTGCTTGGGGACCTCGATGTAAGCTTGGATCCTGACATGCTGCTGATTACCGATGATCACGGGCCGATTGCCATGGCGGGGGTTATGGGAGGGGCAGACAGTGCCGTGCAGGCGTCAACTCGAAGCGTTTTCCTGGAAAGTGCTCATTTTGCTCCGGCCTCGATCATGGGGGTGGTGCGTCGGCTTGGCTTGCATTCCGATGCGGCGCATCGTTTCGAGCGGGGGGTTGACCCCGAGCTTCCGAGCCGGGCGCTGCAACGGGCCAGCGGCCTGCTGATCGCAATAGCCGGGGGCAAGGCCAGTGCCATCACGGTTGCCGAACACCCACAAGATATCCCCTCCCGATTGCCGATCCGCCTCCGCAGTGAGCGGATAGCACGGATACTCGGTGTGCTTATTGCGGATCCTGACATTGAGCGGATACTCACCGCCCTGGACATGCGTCTGGCCCGTGAGCAGGGAGCTTGGTTAGTGGTGCCTCCTTCCCGGCGTTTTGATATTGAGTGTGAGGAGGATCTGATCGAAGAGATCGCTCGCATCCATGGCTATGATCGGATCCCGGTAAGTTTACCCGTGACGAGCGGCCGTGTGGTCACCGAACCTGAGACCAGGGTGAGCGATAGCATGTTCCGCAACGCCTTGTGTGCGAACGATTATCTGCAGGCCATCCACTACGCATTTGTCTCCTCCGCCAGCCTCGAAACATGGGGGTTGCAGGATGCTTCGGTACCGCTCGCTAATCCCCTGTCGGCAGAATTTGCGGTGATGCGCACATCCTTATTGCCCGGTCTTGCGGCTTCCGTGCAGGCCAACCGCAATCGCCAGCAGAGCCGCGTCCGTCTATTTGAACTGGGCCGCACTTTCCAGCGGGGTGCAGACGCTGCAGCACCGACTGAGATTGAGAGTCTGGCAGGTATGGTGGTGGGCACGGTACAGCCCGAGCATTGGCATCAGCCACTTCGTAGTGTCGACTTCTACGATATCAAAGGTGCTGTGGAAACCTTGTTGGCCCTGACCGGAGAGCCTGGGCGTTTCCGGTTTGAACAGGATAATTTACCACCGTGGCTGCATCCCGGTCGTGGAGCCCACCTGCTTGCAGATGGACGCCCGATCGGTGCGTTGGGGGCCTTGCATCCACAATTGCTGAGTAAACTTGGTATGGATGGAGAGATCTATGCCTTTGAACTGCGTTTGGATGCGCTGCGTGAGCGCAGTTTGCCAAAGGCTCGGCCACTTAACCGCTTTCCAAGTGTGCGCCGCGATCTTGCTCTGGTGGTGAATGAGGACGTAGTCTGGGCAGACGTAGAGCAAATCGCCCGTCAGGCGGCAGGTGGTTTACTGGTAAATCTCCAGCTTTTTGATCTGTATCGGGGCCAAGAATTACCTAATGGGCAAAAAAGTTTCGCTATTAGCTTGATTTTACAAGATAGTTCACGCACTCTTACGGATGAGAAAGTGGATGCATGCATACAGAAAGTGATGGATGCTCTATTGTTGGGTGTGCAGGCGGAGTTCAGGGGGTAGTCATGGCATTGACCAAGGCAGAGCTGGCAGAACGACTTTTCAGCGATGTCGGATTAAATAAGCGCGAAGCCAAAGAGTTTGTGGATGCGTTTTTCGAAACCATCCGGGCGGCTCTTGAAGGTGGAGAAACCGTCAAGTTATCGGGGTTTGGCAATTTTGGTGTGCGCATAAAAAACCAGCGACCGGGGCGTAACCCTAAGACCGGGGAAGAGATTCCCATCTCCGCGCGGCGGGTGGTGACCTTTCGTCCTGGCCAGAAGCTGAAACTGAGGGTGGAGGCCTATGCTGGACCCAGGCAGTAACCGGGAACTTCCGCCGATTCCGGCGAAACGCTATTTCACCATTGGTGAAGTCAGCGAGTTGTGTGCAGTCAAACCGCATGTATTGCGGTATTGGGAGCAGGAATTTTCCAGTCTCAATCCGGTGAAACGCCGCGGTAATCGCCGTTACTACCAGCGCCATGACGTACTCATGATTCGGCAGATCCGCTCACTCCTGTATGAACAGGGGTTTACTATTACCGGCGCTCGGCAGCGTTTGCAGGGCGAACAGGTCAAGACCGAGCCCCATCTTTCCCTTGAGGTGGTGCGTCAAGTACGGCAGGAATTGGAAGAAATTCTGCACTTGCTACATTAAGGCTTCTTTTCTCTCCGCTGGGCCTGTTAGAATCACTGATTCTGAAATGCCGTCGGGGCGTAGCGCAGCCTGGTAGCGCACCACAATGGGGTTGTGGGGGTCGCGAGTTCGATTCTCGCCGCCCCGACCAGTTTCAGAATCCACTACCCGGCGTCACCAGGCGCCGTTGTTGTTTTTGCAGTCCGGAGAGACCGCATGAGCTCTAGTCAACGTCGTATCCTGTATCCCGAGATCGAGCCCTATGAACATGGGCATTTAAAGGTTTCCGAGCTGCATAGCTTGTACTACGAGCAGTGCGGAAATCCACAAGGTAAGCCGGTCGTGTTTTTGCATGGTGGTCCGGGGGGCGGATGCAATACTCGGTGTCGACAGTTTTTTGATCCATCGGCTTACCGTATTGTGCTGTTCGATCAACGCGGTTGTGGCCGATCCACGCCGCACGCCGAATTGAACGGGAATACAACCTGGGATCTGGTGGCGGATATCGAACGCCTGCGGGAACACTTGGGTATTGATCGCTGGCAGGTATTTGGTGGCTCCTGGGGCTCAACGCTGGCTCTGGCCTATGCCGAGACTCACCCACAGTCGGTGACCGAACTGGTGTTGCGGGGGATCTTTCTATTACGACGCGAAGAGCTGGAATGGTTTTATCAGAGGGGCTGTAACACGCTCTTCCCGGATGCCTGGGAGGGCTATCTTGATGCCATACCCGAGGCTGAGCATGGTGATTTGATAAGCGCCTATCATCGGCGCCTGACCAGCGCTGATCCTGAATTACGCTTGGCGGCCGCACGGGCCTGGTCGACCTGGGAAGCGGCCACCAGTTTTCTGCATCAGGATCCGGCGTATATCGAAGCCAGTTCGGCTGATGACTTCGCCCTGGCCTTTGCCCGCATCGAATGCCATTACTTCGTGCACGGTGGTTTTTTTGAGCAGGATGGGCAATTGCTGCGGAACATTGAACGCATTCGTTCTATTCCGACGGTGATTGTACAGGGACGTTATGACGTGGTTTGCCCATTGCGTTCCGCCTGGGATCTGCATAGAGCCTGGCCGGAGGCCGATCTGCAGATCACTGCTGATGCCGGGCATTCGGCCTTCGAACCAGGCAACCTGGATGCGCTGATTCGTGCCACTGACCATTTCCGCAAGGGTTGATTAGACGTCTTCAGGGTCGCCGCGCATTTTGCGCGGCGTTTCCCAGGTCTGAGCATGTTGCTCAGGCGGCGTCGCGAGCCCCCAGACGTGGACCGTGCAGCAAGGTTTCACGAAGCTGGCCGATAATCAGATCAACCTCGGCACTGCTGACATTGAAATGCGGGGTAAAGCGCAGCGAGTTGGCACCCCCATGAATGACCCCGATACCTTGTTGGCGCAGGTATTCTTCGGCTGAATCAGCGCCGGAACATTTGAATTCAGGGGCTAATTCGCAGGAGAACAGCAACCCGGTGCCCTGTACCTTGGTGATCAGACCGCCCAGTTCACCCTTCAGCAATTCCAGTTTCCTGATGAACTCGGCCCCCTTGTCACGAATATTGTGGCGTATTTCTGGGGTGAGCATTCCAAGTACGGTACAGGCTACATCCAGGGCCCGCGGATTGGCGGTCATGGTGTTGCCGTAAATGCCCTTGCGGTATAGGCCTGCAGCCCGCTCATTGACGGCCAGTACCGAGAGAGGGTAGTGGCCGGCGTTGAGGGCTTTCGAATAGGTTTCCATGTCTGGGGCTTCCAGGCCCGTGAAACCGGGGTAATCTACGATGGAAAGTACCCCGTGGGCACGCAGACCGGCTTGGATCGAATCCACCAGCAGAAGGGTGCCGTGGGCCTTGGTCAGCTCACGTGCTGCAGCATAGAACTCCGGGGTCACCGACCGGCCCGGGTCGCCTTCACCCATCACTGGTTCCAGGAACATGGCCTCGATATGCCAACCCTGCTGCTCCGCTTTTGCGAAGACCTGCTTGAGCTGGTCAACGCTGTAAGGCTCGACGGTAAGCAAATCGGCTTCAGGGGATTGGTAGCTGGCCAGGTATTTGCGGTAGGTTTTACGTGTCGAATCGGAATACATTGCCGGCAATTCGGTACGCCCGTGAAAACCGCCTCGTACTGCCAGCCGTTTGATGGTGCGACCGGCATGGATGGCGCCGGGTTCGGTCATGTTGCGGGCATTGACGTCGGCGATGCGCCCGGCCAAGCTGACCGATTCTGAGCCTGAATTAAGGCACATAAAGTGGCTGTAGGGGCATTGACCCAGAGTCTGGCCGATTTCCTTGCGCAAAGCTGTGGTGAAATACATCTGCGCCAGACTGGGGGTCATCACATTGGCCATGACTTGATGTTTGGCCATGGCCGCAATAACCGGCGCCGCAGCATGGCCGAAGCCGAGCATGCCGTAGCCACCGTTGTCATGGAGTACCGCACCTTTCAGGGTGACGATCCAGGGGCCCCGTGCCGCCAGCGCAACATAGGGGTTGATGGCATCGTCGGGGTAGAAATTGATAAACCCCGCTTGCACCCGGTGGATCTGTTCCTGCTCGTCCAGAGTGAGGATGTCGGAGCCGGCATCACGTAGTGCGCAGAATTGCTCATAGGCTTCATCAATGGCCGTGACCAGGTCGGGATCCTGGGTGGCAAAGTGCTCGATACTGGCATCGTTCAGTCCGGTAGTGCGTGGGGTGCCACCCACAGTACGTAATGGGCGCAGTTTCTCGATCGCTTGCATGATGTGTCCTCCCAGAGGTGAGGTGAGTCGTCATGCCCTGTCAAAGTGTCGGGGACAACTCTATGGTAAGGAAGGTCTACGGAGTAAGTAGACCTAAGTATATGTAGATAAAAGGAAATTTGTATAATTATAGCATGTGTTCTGATCCCGCGTAACCCTCAATGACGCCTGTCAGGGGCATTGTGTGACGGCGGCGACTTGGATGCAAACGGTGCTGATTCCACCATGACATGCCGTCATACTATTTTGGGAAACCACCATGAATAAGTTGGATCAACCCGTTGCTGCACTTCATGGTGTGGTCAAACGCTACGGAGATGTGACGGCCGTCGATGGTCTGGACTTGGAGGTGCATCGCGGTGAGCTGCTGGCTCTGCTCGGTCCCAACGGAGCCGGCAAGAGTAGCTGTGTGTCATTACTACTGGGCTTGCTACGCCCGGATGCCGGTCGGGCCGAGTTGTTTGGGCGCAATCCACAGCATGTGGATGTACGACGGCGTATTGGGGTGATGTTGCAGTCGGCCGAGTTACCCGCCACGCTGCGGGTTCGCGAGCTGCTGCGTCTGACCGCCAGCTATTACCCCCAGCCACGTGATCTGGCCGAGAGTGCACGATTGGCCGGAGTTACCGATGTGCTGGCCCGTCCGTACGCGAAACTCTCGGGTGGTCAGAAGCGTCGTGTGCAATTCGCGCTGGCGCTGTGTGGCCGCCCTGGGGTGCTGTTTCTGGATGAACCTACCGTGGGCATGGACATCGATGCTCGCGAACGACTGTGGTGGGCCATGCGCACGCTGGTCGGGGAGGGCTGTGCCGTGGTGTTGACCACGCATTACCTTGAAGAAGCCGAGGTGCTGGCCACGCGCGTAGTGGTGCTGGGGCGAGGCCGGGTGCTCAGCGAGGGCAGCGTCGATACCTTGCGAGCCCACGTCGCCAGTACCCGTATCCGTTGCATCAGCACCCTGCCCGCAGCAATGATCGCTGGCTGGCCGGGCGTCGAGAAGGTCGAATGCGGGGGGGAGCACCTGATTATCATCAGTAGCGCAGAGGTTGAAGGCTTGGTTCGCCGTCTACTCGATTCCGATCCGGCCCTGCGCGACCTGGAAGTACGTCGGGCCGGGCTGGCCGAAGCCTTTACTCAGCTCACCCGCGAAGCGGAGGCGGCTTGAATGAACATGGCCATTAGAGCTGGGTTTACCGAAGCAATCCCGATGTCGCGGCGGCGCCTGTTCGGAGCTTATCTTGAGGAAGCGCGTAGCGAATGCCTGCGTTATCTGCGTGCCCCGGGCTTCATGTTACCGATTCTGTTGTTTCCAGCGGTATTTTATCTGATGTTCGGTGTGCTTATGGTGCATGGCCATGATAGTGCTGGATTAGCGCGTTTTATGTTGTCCAGTTACGTCGCGTTTGGGGTGATGGCACCCGGTTTGTTCGGCTTTGGGGTATCACTGGCGATTGAGCGTGATGGCGGTCTGCTGACTTTGAAGCGGGCCATGCCGGAACCACCCGGTGCGTATCTGCTGGGCAAGATGTTGATGGCAATGCTGGCCGCTGGGCTGGTGGTGCTGTTACTGCTGGTTCTGGCGATTACGATGGCGGGTTTATCCATAACTCTTGCCCAAGGCCTGGAACTATTGATAACCGGCATGCTTGGCGTATTGCCGTTCTGTGCCCTGGGCATGTGGGTGGGTACCCTGATCAAAGGCCAAGGTGCCCCCGGTCTACTCAATCTGGTGTATTTACCGATGGCCTTTCTGTCCGGGTTATGGGTGCCGTTGCCAGCGCTGCCTGAAGTGCTGCGGCAGACGGCCCCGCTCTGGCCCGCCTATCACCTGCATCAACTGACCCAGGCCGCACTTGGATTGCGCTCAGGCTCGATCTTTGTCCATGCAGGTGAGCTGTTGGTGTTTACCGTCGTGTTCTTGCTGTGGGCAATGTGGCGGCTGCGTCGGCATGGGTGAAGTAACATATCGGCAGTACCGGCATGTTGGCGAGGTGCGTCATTGCGTCCCCGCTGCTGCTTGGGAGAAGGTGATGAAAAGAACTCGCTGTTTGCCGATGATGGCTGTCCATCGCCGGATCGGGCTTTTGACCCGCTTGATGCTGGACCAGAAGTTGGAGTTGGAGTTGAGCCATGGCCTTTGAGATTGCTCCCGATTCGCTGCTCGGTCGCGCCCGTATTCGTTCACCTCACTCTGGCAGAAAAATCTATCTGATGCCGTTGGCGATGCTGGTGTGGACCTTCTGGATCTTCGCCCCGCCGCTGTTGGACAACACGCCGCCCGCACACTGGTTGTGGCCAACATTGGCAAGCTTTGGGCCATTTCTGTGGCTGTATTTTCGTACCTACACGGCACCCAAAGCGAAGCTCCTGCAGTATGCCCTGGGCATGGGGGTGCTGGGATTTATCCTGACGCCCTTCAATTGGGGTGGCCAAAGCTACGTCATCTATGCCTGTGCTTTCCTGGCGTTTACCGGAACAAGTAGCTATCGGGCCATTGGGACCATGCTGCTTGTGGTTGCTCTCTACACGGTGGAATCGGCAGTACTCGGTTTGTCGTGGCCGGCCATGCTTATCATGGCATTCATGGCCCTTTCGATAGGTTTGATGAATGTGATGTGGCGACGTAATATCGAGGCTAATGCCGAGCTGATATTGAGCCATGAGGAAGTCCGCCGCTTGGCTGCGACCGCCGAGCGTGAGCGGATCGGTCGTGACCTGCATGATTTGCTTGGCCATACACTTTCGTTGATTACCCTGAAGTTGGAACTGTCAGGCAAGTTACTGGATCGTGATCCGGAGGCGGCTCGCTTGGAAATCGGTGAAGCCGAGAAGGTGGCCAGGGAGGCGCTGCGGGAAGTCCGCGCAGCGGTAACCGGGATGCGTGCGGTAGGTCTTGCAGCCGAGCTAGCGGCAGCGAAATTGTTGCTGGAATCGGTTGGTATCCAGTTGCGCTATGTATGGCCCGGCTGGACTCTACAGGAATCCAGCGAACATGCTCTGGCCCTGATTCTCAGGGAGGCGATCACCAACGTGATGCGCCATGCCCAAGCCAGATTGGTGGAGGTTGACTTCAGCCATGATAGCGGTCAGTTGGCCATGTCGATCACTGACAACGGCCACGGTGGGGCGGTGGCTGATGGCAATGGTCTGCGTGGTATGCGCGAGCGGGTGGCAGGCCTGGGAGGGGAGATGAACATCACCTCCGCATCCGGCCAGGGAACCCGGCTGGACTTGCATTTTTCCGACGCTCAGGTTTGGGCCGACGAGACTGTGGAGACTGCCGGTATCCTGTTTGCTGGCAAGACAACAGGTGTTGCAGGTTTAGGCCGGGTCGCCGGACTGCAAGCGGAGCGGTCATGATTGGGGTGCTGTTGGCCGAAGATCAGGCCATGGTGCGTGGTGCGTTGTCGGCCTTGTTGAGCCTGGAGCCGGATATCGAGGTGCTGGGCTCGGCATGTGATGGAGAAGTCGCGTGGGTTGAGTTGCAACGTCTGCAACCCGACGTGCTGGTGACCGACATCGAGATGCCGGGATTGACCGGCCTGGAACTGGCGCAGCGGGTGCAGCGCTACGAGCTGTCCTGCAAGGTAGTAATCGTCACGACTTTTGCCCGACCGGGATTTTTGCGTCGGGCGCTGGATGCCGGGGTGGCGGGCTATTTACTCAAGGATGCGCCGGCCGAAGATCTTGCCGAGGCCCTACGCACGGTACATCGGGGTGGCCGAGCCATCGACCCCCAACTGGCTCTGGAGGCCTGGTCTGAGGCCGATCCCCTGAGCGACCGGGAGCGCAGTGTGTTACGTTTTGCCGGCGAAGGCCTGAGTGCACCGGATATTGCTGCACGCCTGAATCTATCACGTGGCACCGTGCGCAATTATCTTTCCGAAGCAATCGGCAAGCTTGGGGCGAATAATCGCATTGATGCCTACCGAATGGCACGACAGAAAGGTTGGTTGTGACACCCATAATGGTTTACCGGCTGAGATGATCCGCTCCCTGGTCACCACCTATCCGAGTGCTACCCCCGATCTCGAATACATGTTGCCCAGAAGGAGACTTGATGAAGTGGTTTTTGGATATATTGCGGACGATTGCCGATCCACGCCATCTGCAACGTACTCTGCTGATCACCTTACTGGTTGGAATCTGGCTGAGCCTGTTCAATGAGGGCCCGCTACTCTTTGTGGCGCCCTGGAGCATACAGCTGGGTACCAAGGTGTTTCTGAATTTTCTGACCCCATTCGTGGTGGCCAATCTGGGACTGGTTGCCCATCGCTGAAGACCATGCCTACCGCAGGTGGGTGGAGCTTATTGCTCCGGACGCGGGACGTCCACAGATAGGTGATTCACCCGCGGGCGGTTTCCATGCCGTTCGGCATAGCACAATGCGTGGTGAAGGAAGAGTCTCGATTGATGCGGTTCATACCCCAGCGCATCCTACGGCCGGCGCGGCAATGACGAGAACGGAGTAGTACGTCCACCTCAAAACGAGGTCACCCAAAAACAGGAACGCTTCTGGTGTCGAATGCTCAGAAAAGATGGTATTCGATCACGAAATAATTCAAAGGTAAGTTTGCATTCCGTGACATCTCTATAATGCACGCTTGCCATGTTTCAGGTTTCAGGGTGTTGTCGTTGAAAAAGTCTGATTTCCACTACCATCTGCCGCGCCGATGCATTGCCCAGCGACCGTTACCGCAGCGTAGCGCCAGTCGTTTGTTGCTACTCGACGGAGTGGATCGAAGTTGCCTGGATCGGACCTTCCGGGACTTGCCCGAGCTGCTTGGTGAGGGTGATCTGCTGGTATTCAATGACACCCGGGTATTACCAGCTCGGCTGCATGCTCATAAGCAGAGTGGCGGTGGGGTGGAAATTCTGATTGAGCGGATGGCCCCTGACAATGAGGTACTGGCGCAGATCCGGGTTAGTCACAAGCCGGCCGAGGGGGCGTTGCTGCGATTGGCTGATGGTACCCCAGTGCGGGTATTAGGCCGCGAGGAGGAATTTTTTCGGCTCCGTTTCGAGACCCCAGAACCCTTGCAACAGGTGCTGCTTCGGCTCGGTCACACCCCTCTGCCACCGTATATCGAACGCCAGGATGACGAGGCAGATGCCGAGCGTTACCAAACGGTCTTCGCCCGGCATCCGGGTGCAGTGGCCGCCCCTACAGCAGGCCTGCATTTCGATGCGGAACTGCTGCAACGCTTGCGCGCCCGTGGTGTGGAATTCGGTTACGTGACGCTGCATGTGGGTGCCGGTACCTTTCAACCGGTACGGGTCGAAGATCTCAGTACCCATGTGATGCACCGGGAATGGTTGCAGGTCGATGCCGGGCTGGTGGAACGCATTCGGGCGACCCGAGTACGGGGGGGCCGGGTCGTTGCCGCCGGTACAACCGTGGTCCGGGCGCTGGAATCGGCGGCCGCCACGGGTGAACTTCAGCCGTTTTCGGGTGATACCCGATTGTTCATCCTGCCGGGGTATCGATTTACCCAGATTGATGCGCTGATTACTAATTTTCATTTACCGGAATCGACCTTGTTGATGCTGGTTTCAGCACTGGCTGGTCGCGAACGGATTATGGATGCTTACCAGCATGCTATTCAGTCCGGTTACCGGTTCTTTTCCTATGGGGATGCCATGCTTATCTTGCCTGACCAAGGCTCGTCCAAGGGAATTACATGAATCCGATGCGTTTCGAATCTCTGGCCGTAGACGGTTTGGCCCGGCGAGGACGTCTGCATTTATGCCATGGCACGGTGGAGACGCCGGTCTTCATGCCAGTAGGTACCTATGGTTCGGTCAAGGCGATGACCCCCCGTGATCTGCACGAGGTCGGTGCTGAGATAATCCTCGGCAATACTTTTCACTTGTGGTTGCGGCCAGGTCTGGAGGTGGTCGAGCGCTTCGGCGGCTTGCACGGTTTCATGCGTTGGGAAGGGCCGATTCTTACCGATTCGGGCGGCTTTCAGGTGTTTTCCCTGGCGCACCGGAGAAAAATCAGCGAACAGGGGGTGGCCTTCGCCTCGCCCGTGGATGGCTCGCCGGTATTTCTCAGTGCTGAGGAGTCCATGCGTATCCAGCGCACGCTCAATTCCGATATCGCAATGGTTTTCGATGAGTGCACACCGTATCCAGCCACCGAAGTACAGGCCCGAGAGTCCATGCAGCGGTCACTGCGCTGGGCCGAGCGCTGCAAGCGTGCGCATGAAGACAATCCCAATGCACTGTTCGGGATCGTCCAGGGTGGGGTGTATCCGGATTTGCGGCAGCGCTCGGTCGAGGGGCTACGGCAGATCGGCTTTGATGGCTATGCCATAGGCGGGCTCGCTGTTGGTGAATCGGTGGACGAACGTCATCACACTCTGCAACAGACCCTGCTTGGGCTACCCGAGGATCGGCCACGCTACCTGATGGGGGTGGGGCGTCCGGAGGATATTGTTGCGGCAGTGGGTCAGGGTATTGATATGTTTGATTGCGTTATGCCCACCCGTAACGCTCGCAACGGGTTTCTTTTCACCCACCATGGAACTTTGCGTATCCGTAATGCCCGGTATGCAACGGACTCACGGGTGATTGAGGATGGGTGCGCTTGCTACGCGTGTCGCAACGGTTTTAGCCGGGCCTATTTACGGCATCTGGACCGCTGCAATGAAATCCTCGCCAGCGTCCTGGCCACACAGCATAATCTTAGTTATTATCAGCGTCTTATGGATGGCTTGCGGACGGCCATCAGTACCGGGTGCCTGGATGACTTCATAGCGGACTTTTTTGCCGGGCGACAGCAAGACGAGACCCTTTGAGTTCCGGGTGATTACGGGGCTGTAGCATTTTCGGTGGGGATATTTTGTATCGGATAGCGTCCATTGAGAGTTCCCTTCAGGCTGCACAAGTGCGCTCCACATGGCATACTTGCCGATCTTTTGAATAAACACCGGTTCCGAACCGGTCCAAAGTGAGCTGAATGATGGATTTTCTGATTCCCGTTGCCCACGCGCAGACCTCCGGCGCAGCAGGTACTTCAAGTAACCCCTTGGTCACGTTTTTACCACTGATTCTGTTGTTTGGGGTGTTCTATTTTTTGATGATCCGTCCGCAGATGAAGCGGCAAAAGGAACTCAAGAAGATGGTCTCGGAACTTGCCAAGGGTGATGAGGTCATTACCAACGGTGGTCTGGCAGGACGGGTGACCGGAATTGATGATGCTTTTCTGACCCTCGAGATCGCCAGCAATGTGACGGTTCGGGTGCAGCGTCATGCTGTGTCCTCGGTGTTGCCCAAGGGCACGCTCAAGCAATTGTGAGTTCATGCCGCGAAGATATCGCGGCCGTTCAGGATCTCTGGAATGAGTGATTTTCCTCGTTGGAAAGCTTGGCTGGTTGTGGCGGTACTGGTCTTTGGCCTAGTCTGGGCCTTACCCAACATTTTTCAAAAACAGCCGGCAATACAGATACAGGCCAATAGCGGTGCGACGGTTAACCAGGCACTGCAAGAGCGGGTCGTGTCGATATTGGCTAAAAACCATGTGAAGTCGAGCAAGATCACGATCAATGGCACTCACATGCTGGCCCGTTTCAGTTCGACGTCCACTCAGTTAAAAGCCTATAGCCTGATTCGTGATACGTTGGGCGACCGCTATGTGGTAGCCCTGAATCTGGCTTCGACGGTGCCCGGCTGGTTGCGGGCCATCGGGGCTAATGCCATGCCCTTGGGCCTGGATCTGCAGGGTGGGGTGCATTTTTTACTGCAGGTAGATACCCAAGCTGTTATTCACCAGCAGTTACAGCGTTTTCGAGAAGATATTCATGATTCCCTGGGCCAGGAAAAGATCAAGTTCGAGGCGGTTACCCTTAGTGGTAATGATATCGTGGTGCATGTTGCGGACGAAAAGAACCTGGATGCCGCGCGGGCTCTGATTAGTCGTGATGATGCACAACTGGACTTGAGTACCTCCAGAATTGCAGCGGGTGGCTACCAGCTGCGTGCCACCCTCAAGTCCAGTGAATTACAGAAGATCGAAACCTCGATTATTCGCCAGAACTTGGCCACTATGCGCAATCGCGTTAATCAGTTAGGTGTTTCCGAGCCGCTGGTTCAGCAGCAGGGGACCAGTCGTATTGTGGTCGAACTACCCGGAATGCAGGATACGGCCGAAGCGAAGAAGATTCTGGGTGCTACGGCAACCCTTGAGTACCATGCCGTAGACGAGAATGTGAGCGACCCGGTCGCGGCACAGAAAAATGGCACGCTGCCACCTGAGGATCGGGTGTATTACAACCGTCAGGGTCGGGCCTATGCACTGAAGAAAAAAGTGATTGCTTCGGGTGATGAACTGATTGATGCCACAGCGGGCATCGATCAGACCACAGGTCTTCCCGACGTATCGGTGGTGCTCGATTCTACGGCGGCCAAGCGCATGTTTGAATTCACCAGCGCTAACGTCGGCAAGCTTATGGCGGTGGTGTACATCGAACGAATTCCCGAAGTCAAGGTAATTAACGGCAAGCGGGTACATACCTCCAAGGTCAAGCAAGTCGTTATTAATGCGTCGACCATTCAGGGGGTGTTCGGTAAGCGCTTCCAAAGTACCGGTCTGAGCACTCAGCAAGCGCATACCCTGGCATTGCTGCTGAAATCGGGCTCACTCGCAGCGCCAATGAACATTGTTGAGGAGCGGGTGATCGGCCCCAGTCTGGGGCAGAGCAATATTGACCGCGGTCTACTTTCGGTTCTGCTGGGTTTGGGTTTTGTGTTGATCGCTGCGGGGATCTATTACAAACTTTTTGGTCTGGTTGCCGATATTGCCCTGGTGTTCAACCTGATTTTACTGGTGGCGGTGCTGTCGGTGTTTCAGGCTACTCTCACTATGCCGAGTATTGCCGGTATCGTACTGACCCTGGGTATGGCCATCGATGCCAATGTACTGATTTGCGAACGGATCCGGGAAGAGATGCGCAATGGTTCAACCCCCCTGGCATCGATTCGTGCTGGCTACCAGAAGGCTTGGTCGACCATTCTCGATGCCAATGTCACGCATCTGATCGCTTCGGTCGCCTTGATGACCTTTGGTTCAGGCGCGATTCGAGGTTTTGCCATCACCCTTGGGGTGGGCATTCTGACCTCGATGTTCACTTCGGTTACGGCCACCCATGCGATTACCGCAAGGATCCATGGTGGTCGCAAGCTCAAGACGCTTTCGGTCTGAGAGGCCCACATGGAAATCTTCAACCCCAACAGCAATATTAACTTTCTCAGCTGGCGCCGCGTCAGTATCGTTATTTCCATAGTGCTGGTGCTGGCCTCACTAGGTTTGATCCTTGTCCGTGGTTTGAATTATGGGCTTGATTTTACCGGTGGGGTACTGGTTGAGGTGTCCTATGCCAAACCGGTCGATGCCAAGGACGTACGCAAGGCGCTGCAGACCGGAGGGATCGACAATGCCCTGGTCCAGGGCTTGGGAGGCACCCGGGAATTCACTATTCGCATGCAGGTGAGCAAGGTCGACAAAAAAGCCGATACCGTTGCCACCAAGGTCATACGCGCGCTGCATGCCCAGCGTACCGATGTGTCCCTCAAACGTACCGATTTTGTTGGCCCCCAGGTGGGCCAGCAGTTGCGCAACAACGGTGCTATTGCGGTGATCTTCGTGATCATCGGCATCATGGTGTATTTGGGTATTCGATTCGAGAAACGCTTTGCGGTCGCCGCTTTAGTTACCGAAATCCATGACACCTTGCTCACGGTCGGTTTCTATGCGCTGACTCAGCGGGATTTCAACCTTACCGTGTTGGCCTCAGTGCTGGCGGTGGTGGGCTATTCGGTCAACGACAAGGTGGTGGTATTCGATAGGGTGCGAGAACTGTTTCGAATCACCCGCAAGGCCAGTTCTGAACAAATTCTCAATCGGGCGATCAACTCCACCCTGTCACGTACCATCATTACCTCGTTGTTCACGGGTTTGGCAATGGGCGCCCTGTTCTTCTTCGGCGGACCTGCGGTGCATGGGTTTGCGATCACCATGCTGATTGGTATCGTCATTGGTACGCTATCGTCGATCTTTGTTGCCAGCCCGCTGCTGCTCTGGCTGGGTATATCGAAGAAGGATCTGATGCCGGTAACCAAAAACGATCCGGAACTGGCCCGTCGGCCCTGACTGGCAGGGGTCGACCTGGCCGCTCTTCGCAAGTCCCGCCGCAAGTTGGGCGTTGTCGTTTAGGGCTTGCGATCAGCTTTCCTGGTGAGTGGCCAGTTCAGCCTGCAGAGCCTTGAGCTGCTCGGGAGAGCCCAGGTTTCGCCAAAAGCCGTGAAAAGATTCGCCACCCAATAGACCCTGGGCACAGGCCTGTCGCAACAGTGGAGCCAGTTTGAATGCCGCTGATGTCGGGGCTGGGGTGGTCTCGGCCGCGCCGTGCCAGTTGCTAAAAAGCTCGGGCCGGTACACGCCGATATTGCCAAATGTCAGACGCTGGCCAAGCTCAGGGGTGATGCGGCCATCGGCTTGTAGGTTGAAATCACCCTGGGCGTGCCAGTCTGGATTGGGAACCAATACCAAGTGGGCCAAACCCACCGGCATACGGGGTAGTTGGGTGAAATCGTAATCGCTGTAAAGATCGCCACTGACGGCTATAAATGGTTCACTGCCACCCAGTAGTGGCAGGGCTCGCAGTATGCCGCCTCCTGTTTCCAGGGGGGTCGGCCCCTCGAAGCTGTAGCGGATACGCAAGCCCCAGCGGCGGCCGTCCCCCAGCATAGCCGGGAACTGTTCGGCCAGATGCGAGGTGTTAATCACCACATAGCGGATATCCGCTGCGGCCAAACGCTCAAGGTGCCAAACGATCAAGGGTTTACCGTGCACGGCCAACAATGGCTTGGGGACAGTATCGGTAAGTGGGCGCATGCGTTGACCCCGCCCGGCAGCCAGAATCAGAGCGTGGCGCATGATTGCCTCGTGCTCAGATCACGATTTCTGACCGCTCGCTGCAATATGATTGCCAGATCTCTGAAAGCGCTATCCTGGTGTGATGCCTCCAGCACGTAGTCGAATACCCGGGGTAAATTGGCTAAATAACTGGTTTTGCCATCGCGGTAAGCGAGTCGGCAGAAGATCCCCAGAACTTTCAGATGCCGTTGCAGACCCATGTGATCAAAAGCGCGCAGCAAGCTGGAGAGATTCCAGTCGTTGGGCAGCAGCTTTGCGAGCCGTAGTTTACGGTAGTAGGTTTCCAACCATTCGAGGACCCGGTCTCGTGGCCAGCTCACGTAACAGTCCTTGAGCAGCGATACCAGATCGTAGGTCACCGGACCTTGTAGCGCATCCTGAAAATCGATGATTCCGGGACTGCGCTGCTCGGTGATCAGCAGGTTGCGACTGTGAAAATCCCGGTGTACAAAAAGCTGCGGTTGGGCGAGTGCCGATTGGGCCAGGTGCCGGAAGGCCTCTTCGAGAATGTCCCAGTCTTCGCAAGCGGGCTCGAAACCCAGATGCCGCTGCAGAAACCAGCGTGGCATCAGTTCCATTTCCTCGATCAGACGATTGCCGTTGTAAGGGGGCAAGCCATCGCAGTGGCTGTGCTGCTGCATGTTCAATAGGGCCTCCATGGCCTCGCCATACAGGTCCTCGACGTGGCTCTCATTGAGAGCGGGAAGATAGGTGCGATGGCCCAGATCTTCCATAATAACAAATCCCTGCTCGACGTTACTGGCATAAACACTGGGAACATGTAGGCCCGCATCTTCAAGGCGTCGCTGCACGTCCAGCCACGGACGGATATCTTCCAGGTCGGGGGGGGCATCCATTACCACCACGCTGTGGCTATCGGTATACTGGCCGCGCCAATAACTGCGGAAACTGGCATCATTGGATGCCGGGACAAGTTCCAGCGCTGGCTGTTGCAGTTGTTTGCGTACCCACGCCAGGCGCAGACGGGTACGATCGGTGGGCTTGTCCATGAGCAGTGTGGAGTGGGAAAGATGAGAGCATACGGCCTGGCGCAGGATCTGGCATCCCGGGGTGAGACCAGAAGATGACTGGAGACGCGGCCCCATAGCCCCTACACTTGGGTTTTTCTACAGGTGATGGCTGGCATGGCCGTGATTCAAGGCGATTTTTCCACTCCGACGGGCCGCTTCGCATTGCTGGCAACCCGCTTTAATGCGTTCATCGTTGAACATCTGTTGCAGGGTGCACGTGATGCGTTGCTACGCCATGGTGTGGCCGAGGATGCCATAGACGTCATTTATGTGCCCGGGGCCTGGGAATTG
The DNA here is from genome assembly GCA_003233305.1 of Mizugakiibacter sp. Taxonomy (GTDB): domain Bacteria; phylum Pseudomonadota; class Gammaproteobacteria; order Xanthomonadales; family Rhodanobacteraceae; genus Metallibacterium. The sequence continues at coordinate 29,550 of QILI01000006.1, forward strand.
CCTCAGGCTACGGCACGATTGCTGGGTGGTGATCAATACGTGGCGATCATTGCGCTGGGTTGTGTGATTCGCGGGGCTACTCCACATTTTGATTTTGTAGCCGGCGAGACCGCCAAGGGCTTGTCCACCCAGGCGCAGCTTAGCGGGGTACCGGTTGCTTTTGGAGTGCTGACCACCGATACAATCGAGCAGGCTATCGAGCGCGCTGGCACCAAGGCAGGTAATAAGGGCACAGATGCTGCTATGGCTGCCTTGGAGATGGTCAACCTTTACACCCGTCTATGAGCAGTAGCAGTCACTACACCCCGTCAGCCGGGGTTGATGCAGGGGCCCGTTCCCGGGCTCGGCGGCGTGCTGTTCAGGCTTTATATGCCTGGCAGGTGGCAGGTACTCCGATGGTCGAGGTCATTGTTCAGTTTCGCCGGGAGCAAGACATGGAGGTGGCTGATCTTGCCTACTTCGAGGATATTTTGCGTGGTGTTGAGCGGCTCAAGGAGGAGTTGGATGAACTGCTGGCGCCGTGCCTGGATCGCGGTATCGAGGATATTGATCCGGTAGAACGCGCCACTTTGCGGATGGCTACCTACGAATTGAAATGCCGCTCCGATGTGCCCTATCGGGTGGTCATTAACGAAGCTATCGAAGCAAGTAAGCGGTTCGGTGCGGAGCATGGGCACACCTACGTCAACGGAGTCCTGGACCGCTTGGCGACGGGCTTGCGTAGTTCCGAATATCTGTCCGAACGTCGCTGAGCCCGATCGTCATGGCTGAGTTTGATCTGCTTGCACTGATCCACGAACTCGGGGGGAATCAGCGTTCCGATGTCCTTCTTGGCATCGGTGATGATGCTGCGGTATTACGGATTACGGAGGGTATGGATCTGGTCACCTGCGTTGACACGTTGGTGGCCGGCGTACATTTTTTACCGGCTACCCCGGCATGGGATCTGGGTTGGAAGTCCTTGGCGGTCAATCTTTCGGATCTTGCCGCAATGGGCGCCCGCCCAAACTGGGCGCAGTTAGCCCTGACGTTGCCGAACTCAGAACCGGCCTTCGTCCGGGACTTCATGCAGGGGTTCCTGGCGCTGGCGCAGCGCGAAGGGGTGGCCTTGGTGGGGGGCGACACGACCTGTGGAGGTCTGGCCATCAGCGTTACGGCTTACGGTCTGATACCACCGGGCCAGGCCTTGCAACGCGATGGCGCGCAGCCTGGCGATCACATATTGGTGTGCGGAGTGCTTGGTGAGGCGGCAGGGGGATTGGCCTGTTTGCAAGCCGGTGGGCGTTCTACGGAATGGTCTGAGGTGGTGCTTGCAAAACCACGGCAAGAGCGTTTGGTACAGCGTCTACAGCATCCCGAACCGATGCTTGCAGCCGGTCTGCTGTTGCGCGGCAGGGCTAGTGCCTGCATCGATGTTTCGGACGGCTTGCTCAGCGACCTTGGGCATCTCTGCACGGCCAGTGGTGTTGCTGCGGAACTGTGGTTGGATTCGTTACCCCATTCTGAGGATTTGTGTGCCTTATTCAACGCTGAGCAGGTACTTGATTTTATTCTTGCCGGAGGGGATGACTATGCCTTGTGCTGTACCGTACCCGAAGCACTTCTGGTTGCGGTGCAGGATGATTTAGCGAAGCGGGAGATTGAGACCCACGCGATCGGCCGGGTAGTTGCAGGCCGGGGTATCAATGTCTTCGACAGTACCGGTCATACCTTCCAGCCTCGCCGCCGTGGTTATGAGCATTTTAGAACATGAGTGGCAGGCTAACTTTGGCACAACGAACCGCACTGCTAAGCCATGTTGATGGCTGGATCGCCCTGGGTTTTGGTAGCGGCCTGGTACCTGTAGCACCGGGTACTTTCGGCTCGCTGGCGGCTCTGTTGCCCTGGCTGGTCTTGCGGCAGTTGTCCTGGTCGGGATACGGTTTCGCCGTACTGGTGGCCTTCGCACTGGGCACCTGGGCCTGTTCGCGTGCGGCGCGGCGGGTCGGTCTGCATGATCCGGGGGCGTTTGTATGGGATGAGTTTGTTGGTTTATGGATCGCTCTGTGGCCGGTGTGGGTGGCTCCGTGGTGGATGGTCGTGGTCGGTTGGGTCTTGTTCCGAGGTTTCGATGTGTTCAAACCCTGGCCCATACGCTGGGCAGACCGGAATATTTCCGGAGGCTTCGGCATCATGTTTGACGATGTCCTGGCCGGGTTTGCGACTGCCATAGTCCTATTGCTGCTGAACCGGTTTATCGGAACCTGAGGTAATCATCCGCCTCAGTCAGTTGAATGTTGTATCAGGGCACCACTTTGGGTTGCGGAGCCGTTGCCTGAAGATGAAGGAAGTCGCCCCATATGCACGGAACGTCCGCTGAGTTTGCGGTAGATGAGTTCGGTAAGCAGGGCGAGGAGGATCATGCCAGCGAGAATGAGTAGTTGCCAGCGGGTCTGGGGATTGCTGAGAACCTGTAAGCAGAGAGCGGCGAAGGCAAGCACGCAGGCGATCAGCCCGGCGGCGGCCAGGCTGCGCCGGGCTCCGGTTTCCCGGGCCAGTTTGAGGTTGGCGAGATTGACCGCAGCAAATACCAACAGAAAACCAGCACTGCCGATGGTAGCGATGGCCGCGAGTGGAATCAGGTTGACAATCAGTAGGGCTAAGGCCACGAAAGCGATCATGCCCTCTAGGGGTTGATTACGGATGTTTTTCTCGAAAGACTCAGGCAGCTCGCCGTATTTGGCAATCAGATACGTCAGTCGTCCGGAACCATACAGTGTAGCGTTGATAGCCGAGGCCGTGGCGGTGAGTGCGGCAATGACGATGGCAATACCACCGATGGACCCAGCCATGAGCTGTGCCGAGAGGGATAGCACCGAGTCGCGGTGCAGGGCGATGTTGGCGAAACTCGCATGCAGCAGAACCACGCTGACGATTGCTACATAGAACAGCAACACAATAGCCGTACCGCCAAGATAGGCGATGCGTAAGGAGCGTTGCGGATTGCTGGCCTGCGGTGCTGCGTTGGCGATGAGTTCAAAGCCTTCATAGTTGAGAAAGATCACCATGGCTCCGGCGAATAGCGGCAGTGGGGCCACCCAGTGCTGTGGGGCTAAGTGTGACCAGTCACCGGGTAGTAGCAAGCCGATCCCGATGAAAGCCGCAAGTAGCAGCATCTTGATGATGTTGAAGCTGTTTTCGCTGCGAATCACAATATGTGGCCCGATCAGATTTAAAACTCCAAGCAGAATCAGGACCCCACTGGCCAGCCCATACAAAGCGGTACGACCACCACCGGTCAGCTCGGCCCCATAGCTACCGAAAGCGTAGGCGTAGATGGCCAACAGAATGATGTAACTCAGGCACAGCAAGATGCTCAGTGCCCCGGTCAATACCCCGGGCCCGAAGGCCCGGTTGAGAAACTCCACTGTGCCACCGACGCTGGGGTAGCGCAGGCTGAGCTTGAGATAAGAGTAGGCGGTGAGCAGGGCGACGAGACCCGCGATGGCAAAGGCAATCGGTGCGGCGCCATGGGTTAGTTCGATAGTCAGGCCGGTGACGGCAAAAATGCCGCCGCCGACCATGCCACCGATACCGATGGAAAGCAGGGCACCGGTACCCAAGGTGGCTTTAGGGCGCACCACTTCAGCCATGGTGGAAGTGCCCGTCGAGCTGTTTGGGCTGGGCCGGTGGCGAGGCTTCGAGTTCGTCGATGACTTTACTAAGATCAGCCAGCAGCAGTTCAGACATATCGCGGGAAAAACCTTCACGAACCACTATGCGCAGCACTGCAATATGTTCAGCCTCGGCGGGCATGGTGTAGGCCGGTACCTGCCAGCCGCGTACTCGTAGGCGCTCGGAAACGTCGTATACCGAGTAGCGTGAGGCATCCTTGAGGCGAAAGGCAAATACCGGGATCGTGCTGCCATCACTGAGCAGCTCAAAGGGGCCGAGTTTGACGATGGCGGTGGCGAGTTCCATGGCGATATCACGCAGAGTTTGCATGATGCGGGTGTAGCCGCTGCGGCCCAGACGCAGAAAGTTGTAGTACTGGCCCACGATTTGATTGCCGGGACGGGAGAAATTGAGAGTAAAGGTGGGCATGTCGCCACCCAGGTAATTGACATGGAATACCAGGTCTTCGGGCAAGTGTTGTCGATCGCGCCATACGGCCCAGCCAACGCCGGGGTAAACCAGCCCGTACTTGTGACCGGAGGCATTGATGGAAACTACGTTGGGGAGGCGGAAATCCCAGCGTAGATCGGGATGAATAAAAGGCGCGACGAAGCCACCGCTGGCCGCGTCGATGTGCAATGGTACGGCCAGGTCATGGTGCTGGTTATGCGCGACCACCGCATCGTGGATGGCTTCGATGGGTTCAAACTCGCCAGTAAAAGTGGTGCCGAGAATGGCCACTACGCCAATGGTGTTCTCGTCGATACGCTTGACTACCTCCTCGGGGGTGATGACGTAACGATCCTCACCTATGGGGATATAACGCGGTTCGACCTCCCAGTAACGGCAGAACTTCTCCCATACCACCTGGACGTTGGTACCGAGGATAAGATTGGGCTTGGTAACGCTTTTACCTGCCGCTTCACGGCGGGCTTTCCAGCGCCATTTCAAGGCCATACCGGCGAGCATCACCGCTTCGCTGGAGCCGATGGCCGACACGCCCACCGCCTCACCGTCCTCGGGCGCGTGGAACAGGCGGGCGATCATATTTACACAGCGAGTCTCAATCTCCGCAGTCTGTGGGTACTCGTCTTTGTCGATCATGTTCTTGTCGAAGGTCTCGGCCATCAGTTGCTCGGCTTCGGGTTCCATCCAGGTGGTGACGAAGGTGGCCAGATTCAGACGGGCGTTACCGTCGAGCATAAGCTCGTCGTGGATCATCTGATAGGCCGTGCGTGGCGGCATTTCGGTATCCGGCAAGCGGTACTTAGGTACCGGTTCGGACATGGCGCGGGAGCCGAAAGTGGGGGCGAGTTCAGCGTGGGGTTGCAATTTCTTGACCATGGTTCACTCCTGGGTAATGGAACAACGCTTCAATTCGAGAGGATGTGCATCATGCACAGCACGAGAGACTGATGGGTCAGTGGTCCCAGCTTTCCATTAAGTTTTTTTTCGAGGTGATTTTTCATGTGGATGTTCTGCGCAGTTTGGGTTATCAATGGCAAACTCAGCAAGAGTACTTCACACCTTTCTAAACGGACTTCATCCCCACGCTCAGCACCCGTGGATACATCAAAAAGCCGCAGCAAGCGGTTTAAGTGCCCTGTGCCAAGGAGCGAGCTTCCGTGACCTACCAGCTAGATAGGCGAGGAGTGAGTAAGGACGCAGCGCAGCAATCTGGTCGTGTAGTAGTTTATCCTGCTACCCAGGTACTGCGACGCCAGCGGTAGATCAGCATGGGGATGATCAGCATCAGTGCCAGAGTGGCGAGCATGGCCGGGGCGTATACCGATTCAGCAATACCGCCACCGGGCGGCAGTAGGCCGATGAGCAGGCAGGCCAGGGTGGTGACAAAGCCCATACCCGCAACCAACCACAGACCCCAGACCCGCCCACCGGGCACCCGATACGGCCGTGGGGTGTCGGGTTCGGTGTAGCGCAGACGGATGGCGGTAACGAACAGCATCAGGTACATCATGGAGTAGAGAATCACTGCGGCGGAGGTGAGCATCAAAAAGGCGGCATTGACCGAAGGCACCACCAGAAATACCATCGCTACCGCACTCATGGTGAGGGCTTGTACGATAAGCAGGTTACGCGGTACCCCTCGGGCATTCACTTCCTGCAGTACTGGAGGCAGATTACCGGCTCGTCCCGCCGCCCACAGACCCTTGACCGGACCGACCACCCAGGTGCTGACCTGGCCCGCCGCACCCAGTGCGACCAGCACGGCGGCCACCGGTAACAATGCCCCCAGATGCCAGGTATCGAAGAGCTTTTGTAGGGCCTGCACACTGCCGGAAACGAGATTGAGCTGATCCATGGGTATGACCACGGCTACCGCCAGCCCACCCAGCAAGGTGATGACAAAACCGAGCAGGGCGGCGGCGAACACGGCAATGGGGTAGTTGTGACGGACGTTTTTCACCTCACGGGCGTGGCTGGCTGAGACTTCGATACCGACCACCCCAAAGATGAAGCTCAGAAACAACACCAGGTTTTGCTGCGGATGTTCCAGCGGCAGCCAGTTGGTTAGCGTGAGCGAGAGATCGAGATGGTTGGGCCGACCCTGGATGACGTACACCGCAGCCATACCGATTAGCACCAGGCTTGGTAGCAGTACCCCGGCGCTCAGGCACACGCTGGAGATTAGCCCCGAGGCACGGGTACCCCGCAGGTTGGCGAAGGTGGCCGACCAGTACACGGCAAAAATCACGGCGATGATGAAATAGCGATTGGCGGCCAGATGAGGATCGAAGGCATAGGCCAGGCTTGCCGCCACATAGGACAGGATTGAGGTGATGCCGAACACGCTCTGTACCCACTGCAGCCATACGGCGGTGAATCCCCAGCGGGTGCCAAAGGCTTCCTCGACCCAATGAAATACCCCGTTCTTGGGCCAGGCGGTGGCTAGTTCTGCTGAGACTAGAGCGATGGGTACCAGAAAGGCGAACACCGTGACCAGGTTGAAGAACACCATCTGCAACCCGGTCGCAGCCATCATCGGCATGTTGCGCAGGGTCAGAAACAGCGCCGCAGTCATCAGCGTGAGCGTAACCACACCGAGGTGGCCACCAGCGGGAGAACGGGAGCTTGGTATCGTCTGCTGCAGGGGTGTGGGATGGTTCATCGGTTTAGTTCTTCCATGCGAAGGGGATGGGGTCATTGCGGTGAGGGATGGGGGCCCAGGCCACGGTTTGTTGGCTAGGTAGTCCAGCAAGCATGGGCCGGATGAGCATGACCGCAATCCGGGGTGGCTTGGTAGCGATCAGGTATTCCCTGGATGCCACCTTGTTGCATCCAGACCGTGCGGTGGTTACCGCAGAATTGAGTAAGCGTAGGGGAGGGAACGATGATGAAAGGGTATTTTCTGGATTTCACTGGGTTGTATCCAGGTGACGTTGTGGTTACCGAGGGATTGAATGTGCATAGTCCGGGTGAAGTGCGAGCGTAATCCGGGCTGGAACTGTGGTCGATCCAGTCTGTAGCACATGGGTGAAGAAAAGGAACTATATATGGAAAATGGAGTCCAAGTAACTGGGTTTGTGAAGGGTTATCGAGCCATAAGCTCGTGCAGGCACGGGGCTTGGCATAGCTCGGTACGCGAGTAAGGAGGTGGCTAGCGACCAAGGCGACGTTACAATTTTATTTATGATAAACGGGCTTCAATGCCCAGACAGTCCGGCTTTTTGTCGGCGTGTGATGTTATTTACTCACGGTTGAGTATATAAAAACAATTCAGATAGTAAAAGTTAGTTTCAGATTTTTATTTTTCCCTTAATAATCGTGTGTACACATTTGTTTTACAAATACTTGTGGAATCACAAGAGGAGGGTTGAAATGAACACTAATAGAACAACGATTACGACTACGATCGGTTACATGGCGTGGGCACTGGCATTCTGGATGATCAGCATGCCCCATGCTGCGTGGCTAGCAGACAAGTTCTTTACACCTGCAGTCAATATGGAATACCCATTGGCTATTCTTTTGTTTATCATGGGCATTCTTGCTTTTTTACAAGATCAGACACTTGATTCTATAGTATTTTTTGGGGGTGGTGGCCTGTTATGGGTGACCCATATTGCCCTCGCCAGTAGTGCGGTGGGTGCGGTAGGCTATTTCGGTTGGTTCTACTTTATCTGGGCAGTATTTCTTGCTTACGTCTGGGTGGGATCATTCAGCAGCAGCTTTATAGGGATTGTACGAATGCTATTCCTGTTGGGTGCTTGGCTGAGCCTGCTGGCGCTCGCGATCGGTAGTTGGGCCAGCCTGGGAGGATTCATGATACTTGGTGGTTACATCGGCTTGGCTACCGCGATTCTCGCAGGAATTGTTTCGGCCAGCAGTGTCATTGCACATGGTATGCGTGCTGCCCCAACTACAGCAAGTTGATAAGATAAGGATATTAATAAACGGACAGCCTCGGTTTCGGAAGTGAATCGCTTCCCGGAATCGAGGCGCCGCTATAAGCGTATCTGGAGAAGAGGTAGGTTTCTTGGGGTTGAATGGCTCAAGTGGTCAGCAGGTTATTGGTGGGCACATCCATGGCAATACGGCTGTACACTTCTGCTGATCTGTATCAGGGGTGACATGTTTTGCCCTGAGATAAATTCTCAGGAATTAGAGAGTAGGTCCCAGCGGCCATAGCTTAGCCATGAATGACCAAGCGGCTTGTGACCGTGGTTTTTATGGGGATATCCAGTTCGCAGGCTATTTTGTAACTGGCGGTATCGTCTGTGACGATTACAATACGATCTCATTTCGAGATGGTAGATTTCCGGTAAATGTAGCCCTGATAGATTATGTACATAATCCGGGGTGGAACGATGGCGCGAGGACGTTTTCCGGATTCCACTGCATTGTGTGCAGATTACGGTGTGGCTATTGTGGAATTGAGCAGGCACAGCGGGGGTGGAGTGCAAGTCTAAAGGATTGACAGGTTTCAGGCGATGCCGAGTCCAGGAATCGTATCCTGTTTTTCGGTATCGAAGCCGGCGAGGGTTGCAAAGTGCTGGCCACGTTCAGCGTAGTCGTGAAACTGGTCAAAGCTCGGCGCGCCGGGGGAGAGCAGCACGGTATTGCCGGGTGGGCTGTTACGCTGGATCGTTTCTACCGCTGCGGCGAGATTGCTCAGGCGTAGTGGATTAAAATTGTGAGTGCGCAGAGTGGCTTCGATGCGTGAAGCGTTGGCACCTTGCAGAACGATGCTTTGTGGTGGACAGGTCGTCAGCCAGCTGGCGAATTTGCTCCAGTCAAGACCGCGTTCGTGACCACCAAGAATCAGTACCAGGGGTGAGCCTTGCAGGCTTTCAATAGCTGCCCGACTGGCTTCGGGGGTGGTGCTAATGGAATCATCAATCCAGATTCTTCCATCTCTCTCGCCCAGCCTTTGTAGACGGTGTGGCAAACCATGGAAATCGGCAAGTGCGGATGCCGCGGCTTCAGCATCGTAGCCGAGGAGTTCCACGGCGGTGAGGGCAGTGCAGGCATTGCCGGCATTGTGCAAACCCGGTAATGACAGTTGCTGTCGCGGTAATACGGCGCGTGAGCCATAGCAGATTGCTTCGTGCTCTATGTGCCATCCGTGGCGCTCGCTATGGCAAACACGATTGGGGTGGTTTGCGGTGGCGGCCAGTAGCTCGGCTTGGGAACTACCCAGTAGTAGGGTGCTGGCTTGCTTGGCCAAGCGCAACTTGTCGGCTTGATAGCGTTCACGGGTGCCGTGCCAATCCAGGTGTTCCTCACTCAGGTTGGTGATCAGGCCGAGTTCCAGGGGTCCGCACTCGCCGGTTTGAAAACTGGATAGCTCCACCACCCAGAGTTGGGGAGGATCATCCGGATCGAGCAGCTCGAGCAGGGGTAAACCGATATTCCCAGCCAGGGCGGTACGCACTCCCAGACTGCGTGTTAGGTGGGCGAGCAGGGCGCTGGTGGTGCTTTTGCCTTTGGTGCCGGTGATGCCCACCACCCGGGCTTGGGGATGTTCAGCAAACCACAGCGCGGTTCCGGAGATAAAAGATGTTCCACGAGCCGTGGCCGCAGCAATTTCAGGGCGGTAGGCGGGGATGCCGGGCGACTTGATGATGACCTCAAAGGCAGCAAGATCCTCGACATCAGGAGGACCGCTATGGATTTCTAGATCCGGCCATTCGACGTGGGCCCGGCGGGCTTCCGGCTCGCTTGCTCCCAGCAGAACCGGCTGTAACTGGGGTTGACGCCGCTGCATGGCTCCCAATGCCGCCCGAGCTTCACGCCCATAGCCCCATACCGCTACACGGCATGAGGCAAGGCCAGCAAAAGTCAGGAGGGCAGCCATGATGGGATCCGGGTCGGCGGATCAGTCGCCCCCGATCCACTGCATAGCCGGGCGGTAGCGTGCCGGGATGCCATGTTCAGAAGCGGCCTGCAACCAGGGTTCGAGGGGCAGGTCTTGCGGGTCGAGTTGCGGCAGGATCTCCTGGCGGAAGCGCGCCACCAAAGCATCCTCACGCCACTCCGAGCGCACCGTCAGCGAGGCCATCGCCGCCCGTGCTTCGGCACCTTCGCCTACGCACTCGAAGGGTTTGTGTTGATGATATTCCAGTAGCGCATCGAAACCGTCACTCTGGCTTTCATCGTCGAGCAGGTTGTGGCCGAAAATGGACAGCAGGCGTGGTTTAGGCAGGAAGGGGGCCAGGGCCAGGAATACGAAGTGGCATTTGGGGCACTGCCCGCACCAGCGATCTGCTGGCTTGGGGCTGAGAATACGAAAATTTCGGTTGCAGCTTGAAAAGTGATTGAAGTATTGCGGCAGGTGAGAAAAAGCCTGGGTAACGGCGATTTCAGAGTACGGGCGCAATAGTGAGAAATACTGCAGATCGGCAGCAACATGGCGCTGCAGATATGTAGAGAAACCCTGCTCGAAGGCCCAGCTTTTGCTCCATTGGTGGTTGACCTTTTGACCTTCGTACTCCAGCGTGGCACTGGAAGCAGAACGTTCGTTGGCGAAAGCAATCGCCTTGAAGTCATACAGTAAGGCGGCAAGTACCAGAATGGCTGAATTCACCGCCGTCACCGGGATATGTCCATTCCAGGCTCCCATCCGATTCATCTTGAACAGCTCCGGGGCCAGCTCCCGGGTGATGTTGAGCATGGGCAGGCCGGTCGTTTGTGCACAGGCGGCAATCAACGGGGAGGTGCCGACCCAGATGGCCGTAGCCTTCGCAGCCATCGATTTCAGGGCCTCGACTACTACCAGAGAATCCTTGCCACCACCCATCGGTACCAGCACCCGATCTGACAATTGGGCCGAAGCGGCATGCTCCGGTAGCTTTGCATCCGCTGGAAAATGGATGCGATCGCCCAGTTGCAGTTGGTTACGATAGGCAAACTCGGCCAGGCCGTGGCGATACAAGGTGTCCAGCAAAGCAGCACTGTCGGAGTCGATGGGCTCATCGTCGAAGCTGATTTCTGCTGGCACGCCGGCTTTGTAATAGCTGGTTCCAGCGACCCAGTGGAGTAACCGCAGGGCCTGGGTGAAGGCTTTGCGGCGCCCGGGCTGGGGTTCGGGCTGGCCGGGAAAATGAATCCGTTCGATGAGTTCAGGGCCAGCGTCGAAGGCATACACCAACTCAGCCGTGCCCTCGGCATAGCAGCAGCGTACCAAGCGGAAGCACTGGGCGGTGCGGGGATCACTCACGGATGTCGGGGTATTCATTCGATGACCGTTTCGGTGGCCGGAGTACGCAGATTGTATTGCGAGGCCATGACCGCACCATAGGCACCTGTATTGGCGATAAGCAGCACGTCACCCTCCCTGCAGCGGGGCAGGCGGCAGTCCTTGCCAAGAATGTCGCCGCTTTCACAGATGGGGCCGACGACTTGATAAAGCGTATCGGCTTCGGCATGCAGCCGGCTGAGATTGATGATGGGGTGCTGTGCACCGTACAGGGCGGGCCGGATCAGGCTGTTCATGCCGGTTTCGACACCGAGATACTGTAGGGTCTTTTTCGACTTGATCTGGGTAACGCGGGCCAGCAGTACTCCTGCTTCCGCGACCAGAAAACGGCCCGGTTCCATCCATAACTCATATTGCGGATAGACCCGCTGCACCTCAGCCAGTCCTTCGGCAAGAGCATCGAGGTCGAGGGGGGCTTCGTCAGGGTATTGCGGGATACCGAGTCCGCCACCGATATCCAGTGCTGCGACTGTGCCCATGCGTTCGGCCAGACCGGCGAGCTCGGCATAGACGCGTACCCAGTGGTGTGGATCCAGCACGCCTGAACCCAGATGCGCATGCAGCAGGGTCACCCGTGCCCCAATCCGTTTGGCTAGGTCCAGGAATGCATCCAGATCATCGAGCGCAAGTCCGAATTTACTGAAAACGCCGCCGGTACGTACCTTCTCATGATGACCGAGGCCGCGTCCCAGATCGATGCGTAGGCCGATGTCGCGATCACGGAACCATAGGCCCCAGTGTTGCAGTGGATGCAGACCGTCCAGGGTGATTAAAGTGTTGGGGTCCTGGGTGGCCAGGCGAAAATCCTCCTGAGAGGCAAAATTGGCTGAAAACAGTCGGCTGGTCTTAGCCGTGGCACCCCGCGCTCGCTGCAATTCACCGGGTGACACACACTCGAGTCCGAAGCCTTCCTCGGCCAAGACCTGGAGAAGACGCTGCTGAGGGTTGGCTTTGATCGCGTAGTACCAGCGGTTTACGGCACCGATATGTCGCAAGGCGCGAGCCCGGGCGCGCACCGTGGGCAAGTGATAGACGTAGCAGGGGCCCTGCTCGGCAAGATCCAGCAATCGTTGCCGTTGAGCATGCCACCACGGTACGCTGGGGGCCGCTTTATCCTGTCCGTACAGACTGCGCCAGCTGGCTCCAAAGCATAGCGGGTCATCAGCACGCAATACGCCGGTACGCAACAGCAGAGAGTGCAGACGGGGCACCAACTCATCGGCCAGACCTTCATCGACCACAAAGGTGAGGTTGAGATTGTTGGATGACTGGGTGATCAGGTGTACATGGTGTTCGCCAAACTCGGCTAACAGCGGTGAAAGCCGGTGCAGCATGCCGCGCATGCCACGACCGACCAGGGTAATGGCCGCACAGGGGGCAATGACCTTGACCCGACAGATGGTGCTCAGATCATCGGCGAGTCGGGCCACTGCATCGGAATCAAGTAGATTTTCGGTGGGATCCAGGGATACGGTCACATTGGTTTCAGCCGAGCCGACCAGATCTACCGAAAGACCGTGTCGTTTGAAGTAGGCAAATACATCGGCAAGGAAGCCCACCTCTTGCCACATGCCGACGGATTCCATCGACACCAGGGTGATTCCCCGGCGTGCGCTGATACCTTTTACACTGGGTGCGGTTGAGGCCTTGGTCGGGCCGATAAGCGTTCCGGGAAGTTGCGGATTGGCGGTGTCGTGGATACGTAGCGGCACCCTGGAACGACGCAGGGGACTCAGGCAATGGGGGTGCAAAACCTTGGCCCCGGTAGCAACAATTTCCTGGGCCTCTTCGTAGTCGAGTTGCGTCAGCAATCTCGCATCCGGCACTTGGTGCGGGTTGGCACTGAATATACCGGCGACATCGGTCCATATTTCCACCCGCTCGGCGGCAAGTTGGGCCCCAAAATAGGCGGCAGAAGTATCCGATCCACCCCGTCCCAGCAACACGGTTTGTCCGGAACGATCCCGGGCAATGAAACCCTGGGTAATGAACAGTTCGCCGCGGGCTGCCAGGGCCTCGCTCCAGGCCTGGTCAGGTCTGGCCCGGACACTGGCTGAAAGTAGCCGGGTACGCTCATTGCGGTGGGGTAGTTCTGTGGCCAGCAGTGCCAGCCGTGCGTCCAGCCACTGGGCGTGCAGTCCTTGGGCGTTCAGATATGCGGCGCCCAGGGTGCTGGACAGCAGCTCACCCTGGGCCAGTAATTCAGCACGCCAGGCGAGTTCACTACTGCTGTGCGATGGACAGGAGCATAGAGAGACCAGGGCATCGAGTTGCGTGCGCAGTGCCTTGGGCCTATGCAGCCCTAGTTTCTCAGCGAGATGTTGATGCTGAGCAACGATAAGCATAGCTTCACTTGGTCGCTGTGTTGCCGAGGCCTTGTACAGGGCATGCAGTGCATCGGTGATGCCGGCAAGAGCGGATACCACAATGAGTACACGGGCCCCTTCCTGACGGCGGGTGGTAGCCAGTGCGGCGATCTGTTGCCAGCGTGAAACGGTGCTGACACTGCTGCCGCCGAATTTGAGTACGATCCAGGGGGCATCCACAGCAAGGGAAGGCGGGTTCATGGGTGACGCAGGTGGTGGCAACGGTATGAGTGTTGCGTGCACTGCAACAAAACGCAATGGTCATGGCGGCCTGATCCTGCCTGCTTAGTACCCCGGTCTCTCAATACTTCAAGAGTGGGTGCGAAAATCCACGTAATTTCAATAACGCAGACAGATCACGTAGTGTGATCCGGTTCAGTACGGATATAGTTGGGTACCTCCAACCATAGTGAGCGGTTTGAGTGCTCAGTACCCCAGAGCGAATCTCCGAAACATATCAGGTAGATAGGTGTGGAGTGGTCAAGGATGTAACGTGGCAATCGAGCCGTGCAATAGGTTTATAGGGGTATCCAGTTGTAGATCAATTTGATACACGGGGTATGGGCTCAGGTCTTGCAGAAACGGAATGACCGATCCGGATTTTGATATCGGTCGATGAACGTCGCAGAGCGGCATCCATACCCAACCGTTCGCTTTACGACCTTGTTGGCAATGGGGTCGGGTCGATCTGCGGCAGGTATCGACTAGGTTAGGTCGGGCATGCTTCCACACCGCTCAGAACTTGCCGGAAAGGTGCTGGAGTGGGAGCCGTCACCCGCCCCACCGCCGGGTGACGGTTGACCGGCACACTCAGTCTGTCTGCCTGACAATCCACGCAGCGATTTCCGGCCACGTATCTTTCAGAGTACGTGCCCCCATGAACAGGCCCACGTGACCACCGGGTACTATGCGCTTATGGATCTTTTTCCGGGGTGTGCTCATCAGGATCTCAGCTGCGAAAACCTGTTCGTGTGGGGTGATATCGTCTTTTTCACCCGCCAGCAGGTATAGCGGGCAGGTAATTGCTTTCAGATTCAGTGTATGTCCCAGCGCAATGTATTTACCTTTGGCCAGTAAATTGCGTTTGAATAACTGATCGATAACCTGCAGATACCAGCGCCCGGGCAAATCCAGCGGATTCTCATACCAACTGTCGAAGGCCTCAGCCTTAGACAGCCACACCGGATCATTAATGTGTTCGTAGAGGTCGATGTGATCCTGTACGTAATGCTGCTTGGGATGCATGTTTTTCCAGCCGGCCAGCATATATTTGCCCAACATCAGCCCATCTCCACTGGCTACCAGTTCCTCGTAGAAACTCATTGGACTATCTTTCACCATCTTTAGCAGCGGACCACTGCCGGCATACGTGTCGATCGGTGATCCGGCCAGAACCAGGCTGGCTACTTTATCGGGAAAGCGTGCGGCCAACATTGCCGCCATCCAGCCACCCTGGCACAGTCCGACCAGATTGACGCGGCCGCCCAGATCGTCCACACAGGTCAGTAATTCGGCCAGATACTGATCCACCTCAAGATCCCTCATATCCATGCTGGCCGAGTGCCAGTCGGTGAGAAAGAGGTGCCCGACGCCGTTTTCCTGCAACGTCTGCATCAGGCTTTGACCCTGATGGTAATCGGCAATCATCGAGGTATGCCCGGCGTAGGGTGCGTCGACCAGGGTGGGAATGCCTTTAGCAGCCAATCCTGAGTAGTCGCACAGATCCAGCGTGCGTAGTTTCAATCGCACACTGTGTGGAGTAGCCAGTTGCGGCTTGAGTCCATCGTGTAACAGGATCTCTTCCTCAACGAACTTGACGTTTCGTGCAGCAAGCTCCAGACCTTGCTCGGCCATGTCAGCGGCGAGTTGCATAGGCCAGAAAAATGGTACGTTGATATTGGACTGGATAACAGTAGGTTGGGTTGCGTTCATGAGCGAACTCCTTCTCGGATAGTTTGGAAATGGTGAGCTGTCAAGTACATGATTGCTTCCGCAAAATATAGTCATGATTTTTGACAGCGGGTGCGCAAGGCCCCCGGGTCCTTGGTGGCGGTGCCATTCACCGACATCAGCCGGTCTGCAACAGCCGCAGTGTATGTCGGGCGATCATCTGTTCTTCATCGGTTGGAATAACTCGTAAGGCTATTGCTGAATCTGTAGCGGCGATGTCACTGGCGTTAGCAGCATTGGCTGTGGCGTCGATCCGGGCGTTGAATATGGCCAGGCGGCGGACGATGGCAGCACGCACAGCACTGGCACGCTCGCCGATGCCAGCGGTAAAAACCAACCCGTCGATGCCCCCCATACTTGTTGCCATCGCGGCAACACTCTGGGCGACTCGATGTACAAAGACGTCCACAGCTAGACGGGCCTCGGGTGTGTCCACTTCCAGCAGCTCACGCATGTCTCCAGTGTTGCCTGACAGCCCTTTCAATCCACATTCATGGTAAAGAAGGTGGCTGATAGCCGCGGCATCCTGCCCGCACTCCTGCATCAGGTACAACACGATACCTGGGTCGAGATTACCCGGACGCGTCCCCATCACCAGTCCTTCCAACGCTGAAAAGCCCATGGTGCTGTCCACACTACGACCGTTGTGCAGTGCGCAGAGCGAGGCACCATTACCGAGGTGAGCGATTACCAGTCTTCCAGAGGCTAGGTCCGGGGCCATCTTGGGCAGACACGAGGCAATATACTCGTAAGACAGACCGTGGAATCCGTAACGTCGTACACCGGACCGTATCAAGTATTGCGGTAAGGCATATATATCCATCTCGGGACGGTGCCCATAATGAAAACCGGTGTCGAAACAGGCTATCTGGGGCAGATCCGGGTTCTTTTTCAGTAATGAGCGGATCGGTGCCAGATTGAACGGCTGATGCAATGGTGCCAGTGGTGTCAGGGATTCGAGTTTTGCCAATACTTCGGCATCGACCCGGATCGGCTCATGAAACATTGTGCCACCATGAACCACCCGGTGCCCCACCGCGTCAGGCGCACTATCAAGATGGGTAGCCACCCAGTCGTTGACGACACTCTCGGCAGTTGCCATATTCGCAACTGTCCCGGGCTCAAACGTACGTTCGAGCAGTACTTTGCCATGGCCATCATGTACGTGTAAATGAGGCGTATCCCCGACCTCAGCAAGTTCTCCGCGCTGTAGAAGGGTCGGATCCCCAAGGCCGTCAGCGGCTTCATTGTAGGCAGCAAACTTGATGCTCGAGCTGCCGACATTTAGAACCAGAATCATGGTCATAGCGATTCCCTGGCAGGGAGCCAGGATGCGTGAGCAATGTCTAGAAGCACGGCCAGTGCGCAGGAAGCCATGCGGGCGTCGGCCAGATCTGCGCGACTGGTCAGCACGACCGGAACCCTGGTTCCGAGGACGATACCTGCGACCTTGGCCTCCCCCAAGTACTCAAGCTGCTTGGCTAACATATTACCGGCTTCGAGGTCGGGTGCGACAAGAATATCGGCGTGCCCCGCCACTGGCGAGACAATACCCTTGGCCTTCGCCGCTGCGACCGAAACGGCGTTGTCGAAAGCCAGCGGCCCGTCGAGCAGTGCCCCGATAATCTGGCCGCGATCGGCCATCTTGCACAATGCCGCAGCATCCAGGGTTGAGGGTATTTTTGGATTGACTGTTTCTACCGCGGACAGAATAGCGACCTTGGGCTGATCCATACCCAATGCGTGGGCCAGTTCAATCGCGTTCTGGACGATGTCGTGCTTGGCGGCAAGGTCCGGCGTTACATTGACGGCTGCATCCGTGACCAGTTGCAGACTCGGTTGGCCAACGATATCCATCACGAATACGTGACTAATGCGCCGTGCGGTACGCAGACCGACCTGGGTATCAACTACGGCATGCATTAATTCATCAGTGTGCAGTGAGCCTTTCATTACCGCCTGTACCTCACCGGCACGGGCCATAGCCACGGCCCTTTCTGCGGCCGCCTGGCTATGTTCGGTCGAAACCACAGGGTAGGCTGAAAGATCGATATGGGCGACGGCTGCGGCAGTACGAATCTTCGCCTCCGGCCCTACGAAGGTCGGCGCAATGAGACCTGCCTGCGCCGCATCGACTGCGCCACCCAGAGAAATGGCATCAACCGCATGTACCACCGCCATCTTCAGTGGCTCGTGCCCGTTCAGAGCTTGTTGCGCCTGAGTGATGAGATCACGTAATTTTGCTCCAGGGTCACGTAGTTCGAGCTTGGGTAGATGCATACGCGGACGGCAAATTTTCTCGGTAGGAACCAGAACCACCGCTTCACCTTCAACCGCAGTTTCGTTGCGTTGGTTAACGACCACGCATTGTAGGGTTGCCCGCCTGAAGGCAACCTCGATTCCGGTTACGGTCACTGTGACCCGCACCGTATCACCGACCAGAATGGGCTTGAGAAATTTTAGATTCTGAGTGAGGTATACCGTACCCGGCCCAGGAAGCTGGGTACCCAGCACATTTGAAACCAAAGCGGCGCTCCACATGCCATGTGCCACCACTCTATGAAAGGGGTCGCCGGCCGCGAATTCCGGATCGACATGCGACGGGTTTACGTCGCCAGATGCCAATGCAAAGATCTGTGCACCTTTCTGGGTGAAAGTCCGGGTGAGGTTGGCGCAATCGCCGATCTTTAGTTCGTTCAGCGGATGGTTTTCAATCAGGGTCATTGTGGGTTGCCATTTTCTGTGCAAAAGGCGGTACCGGATATCCGTAGTGGTGTGTTGGAGTAGTGCAAAAATACATGGATTCCCGGTACCTTCAGCAGTAGTTTTTCTGGGAATGCCCATATACGGTCAGCCACTTGCTCCAGCGTTGCCACCACAATAGCTGTCTAGCTGGGGCCTGCCGTACCTATCAGTCGAGAGTGGGAAATGTCTATTCCTGTTCGGGGGCGAACCCGTGTCGGTACCGTGAGTGAGGGGGGTGTCATCATGCGCGCAACGGTCGAATGAATGACATGATCGAGCGTTCTGTAGGAGTGGGTATCCATAGGTCAGCAAGTCCCGGAAATCATGTGGCCGCTTGCAGCGATAAATGGCTGTTCGGGTTGGTTAATAGTAGTTGCAGTGACAGGTGCCTTAGTTGACATATATCAAGGAATTATGCTTGACGAAAGCGCACTCTGTAAGCGTTCAGGCAGCATGACCTGCTAGCAGTACGGTTAGTGGTATTTTCGTTATGGCCGTACCAGGACGATAGGTGCGCTGCCTTTATGTCGCATGACGTTATTGTCCATGTAGAAGGAGATTGTTATGTTTTCCGAAACCCAGATTGAAGAATTGCAAAAACTGCACACTGCACACATTGCCAACACTTTTCTGTTTGCCGGAAAGATCCTTGATCAGCAGCGCCGTATTACTGATGCCCAGACCGATGCACTGCACGAAGCGCTGGTGCAGATGGCCAAGACCAACGCCTTTGATCCACAGCAGGATCCAACGGCCATGGTTAAGAATGCGGTGACCACATTCTCTTCCGGTCTAAGTGGTCATAACAGCCGCGTTAACCACCTTGTTGGCAGTATGGCCGATGCCTATATGTCGATTATGAACATGGCTCTGGAGTACGGTAACGATACCTTTACGCACTTTCAGCATCTGACGAAGACCTCGGATGCTCCTGCTTCTGACAACGGCGTGCCGGTAGAATCATGGAAATCCTGGTCGGACATGTTCTCCAAGGCCGTCAAGGAGAGTTCCGATCTGTTTGCCGACAACATGCGGACGCTAATGGCACGGAGTATTCCGGTACCCGGATCAGCGGAAAAAACAAGTGATAAAAAGTCTGTAAAAACCGATTCTGACACCACTTCGAAACCTGCGAGTAAGGCATGAGAAATACCTGATTCATAGGGTTTGACTACCTGCCCCGGCAGATTGATGTCCGGGCCTCCGGCAAAGGAGTATGGCTATGAGCGTTTTTAAGAAAATCCTTGTTCCTGTGGACGCGAGTGAATGCGCAACGCATGCTGTAGAAAGAGCGCTCGATCTTGCACTGGATCAACAGGCGGCGATTCATTTTGTACACGTGCTTAACATTCACCCCATAGTTATCGCCTACCCAACGGTTATCGATGCCATGAATGCGGAAGCTGAGGTACTGCTTGACCGGACTGCAAGCCGGGCCGGGGAAAAGAAGGTTCTCACTACCAAGGCCCTGTTGATTACGGATCCCAAGCACCCCAGGATTGTCGACCAGATTCTGCTTGAAGCAACGAATGTCGGGGCGGACCTGATTATCGCGGGAACGCACGGCAAAGGATCCTTTGAAACCTGGTTTCTTGGTGGTGTGGCCGAGGCCCTTACGCGCCGAAGTTCTCTGCCGGTAATGTTGGTTCCATCCGGGCGCTGATAGCGCAGCACCGGTTTGGCCTATCCGCAGGTCCGAATGTATCCGTCCCCCTTAGGCGGTCACGTAGTCGGGTCGCCCCCGTGGAGTCACTGTCCGTCACCCCGCACGGCCACACGATATATACAACCGGTGGGTGGGGTAGTGACTTCATGTACTCGCCCTGATGTTTTCTTACCCAAGGAATTTCAGCATGAAACGACTCGCTCTCGTAACCGGAGGCACTCGGGGTATCGGTGCC
The DNA here is from genome assembly GCA_003233305.1 of Mizugakiibacter sp. Taxonomy (GTDB): domain Bacteria; phylum Pseudomonadota; class Gammaproteobacteria; order Xanthomonadales; family Rhodanobacteraceae; genus Metallibacterium. The sequence goes on from QILI01000006.1 coordinate 49,886, forward strand.
GCCATCGCTGTGCACCTTCAGCAGCATAATTACTGTGTTGCGGTGACCTATCATGGTAACGACGCCAATGCCATGGCATTCAACAAAGCCCATGGCATTCCCGTTTACAAATGGGATGTTGTCGATTTCGATGCCTGTGCGGCAGGTACAAAACAGGTCGAAGCCGATGCCGGCCAGGCCCTGGATATCTTGGTCAACAATGCTGGCATCACCCGCGACAGTACCTTGCATAGGATGTCACCCCACGACTGGCGTACGGTACTCGAAGATGATTTGTTTGCCTGCTTCAATATGTGTCGTGCTGTCATTGTCGGAATGCGTGAGCGTACCTGGGGCCGGATCGTAAATATTTCTTCGATCAACGCCCAGAAAGGCCAGTGCGGGCAGACCAACTACTCGGCAGCCAAGGCCGGTGTGATTGGGTTTACCAAGGCCCTGGCGTTGGAATCTGCGCGCAAGGGCATCACCGTCAATACCGTTGCACCGGGCTACACCGATACCGATATGGTGGCCAAGGTCAAGCCCGAGGTACTGGCCGGCATTATTCAACAGATCCCGGTTGGCCGTCTTGCTCACCCTAATGAGATTGCTCATGCGGTAACCTTTCTTGTTCATGACGACTCATCGTTCATCACTGGTTCGACCTTATCGGTAAACGGAGGCCAGTATCTGGCATGAACATGAAGGATTCTGATTCGTGCCGTGCCGATGTCCCGGTCCTTCAAACGGGGTCCATGCTGACCACGCGGTTGCTCTATTCCATGCGGCGAGGTGATCTCAAGTGCGGCGGGGTTACCTTGTGTATTGGCAGCGGGCAAGGTACTGCCCCGGCACTGGAAAGTTTTTGAAGGGGGTCTCCGTGAATAGTCCCTCCATATCCACGGAAGAAAATACATTAGCGAATTCCGATCCTAGGCCACATACTCTTGATCTGCGTGGCCAACGAGGTCTGATAATCGGTATCGCCAACGATCACAGTATTGCCTGGGGTTGCGCTCGCAGTATGCGGGCCCTGGGTGCTGAGCTCGCGGTGACTTACCTCAACGAAAAAGCCAAGGCTTGGGTGCAACCGTTGGCCGGGCAGTTGCAGGCATCTCTTTTGCTGCCTTGTGATGTGCGTCAACCCGGACAACTCGATGCCGTCTTCGAAACCATTCGGAATCACTGGGGCAGACTGGACTTCGCTTTGCATGCAGTGGCGTATGCGCCCAAGAAAGACTTGCAAGCCCCGCTACTGGATACCTCCGCCAGCGGATTCTCCATGGCCATGGACGTGTCGTGTCATTCATTCGTACGTATGGCCCGACTTGCTGCGCCCCTGATGGAACACGGTGGCACCCTACTCGCCACCAGTTACTACGGTGCTGAAAAAGTGATCGGACACTACAATCTTATGGGCCCGGTCAAAGCCGCATTGGAAGCCGTCGTGAGGCAACTGGCTGTGGAACTTGGCCCCCAGCACATTCGTGTTCACGCCCTGTCACCCGGTCCGGTCCGCACTCGCGCGGCCAGCGGTATTGCTGCCTTCGACGAGTTGCTGGACCAGGCCGCTCGGCGTTCTCCCGAGCATACCCTCGTCAGCATCGAGGAAGTTGGTGCCGTTGCCGCTGGACTGGTCAGTGACCTGGCCCGGGGAATGACCGGTAACGTAGTTTTCGTTGATGCCGGCTACCACATCATGGGCTGAATAAAACCGGACTTAACAGCACTCTGCATCCGTATTACCTTTGACTTGGATCAAGGTAATCACCCCTCCCTGGGGCGGACAATCAAAACGATGGTCTCGTGAAGAGGCATACTCGCCACGAAGACCAATCGCTTCAGGTAACTTCTACGATGGAGACCTTCAATGAGTAAACAACAGCATCCCCAGCATCCACAAGAAGCCGTTATGTGTGAGTCCTGCGCCAGGGATGGCCAGCAGGTGGAAATGGTCAAACAGGATCAAATCGAGAATTCGTTTCTTGACCAGGACGGGGAGACCGCCCCGATCAATCTGCGCACCTATCGTTGCCCGGCTTGTGAGCATACGCAGGTATTCCAGGTCGATTGAACCTGATCGGCCTAGCCGGCTCCGGTAAGCGTTCTGGTGGGTATTCCGCTATGGCAATTCAGCTCGTGGCGGGGAAACCGGACTGGATATCCATGCAGTACTCGAATGGACACCGGTATGGAAATTCCGGATATATAGCTCACTAGGCGCCTACTCTGAACCCGACCATAAATAGACTGCAAGATGAATCGTGTTCCTAGGTCCTGCCACCGAAATACGTAAGTATCCTGTAGACGCATGCGCTCACAGTGACCGTATTGCAGTGATCTTCAAGGGTCGCAAAGATGAGGGCACGGACGACGGCATCAAACACCACCCAACCTCTCGCAATGCGAAACCCGTGTGGTTACGTTGCACACTGTTCTAACTACCATCGCTCAAGCTGGAACTTCCAGCGCTACATACTGCATTTACCGCTGATTGAGGAAATGGTGTTGTTTAACCGCAGTCGGTATCACCTATTCAAATAAGGAATTAGCAATGGACGAGAACATCGATATAAGCCAAGTAGAAAAACTTGTCACTGAGGATGTTTTCAAGCAACTCGGAAGCAGTGATAAGGGGCTAAGTACCACCGAGATTAAACAGCGCCTCGAGCGTTTCGGACCGAATGCCTTGGATGAGAAAGAAACCCCGCTATGGCGTCGGTTAGTAACTTATTTCTGGGGGCCGATTCCCTGGATGATCGAGGTTGCCGCCATTCTCTCCGCAGCCAACAGCGATTGGAAGAGTTTTAGCGTGATCTTCGCCATGCTAGTGATCAACGGGGGCATCGGATTCTGGGAAGAAAAGGGTGCCAGTGATGCACTCAAGGCACTCAAAAACCAACTGGCACTTAAGGCGCGTGCCTTGCGCGACGGTCAGTGGGGTGAGGTCGATGCCGCCGAATTGGTGCCGGGCGATGTGGTACGGGTGCGTCTTGGTGATATTTTACCCGCTGACGTCAAACTGTTCGATGGCGATTATCTTGCCGTAGACCAGTCTGCACTCACCGGTGAATCTTTGCCGGTGAACAAGAAGGCTGGCGATGTGGCTTATTCCGGAACCATCGCAAAACAGGGCGAAATGGCCGGTCTTGTCTATGCCACGGGGGGGCGGACCTTTTTCGGACGCACTGCCAGCCTGGTGCAGCGGGCTGCCCCGGTCTCCCACTTTCAGAAAGCCGTACTTTCAATCGGTAATTTTCTGATATTTCTTGCGATTGCGCTATCGATTCTCCTCATCGTAGTCGAGCTGATTCGTGGGCTGTCATTCCTCGAATTGATTGCCTTTGTACTGGTGGTGGTGGTTGCCTCAATTCCGGTGGCGATGCCAGCTGTACTGTCTGTCAGTATGGCGCTGGGGGCGCTTTCGCTGTCAAAGCTGAAGGCGATTGTGTCCAAACTAACAGCCATTGAGGAAATGGCCGGTGTAGACATTCTCTGCTCTGACAAAACCGGCACGTTGACGCAGAACAAGCTTACCCTTGGTGATACCGCGCTGTTCTCCGCCAGGGATGTTCAGGAAGTCATCCTGGCTGCGTCACTTGCATCGAAGGCCGAGGATGCTGATGCCATCGATACTGCCGTACTCAACGGATTGCAAAATAAGGATGAACAACTCAAAGGTTTCCGGCAAAACAAATTTGTGCCCTTCGATCCGGTCTCTAAACGTACCGAGGCAATCATTCAGAGTGCGGAGGGTAAGACTTTTCGTGTCACCAAGGGGGCCCCGCAAGTTATTATGGGCCTGGCCAAACTTGTGGGTGATGACCAGAACAAGGCTGACAAGGTGGTTATGGATGCTGCGGCCAAGGGTTTCCGTACCTTGGGTGTAGCGCGTTCTGAGGATGATGGCGCGCATTGGACGTTTCTGGGCATTCTGCCCTTGTTCGATCCCCCCCGCGTCGACTCGAAAGCCACCATTATGGAGGCTCAAGCGCACGGTATCGAAGTTAAGATGGTCACCGGTGACCACCAGGCCATTGCCAGCGAGATTGCCGGGCAGCTCAACCTCGGTACACACATCGTACCAGTGGATCAGAGCCTGTCCAAGGTGGCCGAAGGCGGGGTGGTATCCCCGGCGTTGGGTGATAGCATCGAACGAGCCGATGGCTTTGCCCAAGTCTATCCCGAGCACAAGTACGCTATCGTCAAGGTACTTCAGGATCGCGGCCATATCGTTGCCATGACCGGCGATGGTGTCAACGACGCCCCCGCCCTCAAACAGGCTGATGTCGGTATCGCGGTGTCCGGTGCCACTGATGCCGCCCGTAGTGCTGCAGCCCTGATTCTTACGGCTCCGGGATTGAACGTTATTGTTCGCGCAGTCGAGGAAGCCCGGCGTATCTTCGAACGCATGATGAGTTACACCGTGTATCGCATTGCCATGACGCTCGATATCCTGTTTTTTGTGGTGGTGGCTATGCTGCTGTTCAATAGCTATCCACTGACTGCCATCATGGTTGTGCTGCTCTCACTACTCGATGATATCCCTATCATGACTATCGCCTGGGACAATACGACGGTACAGAAAAAGCCGGTGCACTGGGAGATGTCACGAGTGCTCGGGCTGTCGTCGGTAATGGGGGCGCTGGCTTTCGGTGGGACCTTCATACTCTATCTACTCGTGCGCTTTCTGTATCACATGCCCGTTGGCCAGGTACAAACGGTGATGTTTTTGCAGCTCATTGCCGGCGGCCATCTGATGCTGTTCCTGACCCGGGTGCGTGGTCCTTTCTGGCGCCCACCCTATCCTGCCTTGCCGCTGCTAGCAGCCATTCTCATCACTCAGATTATTGGTGTCGCCATGGCTGGCTTCGGTTGGTTGATGCCGGCCCTTTCATGGTCGGTTGTCGGGCTGGTGTGGGTTTACAACATCATTTGGATGCTTGTGGCGGACTTTACTAAGCTCGGTGTGCATCGCCTCATGGATAGCCAAGCAGTACATCAAAGCCGTTTTCTCCGTACTGTAAACGCCTCGCTGCATCCAGCTATAACCCAGTTTCAGCATGAAGAGGCTGCCGCGCACCGTGATATCAGACGGGCCTTTGCGATCTTTAAGCACGACGTACATCAGACCGGAGGTCATCCCCGGCGTCCAAGGTCCGGATAAATAGCATGAGCCCCCTATGGTGGCCCAGCAAGACACAGCTTCGTCCGATAGAACAACCCGGTGCTGACGGTTACCGACATAGTCATATTGGAACCGACTATTTTGGTGTCGGTTGTCTACGCCGACACGGCAGGCCGATCTATATTGGAAAGCGGATATCCCTGTGGAACTGGCCGTAATCAGCGCTGTGGCTGCGGGGTTCGGGTACGGGTATCGGTCCTGGTGGGGGTTCGGCATGGCCAGTATGGTGGAGCACGAGAGACATGGAGGAATACCTTGTTGCCCACATTATGAATGACCGGCATGATGGTGCCTGGGAGCTTCTGCCATAGCTGACCCCGAGGTTTCTATGCACGCCACACTCAAATGGAAATTTGCTACGATGCCCGCCCCTACCTTGCGAGGGAACCCACTCATGTGCCGTCTACCATCGCGACTTTCGTGGGTGCCGTGTGTGGTGCTATCCATGCACAGGCTAGTCCATACCCGACATGACCGGGCTGCGCCAGAATGAAACGCTATCCACGCCTTGATGCGCATGACCATCTCACCACCCGCTTATGCATAAAAATGCTCCCGGAAGCATTCCTGCCCACCTTGCGACAACATGTTGCCGAATGTGTCAGTGCATCTATTCAGGTCAATCGGGGTGAATACCTGGCCCGTTGTGGGCAGCCCTTCCTGCATATTTTTCTAATTGTGCAAGGTTCTTTTAAGCTGGTGCAACCGGGCAATATCGATCACGACCAGATTGTTGGTATCCGCTGGCCCCGACACTTGATTGGTATGGACGGATTTGCTGGGCGCGTGTATGCCACCGACCTGATAGCCCTGGAGTCTTCTACCGTATACGAGTTTCCAGTTCTGGCGATCGAGCGGCTTGCCAACAGTGATCCCGACCTGCTTGATGAACTGTTGACCTTTGTATCTGAGGACTTGGCACAGGCTGAGCATCTTCAATACATGCTCGGAAGTATGAATGCCACCCAGAAAATGGGCTTCTTCTTCCTGTTTATGGATGATCACCTGGGCCATATTCGTGATGAAGACTCGCATTTTGTGTTACCTATGACCCGGGAGGAAATCGGTAGCTTTGTGGGTCTGAGTATGGAAACGGTCAGCCGCCTGATCTCACACCTGCACAAACGGGGCGCTATCGATATTCACCGGCAGACTGTGCGTATCCTACAACGTGATCTACTTGAAGGCTGGCAATCCGGAACCCACACTCGCGATTACGATGGGGACATGACTGATGTTATGTCAAGCAGTTAGCTATCGGGTCACGTTAGTTTATGTATTCTTTTGACAAATAACTCTGAGCGAGTGCGCTGTCATTCCTTCATTGCCTCAATGGGGGGGGTCGTAACTCCCATTTTCTCAGAACGGTGGGGGCAGGATGCTCTACCCCTCAAATCCCAGAAAAAATGACGGCTGTCGCAACGAGCTCGCTATGTTCCTACCCATGAATTTTCCTGAAGAGCCTACTATTTTGACAAGAAGGCAGTGAACTCGTGCGTTGCAGGTTCAGGAAACAAAGAGGTTCTATAAGTTTTTGTCCAGCGGTGCCGGGTATTGTCCGGGAGTGCCGAATTATGCTCAGCAGGTTCAGCGGCTCAGCCAATCCAATACAAGCCGAGCATGCCGACAAGGAATAGCCATCCGGTGAGCAGAATGCCGAGTAGCAGAGGGCGCCGGCCTAAAGCCCGGACTTTGGAGATTCGCGTTTCCAGACCGATGGCCGCCATCGCGCCACCGAGTAGTAAATCGTCTCCAGAGGCCACCAGATGGTGTATTCCGGGAGTCAACGGATAGAGGCTGATCAGGCCGCTGAGGGCTACAAATCCGAAAGCGAACCAGGGTAGCTGAACGCGAACCTGATGAGGGTGGTCCTGGTGGCGACGCAACCACCATCCCAGCACCAACAGGGCCGGGGCGAGCATGATGACACGCCCCAGTTTTACTACGATGGCCACTCCGGTGGTGGTGTGGCCAATGCTATCGCCGATGGCCAGAACCTGCCCGACGGCGGGTACGGTGGCCCCGACCAGGGTGCCGAATCCGGATGGACCAAGATAACCCAGAAAATGGTGGTACAGCCAGGGGTCAAAAAAGATTTCCAGCGTTGATAACAATATGACTACGGCAATTGCTGCGGCAATTTTACTGTGCTCGGCGTGAATCATCCGGGCTAAAGCCAGAATTGCTGCGACTCCGCAGATGGCATTGCCGAAACCCAACAGCAGGGAGGTGTCCCGATCCAGCCCCAGAACCCGTCTGCCAAGGAAAATTCCCAGTCCCAGTGTCGATACGACAATAAAGGCATCAAGCAGCAGCCCCGTCAGGCCGATACCGGCGATGGCGGTCAATGAAATCCGTGCGCCATACAGTAAAATACCGAGGTTCAGCAGGCGGTGCTGAGCGATCCCCACCCCGGGTTCAATGTGCTGGGGTAAGCGTTCACCCAGTAGTGCCCCGATGGCAATGCCGATGACAATGGCCAGCATGAGTGGGTCGACGCGGTACCTGACCAGCAAGGGTTGGCGAGCCAGCCATAGACTCAAGGCGCCGATTGCCAAAGCCAGTGCCAGGCCAGGGATAATGCGTAGCAGGTGGTGGGGGATACTGTGTTGGAGCGCCACTTCGGGGTGGGGTTGGGAAACAGGCATCAAATAGGAGCGATCTGGTGACAGGGCCGAGCATTTTCGATGCTGGAAGATAATATAGAAATACGCTATTTTTTATCATCGCGATAAGATGTCCTTATGATAGGTATTAGCCCACGGCAACTGGAAGTCTTTGTCAGCATTGCGGTTACCGGTAGCGTGCGTGCTGCTGCGGATTCTCTGCACCTTACCCAACCGGCGGCCAGCATGGCTTTGGCCGGTTTGGAAAGACGTATAGGTGTGAAATTGTTCGATCGGGTCAGCCAAAGGCTGCATTTGAATGAATGTGGACGCAATTTATTGCCACTGGCTCAGGATACGCTTCGGCAGTTGCAGGAAATAGAAAACGTCAGTCACTTTACTGAGGGCCAGGCGCTATGCGGCGATCTGCGCATTGGTGCCAGCAATACCGTGGGCAGTTATCGGGTACGTGAACTGCTGGGCGATTTCGTATCGGCCCATCCCGCTGTAGGAATTTGTTTGGCCGTAGACAACACCAAGCATATCCTTGGTAAATTGCTGGATTACAGTTTGGATATTGGCTGTGTCGAGGGCCCGGTGACGCAGGTTGGGGTGGATGTACTGCCTTGGCGTGAAGATCGTCTGGTGGTCTGCGTGCGTCCTGACCATCCGCTGGCTCACAAGACTTCCCTGCAGCCTACGGATTTTGCTGACGTACGCTGGATTCTGCGCGAACACGGGTCGGCTACCCGAGCTTTGGTCGAACATGAGCTGACGCACTTGCCGAGTGGTGTGAATGTTCTTGAGTTGGGTCACAGCGAGGCAATCAAACAAGCCGTCATTGCTGGTCTCGGCTTGGCTTGCTTGCCCAAAGTGGCAGTACGTGATGCGGTTGTAGTGGGGGATATCGTGTGTCTGGATACACCGTTTCTGGATCTGCAACGGAGCCTGTCTCTGGTACTGGTGCAGGGTCGTTACCGTGGTGCGCTGATCAAGACGTTTCTGGCTTCAGCACTCAATGCAGAAGCAGCAGGGTAGACAGAGCGAGAAACGAGGCAAAGCCACAGCTGTCGGTGACCGTGGTCAGGATGACCCCTCCGGCGAGTGCCGGATCGACCCCGATTCGCTTCAAAATCAGGGGGATATAGACACCCGACAATGAGGCAGCCAGAAGATTGATGATCATGGCTGCGCCGAAAGCCAGAGACAGCAGCGAATCATGAAACACCAGCCATGACAGGCTGCCGACCACCAATGCCCAAAGTACCCCATTGGCCATACCAACCAGTACCTCCTTGCGCAGTAGCGGTAGGGCATTGGTAAAGCCCACCTGTCCCAAGGCCAGGGCACGCACCATGATGGTCAGTGTCTGGGTGCCAGCGATGCCACCCATGCTGGCAACGATAGGCATGAGCACGGCGGTGGCCACCACTTTCTGCAACACCGCTTCGAAGTTGCCTATGACCCATGAAGCAAAGAATGCCGTCAGTAAGTTGATGCCCAACCAGATGGCTCGGCGTCGGGCACTGCGCCGGACCGGTGCGAACAGATCTTCTTCCTCGTCCAGACCGGCGGCACCGTAGACTTGGTGTTCGGCCTGAGCCCGGATGATATCGACCACATCGTCGATGGTGATCCGGCCCAGCAGAATATTGTTGGCATCGACCACCGGAGCGCTGTACCAATCATGGTTGGCGAATAGTTCTGCGACCTGATCCTCAGAGGTGTCGGCCCGGATTGCTGCAAGGTTTTCGTCCATGATTCGATTAAGTGGGGTATCCGGGTCGGCGGTCAGCAGACTGGCCAGGCGTAATTGCCCAAGGTGGGTACCGCGACGGCTCACCACATATAGGGTATCGGTGGATTCGGGAAGTTCCCCCCGTAGGCGCAAATAGCGCAGTACGACATCCACCGAGACGTTGGCGCGGACGGTAACCACATCGGTATTCATCAAGCGCCCGGCGGTTCCTTCGGGATAGGCCAGCATATGTTCCAGGCGTTCGCGGTGCAGTCGGTCCATGGACTTGAGTAACTGGTCGACAACTGTGGCGGGCAGGTCGTCGATGAGTTCGGCCAGATCATCAAGTTCGAGGCTACCGGCTGCGGCGATGATTTCATCGTCATCCATGCCGCGCAGTAGACTTTCGCGAACCTCGTCGTTGACGTGAACGAGAACCTCGCCATCGTCGCTGGGATCGACCAGTCCCCAAACTACTTCGCGCTTGGCAGGCGGCAGCGACTCCAGCAGGTTGGCGATTTCTGCCGGGGTGAGGGTATTGATCAGGCGTCGCACCGGTCCCAGCCGGCCCGATTCCAACGCATTGGCCAACAGTTTTAGACGTTCAGCGATGCGGGTCTCGCGACTGGTTTCGACCATGCTCGTATCCGGTTGACAGCAACTGAATTATTGCCGTATCAGCGTGGAGGTGTTGTCACGCAAGAGTAACAGTCAAACGGTGGAGGTAACGATTTGCTGCAGCAGAGACTCGACTTCCTGTAGATCCGTAGCGTGTTTCAGACGTGGAGCCAGGCTCCGAAGAGTGTGTACATCGAGACGGGCCAGCTGCTCGCGCATGGCCGGTAAGCGAGATGGCGACATACTGAATTCGGTAACGCCGATGGCGAGTAACAGTGCCACACAGGCGGGATCACCAGCGATTTCACCGCATACGCTCACCGGTTTTCCAGCGCGGTTGGCTACGCTGATGACCAGGGCTACCAGGCGCAGCAGGGCAGGGTGGCGTGGGTCGTACAGATTGGCCAGTTCGCCATTGTTGCGATCAGCAGCCAGCACGTATTGAGCCAGATCATTGGTGCCCACGGCGAGGAAATCGACTTCTTTCAGCAAGCCACGAATTCCAAAGGCGGCCGCCGGCACTTCGATCATGGCCCCAATAGGCGGCAGTTGATCGGTTACCACGATGCCTTCATTACGCAGTTCTTCCAGGTAGGTCTGGGCCAGAGTACGGACTTCGCGCATTTCCTTGGCCAGACTGACCATGGGGATCAGGATACGTAGAGGTCCCAAGGCGGCAACGCGGAGAATGGCCCGAAGTTGGGTACGGAAAACTTCGGGACGACGCAGTGACATACGCACTCCACGTACTCCCAAAGCCGGGTTTGGTTCACTTCGACCGGCAAGGCCGGTACCTACGGTCTTGTCAGCACCCAGGTCAAGGGTCCGTACCGTGGCAGGCTTACCGCAAAGACCGAATACCAGCTCCCGCAGGTTGGCGTATTGCTCTTCCTCGTTTGGCAAATTGGGACGACTCAGATAAAGAAGTTCGGTGCGATATAAGCCGATTCCCGCTGCACCGTACTGATGAGCTTCTTCAATCTCATGGGGTAACTCGGCATTGGCATACAGGAACAGCTCGATACCATCACGTGAAAAGCATGGACCCTGCGTGATGGAAGTGTGGCGTGCGCTTTGTGCTCGTTGTCGTTGCCAGGTGCGGTAGCGGGCAAGATCCTGGGCGGCGGGGTGCAGGACGGCTTCTCCCGACTCGCTATCGAGCAGAACCAGATCACCATCACGCATGCAATCGAGTGCGTTATGTACCCCGATTAACATGGGCAGGTGCAGGCTACGGGCTAGGATAGCGGCATGCGAGTAGCGGCTGCCGAGGCCGGCAATGATACCTTGTAGTCCTCTTCTCGCCAGAGCGGCGATGTCGGCAGGTGATGGATTCTCGACGACCAGAAGTTCGCCGACGCGTGCCGCTAAACGCCGCTCCTCATCACTTGCACCGCCGGGTTCAAGAGCCGCCAGGACCCGGGCGATAACGTGATCGAGATCTTCGCGACGACTGCGCAGGTAGGGATCGTCCATGGCCTCGAAGACGGCTGCCAGCCGGTCTCGTTGCGCCATCAGCGCATTCTCGGCTCGATAGCGTCCTTTGCAAATCATGTCGTGCAGTCCCGACAGCAGTTCCGGATCTTCGAGTAGCAGCGAATGCGTATTGAGGAATGGGTCGGCTTCTTGGGCTAGCACCCCCCGAAGTTGCGAGCGCAAGGCCTGCAATTCATCACGAGCCTTGGCCATGGCCCCATCAAGCCGCTTGATTTCAGTTGCCGTGGCGCCGGCTTCGAGGGGCCGCTTATCCGGGTGAAAACGTCGGGGCTCCACCATGCGTACCCGACCAAAGGCCATACCCGGGGCGGCGTTGTGGCCGTGGAGCGTTTGTCTCATTGCCTTCTTTTCCCTTATAGAAGTGGGTCTTATTCGGTCTCGTCAAACTTGTTCTGGAACAGGTTGATAACAGCGGCCAAGGCCGCCTCGGCTTGTTGTCCTTCAGTACGCACCGTCAGGAGACTGCCAAGACTTGCCGCCAGCATCATCACGCCCATGATGCTCTTGGCATTGACTTCACGGCCTTTGGCGCAAAGCCATACCTCGGCATCAAATCCCTGTACCCGTTGGACCAGTTTAGCGGCGGCGCGGGCATGTAAGCCAAGGCGGTTGCTGACGGTAATATCCTGTTTTGGCATGTCGTTTCCGGGGAGCTATATTGGCCGGGAGTGAAGGGCGCATGGTGTATCCGCTTGGCAGCATCGCATGATGCTTCTTTGCCGGGGTGAGCGGTTAGCTATCGACGTCATGCTGGTTGTGGTCTGGATACTAAGCCAAGGGAAGGTGTTCATCGGTCAACCCGTACCCCGTCGCGTCCGCCGCAGACCGCAATCTCTGCCAATTCTGATAAGGGCCGTTCAGCGTAGTTGAGTACCCGTAACAACATGGGCAGGTTCAGTCCGGATACGCAGCGGGTGTTCAATCCTGCCTTGTGCAGGCGCAGCGCCACGTTACAGGGGGTAGCTCCGAACAAGTCGGTCAAGACCAGAATCCCATCGCTTTGTTCGAGTCGGCGACCAAGATTTGCGGTATTGAGCAAGGCTGTTTCGGGGTCGGTATCGGCACCTATTTCAACGGATTCGACATGCAGCGGCAAACGGGTGAGGACGTGCCGAGCCGCCTCAATCAAGGCCGCCCCGATCTTTTCATGGGTAACCAGAAGTACACCAACGCTCATGACTCATTCCAGCTCGCGGTGAAAACAGAGAACTTGTGGATACAACGGTCGAAAGTGTTCAGCAAGTCTTTCGACCAGATAGACCGAACGATGACGCCCACCCGTACAACCGATACTGACCGTGACATAGCTGCGATCAGCATGGACAAAGTGTGGCAGCCAAGTCTCCAGAAGTGTGCGTAAATCATCGAGGTAGCGTCCAGCCAGGGGTTGGGACTGTAGATAGGTACGTACCGCGTGGTCCTTGCCAGATAACGGGCGCAGAGCGGGGTCCCAGTGTGGGTTGGGTAGACACCGGGCGTCAAAGACGAAGTCGGCATCCGCTGGCAACCCCCTACGGAAAGCGAATGATTCAAACATCAGCGTCAGTCCTTCACCACGGATGCCATATTCGGTAGCGATCCACCCACGCAGCTGATGTACGTTCATCGTGCTGGTATCGAGTTGGCGATCGGCAATGTTGCTGAGCGGTTTGAGCAAGGTACGTTCGTGGGCGATGGCCCCGGACAGGGACAGGCCAAGAATGGATAATGGATGGCGCCGCCGGGTATCCGAGTAACGTTTCAGCAGTACTTCGTCACAGGCACCCAGGAAAATCAATTCAGCAGGGGTCCCCGCACCAGCCAGGGCGGCCAGTATCCCGGGGATACGCTCCATCTCGCCACCACGGTTGCGGATATCCACACCCAGGGCGATACGCCGTGGTCCTTGGGGGTCCCCAGTGAGGGTCTGGACCAGTGCCGGCATCAGTTCTGCAGGGAGGTTGTCTACGCAGTAATAGCCCAGATCCTCGAAGGTTCGCAGGGCAATCGTTTTACCGCCGCCGGACAGTCCTGACAACACGACCAGATGAGTGGATTCAGTACCTTTCATTGCTTCACCATGGGGGTAGTTTTTGCAGTTGATGGGCCTGTCTGTCCATGAACGCCTGTGCTGGATCGATACCCTTGCTCTTCAATATGTGACTGCGTACGGCCGCCTCGGCCAATACCGCAAGATTACGCCCCGGGGCGACTGGAATGGTGATAACCGGCATTGCTACATCCAGGACGGTGCGATATCCGGTGATGCCGGTCAAGCGCAGCAGGCCATCCTTATCGGAGATCGCCTCCAGCGGTTTCAAATCGAGTATTAGACGCAGGTATTTGGAATCTTTTACTGCCGTATGATCAAACATTTCACGAACATTGAGTACCCCCAAACCACGTACTTCAAGCAGATCGCGTAACAGCTCGGGACAGGTACCGTCCACGATATCCGGTGCGACCAGGGTGAATTCGGGGGCATCGTCGGCAACTAACCGATGGCCACGGTTGACCAGATCCAGGGCCAGTTCACTCTTCCCTGTGGCGGGGGCCCCGGTGACCAGTACGCCGATTGAGTATACCTCGAGAAACACCCCATGGATGGTGATCCGGCGGGCCAGGGCGCGAGTCAGGTAGTACTGCAACCAGGTGAGGATTTCATGTCCACGACGAGCGCTGATCCACAGCGGTGAGGAGGTTTCCTCAGCTGCCTCCAGCAGGTCACTCGGTACGTTCTGGCCTTGGGTCACAATGATAGCGAACGGATCGTGGCTGAGAATTTTCTGGATGGTTTCCCAGCGCTGCCTGGCCTCCAGTCCATCCAGATAGGCCAGTTCTTCAGAACCGATGATTTGAATACGATTGGGATAGATCGTGTTGAGGTAGCCAACCATCGAGGGACGGCGTGATGGCCCCCCTGATGCCGTCAGAATACGGGATTCGCCGGCGACGCCGACTGGCCAGCGTAGGGCCAGTCGATCCTGGATGGTTTCAAAAAGTTGGCGGGCGGTAATGCGGTCCATCCTGATTCCGGAAGATCCTGATACCACGCCATTGTGCCAGTAGTTGCCACTTGGGTGAGCATTTGTGAGGGCAACCCGGGCTGGGAAATGTGCCCGCCAACGATGAGGCGGGCACAATTTTTTCTATATGGAGGCCGATCCGGCCAGGTTTTCAGCCAGTGCGAGCTTCACGGGCTTGCTCGCGGCGATGGTTGGTAAGACGTTCTTTGTGTTTGCGTAGTTGGGCAACGAGCTTGTCAAGCAGCAGGTCGACCGACGCATACATATCACTATCGGCAGCCTCGGCATGCAGGGTTTTACCGGCAACGGCCAGATTGGCCTCGGCCTTGTGGATGAGTTTTTCAACCGATAGGACTACGCTCAGCGAGGTGACACCGTCGAAGTACTTGTCCAACTTGACCAGGCGCGTATTGACGTGATCGCGCAGGGCCTGGGTGATTTCCATCTGGTGACCGCTGATCTGGATTTGCATAAGTGTTCTCCGGCATATCGTAAGGGTTGGGGTGCGATTCCTGGCGGACTCGCGGGCAGAGCCGTATGGGTTGACGGATGCCATAGTAAATATGAGGACACCTCCTTGAGCTTCAACGTGCTCGTTGTCGTTCATTTGAACAAAGAATGCGTAGTGCCTCCCGATATTTGGCAACGGTACGTCGTGCCACACGAATGCCAAGCTGCCCCAGTTCTCTGGCGATAGCCTGATCTGAAAGGGGCCGGTGGGGGTCTTCTTCGGATACCAGCTTGCGAATCAATGCCTGTACAGCGGTGGCCGAGGCGGAGCCACCGTCCTCGGTCGATACCCCGCTGGAGAAAAAATATTTGAATTCAAAGGTTCCGCGAGGCGTGTGCAGGTACTTGCGGGTGGTCACCCGGGATATGGTCGACTCGTGCATACCGAGCTCTTCCGCGATTTCACGGAGTACCAGTGGACGCATGGCCTCCGGCCCGAAGTCCAGAAAGGCACTCTGTTGGCGGACAATGGTTTCAGCTACACGCTGCAGGGTGTTGGCGCGGGCATCCAGGCTTTTCAACAGCCATCGCGCCTCTTGCAACTGACCTTTCAAATAACTCGCATCATTGCGACTGGCCTTGGCAATCAGTGAGCAGTAATGCTGGTTAAGGCCGACTTTGGGGCGGTTGGCAGATGATAGACGTATGCACCAGCGGCCCTTGACACGGCGTACATAGGCATCCGGCTGTACGTATTCGGTCGGTACGGCGGCCAGACACCCGCCAGGTTTGGGGTCCAGGGTCCGAATCAGTGCTGCGGCCAGGGCAATAGCTTCGCGATCGACCTGCAGCTGGCGCGCCAGACGCGCATAGTCACGTTTTGCCAGGGCCTCGATATTAGTGCTGACAATGCGTTGCGCCAACAGCCGCTGAGGAGTGTCTTCTGGCATGGCCAACAACTGGGCGCACAGACAGTCGCACAGATTCAGACTGGCGATGCCGATGGGATCGAGTTGTTGCAGACGGTGTCGAACGGCCTCAACCTCTTCAGGGTCTGGAGAAAACTCTGTCAGGGCGGCCAGAACGGGGTCGATACCTTCATGAAGATAACCGTCTTCATCCAGAGCATCGATGATGGCTTCGGCAATTTGCCGGTCGCGTGGTGACAGCCGCAGCAGGTTGATCTGCCAGAGCAGATGTTCCCACGCTCCTTGTGGAGCTGCATCTTGCGATTCCACACTATCCTCATCCGGATGACTGGATCCCGACCCCGAGCCCCGGCTGAAATCCAGATCATCCTCGAATCGTTCTCCGAGATCATCAAGTGAATTGATTTCTTCGGCCGGTTCCGGTTCCGCTTCGAGTTGCTCTTCCCCATTGGAATCTTCCGGATCGAGGTCGTTTTCGAGTTCGATCAGGGGATTGGCCTCCGCGATCTGGCGCAACTCAACCACCAAATCCATATGCGACAGTTGTAGCAAGCGGATAGCCTGTTGCAACTGTGGCGTCAGGACGAGCTGTTGATTCAGATGCAGCTGCAGTCCGGGTTTCATATTTCATGCATCAAGGGGCCAGCTTTCATCCTAGCCTGTGCGGGTGGGATCTTGCCAGTCTAGGAGCAAATCCGGCGGCCTGTTGCAGGTCTCTTACAGCCGGAATTCGCTTCCAAGATAGACAGAACGAACCTTTTCATCGGCAAGAATATGCTGAGGTGAACCCTTAGCTAAAACAGAACCTTCATTGAGGATGTAGGCATGATCGCAGATGCCGAGGGTCTCCCGTACATTGTGGTCGGTAATCAGTACTCCGATACCGCGCTCCTTGAGGTGCCGCACAATGCGCTGGATCTCCCCAACCGATATCGGGTCGACTCCGGCAAACGGTTCATCAAGCAGGATGTAGCGGGGGCGAGCGGCAAGGGCACGGGCAATTTCTACGCGCCGCCGTTCGCCGCCTGACAGGCTTTGGCCCTTTTGGGCGGCGAGGTGACTGATCTTCAGTTCATCAAGCAGGTCGGCCAGTTCCTGTTGGCGCTGACGGGCATCAAGTCCTTTGCGCAGCTCAAGTACGGCCAGAATGTTCTCGGCCACATTCAGGCGTCGAAATACTGAGGGTTCTTGCGGCAGATAGCCAATACCGAGACGGGCCCGAATATGCATGGGCTTGCCGGTGATGTCGATATCATCGAGCAGGATACGTCCGGCATCGGCTTGAATCAGACCCACCACCATGTAGAAACAGGTGGTTTTACCCGCTCCGTTGGGTCCAAGCAGACCGGCTACCTCACCCTCACGAACTGCAAAAGCAAAATTGCTGACTACCTCACGCCCACGATAGTGTTTTTTTAATCCGGAAGCACAGAGCATTTCAGTGGCTGCCACCGCTGCTGTGTACCGTGCCGGTGGGAGCCGGATGGGTGCTCGTTGGCTTGGCCAGGGCAGTCGGAACGGACTTTTTGGTACTTTTAGCCTGGAAAATTAGATGAACCCGGCCTTTGCCGTCGCTGTTGCCAGTGATTTCCCCGGTTTGGGTGTTGTAGACCAGTCGATAGCCTTCGAAACGGCCTTGACCCGGCTGGATCACGATTGCATGGCCAGTCAGTGTGGCGGTGTCGTGGCTGACATCGTAATCGATTGTCGTAGCGCTGGCCTGCATGGTGCTGCCGTTGTCGAGTTTCTGGCTCAGGTGGGCGGGAGTGCCGTTAAGGACGATGCGGATAATGTGCCCACGCTGGTTCATGTAGGTCACAGCCTTGTCGGCGGTTCCGTTCAGACTGCCCTGCCGGATTTGTACGTTACCAAACAGATGGGCAATGTGATTATTTTGCTCAGCTTTAAAACTGTTCGAATTGACGTACAGGGGTTGATTACGGTCGCTTTGCAGGGCCTGGACCGAGCTCAGCGGCAGCAAGACCAGCAGCAAGGCCAGCAGCAGCTCAGCGCGTGTTGTGGGGTGATGTTTGGTAGAGACCGTGGACATGGGCCAGTAGCTCCATAGTGTGGGTAGCAGAGTTGGCGACAAAGCCGATACCGCGAAGTGTAACGCCTGGTTGACGGATTACCGTTGCTGCTGCGCTCCGCATCAGGTGTTGTTGCGGCCAAGCAGTGACGTTGGCGGTATCGATACGGGTTTCGGAGCCCCTCTTGGTGGCTGCCTGGTGCATCCGTACCTTGCCGTTCAGGCGGATTTCAGTACCTGCTGCGTTGACCCAGCCATATTGTGCAGTACCTTTCCAGGCTGGGCCCTGGGACTGTGGCAGAACAAACCGTGGCTGATCGATAAACAGTGAAGCATCGCTATTACGCCGATCCAGTTGCGGCGCTTTTAGAATCAGACTGGGTCGCCCATTGATGCCGAGTACGGTGAGGGAAAAATCATGCAGCGTGTAGCTGGAGCGTGGGGGACCGGCGAAGCTTGCCGGTACCGCATCGGGCTTCAGCCACCAGACCAGAAACTGGCTGGCACCTGCCACGGCAGCCAGAATAACGATTATGGAGAGCATACGTTTGGACATCAGTACCAATAGTCTCGTTCAACTTTGGAAAAGCCCTGTACTTCCAGTAGCAGGTCACAGACCTCACGGGCGGCACCGTTACCTCCGCACCGAGTCGTATGCCAATGTGCTGCGGTTTTTACCCATGGATGGGCGTTGGCGACTGCGACTGCAAATCCGGCGGCATGCATGGCTGCAAGGTCGGGGAGGTCATCGCCGATCATGGCGCATTCTTCTAGGGACAAGTGCAGTGCTGCGGCGATATCAGCCAGGCAACTGCGTTTTTCATCACGGCCCTGGTAAAGGTGGGTGATACCCAGTTCCTCAGCGCGAAGTGCCAGGGTATGGCTGACCCGGGCGGTGATGATGGCCACCTCAATGCCGTAGTGTCTGAGCCGCTTCAGACCCAATCCATCATGGGCGTGGAAGGCTTTGATCTCATGCCCGTCTTCGGTATACAGCAGGTGTCCGTCGGTCAGGGTTCCATCCACATCGAAGGCCGCCAGGCGCACTCGTTGGGCACGGTCACGCACCACGTCCGGAAGATCGGGATACAGCAGATAACTCATAGCGGTTTACTAGACCACGCCGGCGCGCAACAGATCATGAATGTTCAGCGCACCTACTAGGCGACCGTTATCATCCACCACCAGTAAACCGTGAATCTTGTGGTTTTCCATGAGTCGTGCCGCTTCCGCAGCCAGCCTCCCGGGGGTAATGGTCTTGGGTGACTGGTTCATTAATGTAGCGACATGGGTGGCGCGCAGATCCACGCTGAGGTCATCCAGTGCGCGGCGTAGATCCCCATCGGTGAATACCCCGAGCAACTGTTTATTGGCATCGACGATGGCGGTCATGCCAAGGCCCTTGGAGCTCATTTCGACCAGGGTCTCAGCCAGGCTGGCCTGAGCCATGACTGCGGGAACCTTGTCGTCGTAGTGCATAAGGTCCTCAATGCGCAGCAACAGGCGCCGCCCGAGGTTGCCGGCGGGATGAGAAAAGGCAAAATCCTCGGCGGTAAAGCCACGGGCTTCCAATAAGGCAATGGCCAGGGCATCTCCCATGACCAGCGCAGCGGTGGTGCTGGTGGTCGGGGCCAGCCCCAGCGGGCAGGCTTCGGCCGGGACATTTACATCTACGTGGACATCGCTTTGACGCGCTAGAGAGGACTGTTTGTGTCCGGTCATGGCGAGCAGTGGTATACCTTGCCGCTTGATGAACGGTAGAATCATCAACAGTTCGGCGGTTTCACCCGAGTTGGACAGGGCCAGCAGCACATCATCATGAGTAATCATGCCCAGATCGCCATGGCTGGCTTCGCCAGGATGTACAAAAAATGCCGGAGTACCGGTAGAGGCCAGGGTGGCGGCAATTTTACGGGCAACATGCCCGGACTTACCCATCCCACTGACCACTACGCGGCCACGGCAGGCAAGCATGGTCCGGCAGGCCGCGACGAAGGTCGCGTCAATACGGGAACCCAGTGAATGGATGGCATTGGCTTCGATACCAATCACGCGGCGGGCGCTCTCGACCAGAGTCTCGGCCGTGTAGGTAGAACTACGTGTTGTGGGTCGGGCAGCGGGAGAACTCATAATGTCGTTGGAAATCCGCCGCAATCAGGGCGAATCCGTTACTATGGTGACTTCGCATTCTATGCTTATCGAGCCTGGTTGCACATGTGCCGGGTATAACTCTGCATGCAAATTTCTGAAATTCAGTCTCTAATCGAATCCGGCCTGCCTGGCGCCCATGTGGAAGTCAGGGGTAGTGATGGCGTGCATTTTGAGGCGCTGGTGGTCTGTGAGGCCTTTGAGAACAAAATGACTCTGGCCCGGCATCGCTTGGTATATGCAACACTAGGTGAGCACATGGGTACGGCTATTCACGCCCTGAGTCTACAGACTTTGACACCTGCCGAAGCGGACCGCCGCAGCTCTGTGAGCTGATATACCGTTGCTTAGCTGATACCCGGAGTACCTTCTATTCATGGCCAGAATCGTTATTCAGGGTGGTGACCCACTGCAGGGGGAAGTGTGGATTTCCGGCGCCAAGAATGCTGTATTGCCTATCCTCGCTGCCACCTTGCTGGCCGATGAGCCGGTGTCCATTGGCAATGTGCCGCATCTGCACGACGTCACCACAACCATGGAGCTGCTCGGCCAGATGGGGGTGGAACTGGTGGTGGACGAGCATATGCGGATTCACGTTGATTCGAGTAAGGCCGACCGGTTCTTCGCCCCCTACGAACTGGTCAAGACGATGCGTGCTTCGATTCTGGTATTGGGGCCACTGGTGGCGCGGTACGGTCAGGCTGAAGTGTCATTACCTGGTGGCTGCGCGATCGGCTCGCGTCCGGTGGATCAGCATCTGCGTGGTCTGGAGGCGCTCGGTGCCGAGGTGACAGTTGAGGGCGGATATATCCACGCCCAAGCTTCCCGCCTGCGTGGTGCTCGTATTGCCATGGATGTGGTGACCGTTACCGGTACGGAAAATATTATGATGGCAGCGACGCTGGCCCTGGGCACCACAGTTATTGAAAATGCTGCGCAAGAGCCCGAAGTTGTCGATCTGGCCAATTGTCTGAATGCGATGGGGGCAAAAATCGAGGGGGCCGGTAGCTCGACCCTGATTATTGAAGGTGTTGAGCGTCTGCATGGCGCAGACTATAACGTGCTTCCCGATCGTATCGAGACCGGGACCTACCTGTTGGCGGGGGCCATCAGTAGTGGCAAGGTTTTGGTCAAGCGGGCCCGTCCCGATACCCTGGATACGGTGCTGGTCAAGCTTGAAGAAGCCGGAGCCGAGATCAATATCGGTGTTGACTGGATCAGTCTGGATATGCACGGTCGGCGGCCGCGGGCCGTCAATGTCACGACGGCACCGTTCCCGGCTTTTCCGACTGATATGCAGGCCCAGTTCACTGCACTCAATTGCATCGCCGAGGGAGTGGGAGTGGTCACGGAGACGGTCTTCGAAAATCGCTTCATGCATGTCCATGAGTTGCACCGACTTGGTGCGGATATCCGCCTTGAAGGCAATTCGGTGGTGGTCAAAGGTATTGAACACATGAGCGGGGCCCCGGTCATGGCGACCGACTTGCGGGCCTCGGCCTCTCTGGTTCTGGCCGGGCTGGTTGCCCGAGGTGACACCATCGTGGACCGGGTCTATCACATCGACCGCGGCTACGAGTGTATTGAGGAGAAGTTGTCCGGGCTCGGCGCGCATATTCGTCGACTACCATCCTGAGGGAACCTCTAAAAACCTACTGTGCGAGCCGCTTGCGGTGTCGTGTGCTCGTTCGCTCCTCGCCTATCACCTTGATATGTCTCGTCGCTCACTCCGCGACTTCTTGCACTCGGCCCGTTCGTGACGGTTGTGAGAGATTCCCTTGAGCCGAACGGATAACCGTTACGGTCGCCGTAGCAATTGCAGCTCGATGGTATCGTTCTTGCCGGAATGCTGGATCATCCGTACCGGTGCCAGCAACGGTGGCGCAAACCAGGCGCGGATACCGTTATCGGCGTTGCTGCGCTGTACTTCGTAGGCATCAAAGTTGCCGGCAGGGGTGCTGATGCGTTGTGGAGATGGGCTGATGCGGTAACGCTGCATCGATACCCGGTCACGCATAGCGACCGGGATGGTGAGATCACCACGCTGCCCCGTGGCCACGGCGTAGCCGAGCAGCAACACGCTGAGGTTACGATCCACGACCCCGGGCCGGGTTGGAAATTTCTGGGTTTGCCCTGACTCGTTCACCTGGACAAGATGTTTGTTCCAGTCAAAACGGATCTGGCGTTGCTTGTTCTTGAACAAACTACGTAGCCGGTATTGATAACCGAGATCATGCGCCTTGGCTCCCGTCCATTGAAAGCGGGAGGTCTCGTCAATTTTCAATCTGAGCAGCGCAGCCAGCCCATTGTTGCCACGGCTGCGGTTGCGGTACGTGTAATTGCCTTGCTGATCGCGGCTCAGGCTCAGGGTGGCCTGGCCCAGTACATCGCCGTTGCGCGACAGTTGATATTCCACCTGGAATGGTTGCAGGGTAACCGCCATAGCTGGTGCGCTGAGCAGCAGGATCAGCAGTCCGGTTAGGAATGGCAGCAGACGATGATGATGCGAGGCAAGCATGGTGGGATCTCTGAGCACAACGGGGGTAGTTTGCCGGATTGAAACTGAATCATGCCCTCCTTTCGTAACACCCGGCTCAGTCGATTGCCAGGGGTGCAGTGAGGGGCTGGCCTCGAAAGAGCACGCTACTGCCATCCAGGTGGATATCACCGTGCATGAAGTGGGCCACACTGGCAATCAGCAAGCGGTGCTCGTGGGGTAACAGGCGTCGTGCCAGGCTGTCGGCAGTATCGTCCTTGCAGATCTGGATCCGGCATTGTGCAAACACCGGTCCCGCATCGAGCTCGGCACTCACAAAATGCACGCTGGCACCGTGCTGGTGATCGCCTGCGGCCAGTACCCGGCGATGGGTATCAAGCCCTGGATAGGCCGGCAGCAGGGAAGGGTGGATATTGATCATGCGGCCATACCAGGGAGCCACCGCATCCGCATGCAGACGACGCATGAAACCGGCCAGCACGAGCAAATCGGGGTGGCTGGCGGCCACGCGGTCCAGGAAGGCAAGATCCCAGGCCCGGCGATCGGGGCGCCCGCGGCTGTCTTCGGCCAGCGTGGCGATGCCCGCAGCGCGCGCAAGCTCCAGCGCCGGGGCGGTGGGTCGGTTGCTGGCAAGCAGTACCACCTCACCGTTGATCCGGCCCGCACGGCAGGCCTCGATCAAGCTCAGGGCATTGCTGCCGCGACCGGATGCGAGTATGGCGATACGCCTGCCAGGCTGTGCCATGGTCATGTTAACCGTCAATCCGGACTCGCCCATGCGGGCGTTGTTGTTGCACTTCACCAATCACCCAATGGGGCAGCGACCGGTGTTCCAGCCAAGTCGATAGGGTCGCTACCGAGTCTGCAGCAACCAGCAAACAAAAACCGATGCCGCAGTTGAAGGTGTGCCAAAGTTCATGACGATCGAGCTTGCCGGCTTCTTGCAGCCAGGTGAACACCGGTGGCAGTGGCCAGGCAGCGCTGTCGAGGGTGATGCCGAGGTTCTCTGGAACCACCCGGATAATGTTCTCCAGTAGGCCGCCACCGGTAATATGGGCCATGGCGTGCGGGCGGTGTTCGGTGAGCAAATCCAGTATCGGTCGGACGTAGATGCGGGTGGGTTCGATCAGTGCATCGGCCAGACTTTGTCCCCCCAGATCCAGGTTCCAGGGTGCTCCACTGCGTTCGAGAATCTTACGGATCAGGGAAAAGCCGTTGGCATGCGGGCCGGATGAGGCGATGCCGATGATGCGGTCACCTGCCTGTACCCGGCGGCCATCGATCAGTGCCGTCTTTTCTACTGCGCCAACGCAGAAACCGGCCAGATCGTAGTCACCCGCAGGATACATATCGGGCATCTCGGCCGTCTCCCCACCGATCAACGCGCATCCGGCCAGCTCGCAACCGTGGGCGATTCCACCTATGACGGTTTCGGCAATATCCACGTCAAGTTTGCCGGTCGCGAAATAATCGAGAAAAAATAGTGGCTCAGCACCCTGTACCAGCACATCATTCACACACATGGCGACCAGGTCGGTACCAATACCCTCATGTCTGCCGAGCTGCTGAGCCAGACGCAGCTTGGTGCCTACCCCGTCGGTACCGGATACCAGTACCGGGTTCTGATAGCGTCCGCCCAGTTCGAACAGGCCGCCAAAGCCACCGAGTCCACCCAGAACGCCGGGGCGCCGGGTCCGGGCTACGAGTGGCTTAATTCGTTCGACCAAAGCATTGCCGGCATCGATATCCACGCCGGCGGCACGGTAGGAAAGACGCTCGGATTCGGTACTCATGAGGATTCATCGCAGCGCATGGGAAAGGTCCATGATAGCAAGCCGCATGGCCATGTTTGCGATCAACATATGGACGTGACCCACTAGATTGGGCAGACTGCACGGGTTCAGGACGGGCCTTACATGCGCAAATTACTCACTTATTTCAGTGTCTGGCTGGTTTTGCCACTGATTATCTTTCAAGTCCGTGCTCAGGCCGTTACGGTACGCTCGGCAAACGATTTGTATCGCACCGTGGTACCCGTCGCTAGCGCCGGCGCTAAGGCCCGCGATCAGGCCTTCACCCAGGCGCTGTACGTGGTGTTGGCGCGTCTGTCCAGTCAGACCTCTGCAGATCTGCAGGCGCTTGCCTCCGAGCTTCCGCCACCCTCTACGCTAGTGAAAGATTACAGTTATCTTGGGGGGGGGGATCAGCACTATCGCTTGCGGGTACGTTTCGATGCCAGCGCGGTGAGTGGCTTGGCCCGCGCTTTGGGTTTATCCATCTGGCCAGGCCCGCGACCGCCGGTACTGGCCATTATCAGTGTGAATGGTCAGCTGCTAGGACGTGCTGCTGCTGCAGCCTTGAAATCTGCAGGAGCTGCCCGGGGCCTTCAATTTGTGTTGCCAAGATCGGTAACCCCCAATCCAAGTGCTTTGATACACGGTGATCCGCAGGCTCTGGATACCTTGGCCAAAGACTACCGTACCGGGCTGGCTTTGATCGGTACTGTACAGAGTGGGCAGGCGATCTGGACGCTGGTGATCGGTGGCCAGGTTGTGA
This sequence comes from Mizugakiibacter sp., assembly GCA_003233305.1. Lineage (GTDB taxonomy): Bacteria > Pseudomonadota > Gammaproteobacteria > Xanthomonadales > Rhodanobacteraceae > Metallibacterium. The sequence continues at coordinate 75,126 of QILI01000006.1, forward strand.
CATGGCAGGGGCAGGGGGTGACCGCGACCGACATGATTCAGGCGGGGGCCATGCAGGCGGCAAACCAGCTGCTGCAGCGCTTTGCAGCCACCCCAGGTGCGGGGGCGGTGGGGGTAACAGGCAGTCTGTGGGTTTCGGGATTGCAGAGTGCGGTCGATTATGTCCGCCTGATGTCTTTGTTGCGCAGTGATCCGAGAATTCTCTCTGTACAGCCACAACAAGCCCAAGCTAACGGATTGCAGCTATCGCTGGGACTGGACGCCCCGCTGACGGTGATCACCGATGATCTTGCTGCCAGTGGCCATTTGGTCATAGCCCCGACTCATCTCGGTTCCGAATTGGCCCTTCACTGGGTAAGGTGAGGCAGACGGATGGCTGAGTCCAGCGTCGTATCGCGATGGCGACACCTGCCCAATATCCTGACGGTAGCCCGCTTATTGCTGGCCTTGCCTATCGCCTTTACGGTGGCCTGGGGACATTTTTCCAGTGGTTTGATTCTGGCTATCCTGGCCGGTGCTTCCGATGCCTTGGATGGCTTTCTGGCGAGGCGCTTTCACTGGCAAAGCCGGCTTGGGGCTATCCTCGACCCGCTCGCAGATAAATTTCTGTTGATTGGGTGCTTTATTGCTCTGAGCTGGGTGGGTGCGGTACCGCTGGCATTGACCCTGATTGTGTTGGCTCGCGATGTCTTGATTGTCGGGGGTGTTCTGCTCTGGCGATGGAAAATAGGCGTGTTGCATGTGCAGCCGAGCATGCTGTCGAAGCTCAACACCACAGCACAGATTTTGTACGTGCTGGTGGTGTTGGCACTGCTTGCGACACAGCGACCTTTGACCCTCATCGGCCCGGATTGGGCGGTGGCTGCATTGACGATAGCCAGTGGGGTGGATTACATCTTACGCTGGGGTTGGCGAGCGCGTCGTGACTTACGGATACGGAGGAGAAACCATGGGATCTGATGCCTGGCAGCGCGTGCAGATGGCCCTTCTGGTGCTGGCTCTCGGTTTCGTGCTCTGGCTGCTGGCCCCCGCACTGATGCCGTTTCTGATTGCGGCTTTTCTAGCTTATATTGCCAATCCACTAGCTGATCGGCTCGAACGTTTCGGCTTGGGCCGAACCCTGGCTGTAACCATCGTGTTCAGCCTGCTGAGTATCGGAGTGCTGGTGCTGATAGCTATCCTGATCCCGTTGATCGAACGGCAGATTTCACGAGCAATCGCCGCGTTACCAATGGCGGTAACCTGGTTTCAGAGCACCGCGGCACCCTGGTTGCAAGAGCATCTGCATCTGTCGTCGCAGGCTTTCGATCCGCAGCACCTGGTTGATCTGGTCCGTCAACATTGGCAGCAGGCCGGCGGTTTGGCGGCGGCATTGCTTGGGCATATTTCCCGATCCAGCCTGGTGCTTATCGAGTGGCTGGTTAATCTGGTATTGATCCCGGTGGTTACGTTCTATCTGTTGCGCGACTGGGGCACCATAGTAAAACGTATACGCGAGCTGTTGCCCAGGCAGTACGAGCCGACGATCATTCGCTTGATTCAGGATTGCGATAGCGTACTCGGTTCGTTCATCAAGGGTCAGGTTGTTGTGATGCTGGCTCTGGGCCTGTTTTACGCACTGGCACTGAGTTTGGTTGCTGGTCTGACCCTGGGGCCGTTAATCGGCATCATCGCCGGGCTGGTGAGTTTCGTTCCCTATCTTGGTGTTATCACCGGATTGGCGGCAAGTCTGATCGCCGTTTTCGCCCAGTACGGTGACTGGTCGCATATTCTGCTGGTGTTGGGGGTATTTGCTGTTGGCCAGGCACTGGAGGGGTATTTTCTGGTGCCCAAGCTGGTGGGTGACAAGATCGGTTTGCACCCGGTGGCGGTGATGTTTGCCGTGCTGGCAGGCGGTCAGTTGTTCGGCTTTTTTGGGGTACTGCTGGCCTTGCCTGTCGCGGCCGTCACCACGGTGCTGCTGCGTTTTGCCCATACCCGCTATGTGGGTAGTCAGCTGTACACAGCGCATTCCGGGGAAGTAGACGACCCTACAGACGTCGATTCTGATTGTCCGAAGCCATGACATGCAGCAGATACCGCTCGATCTACAGTGGCCGGCGCGACAGCGTTTTGAATATTTTCATGCCGGTGCGGCCAATGCTGCGGCCCTCAATCTGGTACGCAGTACGACGCAGCCCGCGGGGCCATGGGTATTCCTTCAGGGTCCCTCCGGGAGCGGCCGCACACATTTATTGATGGCGGCCTGTCGCCAGGCCATGGACCAGGGGCAGACGGCTCAATATATCCCTTTACGAGGTCTGCGTGACCAGCCCTTGGAACGCCTGCGTAGTTTTACCGGTGCCAAGCTATTAGCCCTTGATGATCTGGATGTCTTGTTCGGTGATGGCCCGGCCGAACATGCCCTGTTTGATCTATACAATACCTGTCGGGCGGCAGGAGACACCCTGCTGATGGCCTCCCTACAAGCGCCCATGGCAGCTCAACTGCCGGATCTGCGTTCGCGTTTGCGCAGCTGCACACAAGCCAGGCTGCAGCTTCTCGACGATACCGCGCGACGTGAGGTACTGCGCCGCCAGGCCGCCATTCGGGGACTGGAGCTGGATGATTCAGTACTGGACTGGCTGTTCCATCATCATGTTCGTGATCTGGGTACGCTCATGGCTTTGCTTGAGCGCATCGATCATGCCGCGCTGGCTGAGCAACGGCGGATTACCGTACCGTTTATCCGGCATCTGCTGGCACCATCATCAGAAGGAAAACTCTAGGAGCTTGTCGGGCTTTGAGAGTCGTAGCGAGGTGGATGAAAAATCGAGGACCGTTTTTTGATCTTTTGGATCCACGAAATATTACCAGCGTTGAAGTAAACGCCTTGAGGTATGGAAAACACGTAAAATATCAATACGGTTTGACCGTAGTTAAACACGGTAGTGGGCTTTAAAAACAGCTACGATGCTGCTGGCAATGTGGTCAGCGTGGAGACGCTGCAGACCACGACCACGATTGATCTGTATGCCCAGCGCCTTAGCTATGACCTGCGATGGCAACGTACTACCACGTGGTATTTGATCGATCTGAGCGCCGGGCAGAGCGATCAAGGTGTGCAGATGTGAGAGACCTACGATGCCGATGGGCATCTACGGGAGAGCAACACCTACTTTGCCAGCGGGGATGTGGTGTATTACGCCACCCCGGATGCGCCCAAGACCCCGGTTTATCTCGGCGGCTGGCTGCAATCGGCCGAAGTCCAGACCTACAACGTCGCTGGGCAGACCACGGGCGATGAACGAACCGTGTCAAAGCCCCTTACAAGGCTGGATTGGACGTGCTGATACCGCACGTGGGCGCAATGCCAAGGTACTGTGCGCGGGCACGTTCCGTTCAATATATGGTACCAGCAGTACGCAGCGGTTAAGTGTCCAGTTCCGTCTGATTATTTGGACGTCTAACCAAGAGTTCAGGTTGATCTTTGCGCCAGGTACGGATTGCTTGCAAGGGCGTTATATGACCGAGTGCTCGTTGTGGCAAGTGTTCGTTGTAGAGCTTCTCATAGCGCTCCAGCGTGGTTTGTAGATCGTCACGAGAACGAAAACGGGTGGTGGCGAGAATGTCGCTGATGCGCCCGTTAAAGCGTTCGACCATGCCGTTGGTCTGCGGATGACGTGGCTGGGTCAGACGATGTTCGATGCCGAGCAAGGCGCACTCGCGGTCGAAGGCGTGGTGACCTGAAGGAGTCTTGTTCTTGCTGGTAAAACGGTCGGTGAACGGACTGCCGTTGTCGGTCAGCATCTTTTCGATCTTCATGGGGGCGGTGCGCTTGAGGCGGCGCAGGAAATCAGTACTGCTGACTTCACTCTGGTCGGCATAGATGCGCAGGTACACCCCTGCCTGCGGCAGGCAGGCAGCGGGTGGCGCGGTCGATGGCCACGAAC
>QILI01000064.1 GCA_003233305.1 Mizugakiibacter sp.
GCGTCCCCTATTTCGGTATCTGCTACGGCATGCATGCCGCGGTGGTTGATTTTGCCCGGCATGTTGCGAATCTACCTGGGGCCGACTCCAGCGAGAACGATCCACGTACCGATCATCCAGTGATTGCCCTGGTCACCGAATGGACCACTCATGCCGGCGAGGTCGAACAACGCAGTGCCGAGTCCGATCTTGGAGGTACCATGCGCCTGGGGGCGCAGGAATGCCGGCTCAAACCCGGCACGCTGGCGCATACGCTGTATGCCGAGGATGTCATCCGGGAGCGGCATCGGCACCGTTACGAATTCAACAATCGCTACCGACAGCAGTTCGAGGATCTTGGCCTGGTGATTGCCGGCAAGTCCATGGACGATCTGCTGGTGGAGATCATCGAGTTGCCGCGTAGCGTGCATCCCTGGTTTCTGGCCTGCCAATTTCACCCCGAGTTCACCTCGACCCCGCGGGATGGCCAGCCGCTGTTTATCGGTTTCATCCGGGCCGCTCGCGAATACCGGCGCTTACGCGAAGGGCCACGGCTGGCACAAGCCGAGGGCGTGACATGAAGCTGTGCGGTTTCGAGGTCGGTCTGGATCAACCCTTGTTCCTGATTGCCGGGCCCTGCGTGATTGAATCCCGGCAGTTGGCGCTGGATACGGCCGGCGAACTGCAGGCCCTTACCCGCCGGCTGGGTATACCGTTTATCTACAAGAGTTCGTTTGATAAGGCCAATCGCACCTCACTCGCCGGGCATCGCGGTCTGGGTATCGAACAGGGCCTCAAAATTCTGGCTGAGGTCAAGCGCCAGATCGGCGTCCCCGTGCTGACCGATGTTCATGAATACACGCCTCTCGATGAAGTGGCGGCGGTTGTCGATGTGCTGCAGACTCCGGCTTTTCTGTGTCGGCAGACCGATTTCATCCGTAATGTTGCTGCCGCAGGGCGGCCAGTGAACATCAAGAAAGGCCAGTTCCTGGCACCGTGGGATATGCAGCACGTGGTTGAAAAAGCCCGCTCGACGGGTAATAAACAATTGCTGGTGTGTGAACGTGGAGTTTCGTTCGGCTACAACAATCTGGTCTCCGATATGCGCTCGCTGGCGGTCATGCGCAATACCGGTTGCCCGGTGGTGTTCGATGCGACTCACTCGGTGCAGTTGCCGGGCGGGCAGGGTACGGCATCAGGGGGCCAGCGTGAATTTGTACCGGTGCTGGCCCGTGCCGCCGTAGCCGTAGGAGTGGCGGGAATCTTCATGGAAACTCACCCTGACCCTGAGCAGGCACTCAGCGATGGCCCCAATGCCTGGCCATTGGCAAAAATGGAAGCCCTGCTTGCGACCCTGAGTGACCTGGATCGCATCACTAAAGCCAGCGGCTTTCCCGAGGTATCATTGCCGGAGGTGTAACCATGAATTCTACCCAGCCCACTGATGCTCCCCGAGTCCCCACGCCGACCTTGGTGTCGGCAATGGCGAGAACGCGAACAGGTGGTCCTCGCCTCACTGCCTGAGCACCCCGATTCATCATGACCCAGATCCGCAGCCTGCATGCTCGTGAAGTCCTTGATTCATGTGGCAATCCAACCATCGAAGTTGACGTCACCCTGGTCGATGGCTCTCAAGGTCGGGCGGCGATCCCCAGCGGGGCATCCACCGGCAGCCGTGAGGCGGTCGAACTGCGTGATGGGGACAAGACCCGCTACGCGGGCAAGGGGGTGCTCAAGGCGGTCGAAAATGTCAACACCATTCTGGCTGCTACGCTGCGCGGGTTTGATGCCAGCGATCAGGCCGGGCTGGACCGGCGCCTGATCGAACTGGATGGCTCAGGTGATAAATCCAATCTCGGTGCCAATGCCTTGCTCGGGGTATCCCTGGCTGCCGCGCAGGCGATGGCGGAACAACGTGGTGTGGGCTTGTGGACCTATCTGGCTGCGGGTGCTGAGGTGTCGATCCCGGTGCCGATGATGAACATTATCAGCGGTGGAATCCATGCCAATAACAATGTTGATATCCAGGAGTTCATGATCATCCCGGCGGGCCTGACCAGTTTCCATGAGGCCCTACGTGCCGGTAGCGAGGTATTTCACGCTCTCAAGTCGGTGTTGCACAGTCAGGGTTTGGCCGGCCTGGTCGGTGATGAAGGAGGCTTTGCCCCGGATCTGCGTTCCAATGTTGAAGCCTTGGAGATCATTCTCGAGGCTATTTTGAAAGCGGGTTATCACCCCGGTGAGGACATTTGGTTGGGGTTGGATGTGGCAGCATCGGAGTTTCTGGAGACCGGTAAGTACCAGTTGGCGGGTGAAGGTAAACGCCTCGCTGCCGAGCAGCTCATTGAGCTTTTCGATGATTGGCTGGCCCAGTATCCGATACTCAGCATCGAAGACGGCATGGCTGAAGACGACTTGGATGGCTGGCGGCAGATGACCATGAGACTGGGTTCACGGGTACAACTGGTGGGCGATAACAACTTTGTCACCCATCCTGAGATTTTCAAAGCCGGTATTGCAGAAGGAATCGCCAATGCCATCCTGATCAAGCCCAATCAGATCGGTACTCTCAGCGAAACACTGGCAACCATCCATATGGCGGCGGAGGCCGGCTATGCAGCGGTGATTTCGCATCGTTCCGGTGAGACCGAAGACACCATAATTGCCGATCTGGCGGTGGCTACAAATGTTGGACAGATCAAGGCCGGTTCGCTGTGCCGCAGTGAACGCATCGGCAAATACAACCAATTGTTGCGGATCGAGGAAGCGCTGGGTGACCAGGCCCGCTATGTCGGCTGTTCTACGTTTCGCCAATTGTCTGCGCACTGAGCTGGCAAAAAATCATGTTGCGCTGGATTGCCCTCGTCCTGATCGTTTTGGTGATACTGCTGCAAGGTCGCCTGTGGTGGGGACAGGGCGGTATGCGGGAAGTGCATTCACTACGCAACCAGGTGACCCGGCAGGCTGTACAGAATGTCCGCTTGCAACAGCGCAACCGTCTGCTGGAGGCTGAGGTCAGGGATCTGAAGCGCGGCCACCAGGCCATTGAAGGGCGGGCCCGGGCTGAACTGGGTTTGATCAAGCCTGGCGAGACCTTCTATCAAGTCGTCGAACCGCCCAAACCGCACAGCAAGAATGCTCATGGTCACTGACCTGGAACTCTGTGCCTGGTGCGTGGTGCCGGCGGCGGGCCGCAGTCGCCGCTTTGGCGGTGCAATACCCAAACAGTACGCGCTGATCGCCGGTCAACCGATGTTGTGGCATACCCTGGAGCGGTTGACCGGGCATCCGCGTATTTTGGGTGTGCTGGTGGTGCTGGCCCCGGACGACCACGAATGGCCGGTACCGACCCAGATCCATGACAAGCCGGTGTGTACGGTGAGTGGCGGTGCCGAGCGTTCCGATTCGGTACGGGCGGGTCTGGATGCGTTACCTGCCGAGGTTGCCGCCGAGGACTTTGTTCTGGTTCACGATGCGGCTCGCCCCTGTGTGGTAAGCCTTGCCATTACCCGTCTGCTGGATTGTGCGGGTGTGGGTGATGGCGGGCTTTTGGCCATTCCCCTGCATGACACCCTGAAGCGGGCCGATGCGGAAGACCGGGTGTTGCGGACCGAATCCCGGGCTGGATTGTGGTTGGCACAGACCCCGCAGATGTTTCGGCGTGGGGCCTTGTCTGAGGCCCTGGCCCTGGCCCAGGCCCAGGGCGATGCGGAAATTACCGATGAAGCCTCGGCCATGGAACGTTATGCAGGGATTCATCCCCGTATCGTTGCCGGGCACAGTAGTAACCTGAAGGTCACCACTGCGACTGATCTGCTGATTGCCGCAGCTATCTTGACGGGAGAGAGTAGCCAATGATGTCTTGTCGAGTCGGTCAGGGCTATGACGTGCATGCTTTCGGCCCAGGGGATCATCTGTTTCTGGGGGGGGTACGTATCGAGCACCCGCAGGGCCTGATTGCACATTCCGATGGCGATGTGGTCATTCATGCCTTGTGTGATGCCATGCTGGGGGCACTGGCGCTGGGTGATATTGGCATGCATTTTCCGCCGTCGCAGGCTCGCTGGAAGAATGTCAGCAGTATTGAATTGCTGAGTGCGGTGACGGTCATGTTGCAGCAGCGTGGCTATGTGCTCGGCAATGCCGATATCACGGTCATCTGTGAGGCCCCGCGTATTGCTCCGCATGTGCAGGCCATGCGTGAGGTGCTGGGGCAGACTATGCAGGTTGCCATGGATGCGGTCAGCGTTAAGGCCACTACTAGCGAGCGACTCGGGTTCACCGGTCGAGGTGAAGGTATTGCCGCCCTGGCGACAGTGCTACTGAGTCGGCACTCATGAGCGCACCGCTGGCCTGGGCCCACGGTGGCCCACCATTGCAGGCCAAAATCCGCCTTGAACCTGAGGATTTTGTGGTCGAGGAAGTGCTCGGTTATGCCGCTGACGGTGAAGGTGAGCACGTGCTTCTGGAAATTCGTAAGCGTGATGCCAATACGGCCTGGGTGGCCACTGAACTGGCCCGCTTCGCTGCGGTGCCGGCGATGGCGGTCAGCTATGTCGGGCGCAAGGATCGCCATGCCATCACCACCCAGGCTTTTAGTGTGCACTTGCCGGGACGCCCCGATCCTGACTGGCAAAGTCTCGGGCTTCCAGGGATCGAGATTCTAACCGCTCAACGGCATCGGCGAAAACTGCATCGTGGGGCCCTGGACGGTAATCGATTCCGCCTGCGGCTGCGGGCCGTGCAGGGTGACCGGGAGGTGGCCGAGCGGGTTCTTGGAGCGCTACGCAAAGACGGAGCACCCAATTACTTTGGTGAGCAACGCTTTGGTCGTGAGCAGCACAACCTGGCTGCCGCTGAGGCCATGTTTGCGGGGCGCAAGGTACGCCGCTCGGAACGGGGCCTGTTATTGTCCGCTGCGCGTTCTGCCCTGTTTAATGCAGTCCTGGATGTCAGGGTTGCCGCGGGCAGTTGGAATCAGGGTTTGCAGGGTGAGATCTGGGCGCTGGCCGGATCGCGGGCCTGGTTTGGCCCGCAGGCTTTGGATGATGAGCTGGCGGCACGGCTGCAGATTTTTGATATTCATCCATCGGGACCCTTGTGGGGTCGGGGCGAGAATCCCACGGCCGCTACGGTGCGAGCACTGGAAACCGAACGAATTTCGGCCCTGGCTGCACTGGCCAAGGGACTGGAAGAGGCGGGACTGCGCCAGGAACGACGGGCTCTACGCCTGGATCTACGCGAGCTGCATTGGCAATGGCAGGACGATACCCTGGAATTGGCCATGAGCCTGCCGGCTGGTGCCTATGCCACAACCGTGGTGCGCGAGCTTGCCACGACGGAGTAACCCCGGATCCAGCGAGCGGTCGGGGTAGCATCTACGGTTATCGTTGACACAGTCAGCCAAAGGAGCTGACTGTCCACCGTTACATAACCTCAAAAAAAGTGGATACCTACTGCGTGGTCATAAGCTTCTTTACTGGATTCCCGCCGCCGTGGGAGTGACGAGTGGTGGCAGTCGATATGCCACCGTGGTCAGCCCGGACGCTTGAGCAGCACGATTGCCGCTCCGGTGCCACCGTGTGCGGGACGTGCTGAAGCAAACGCCACCACATCCTGGGTACGGCGTAGCAAGTAGTCGGTTAATCCTTTGAGAACCGGCCCGCGTGGACTGGATCCTAGACCCTTGCCGTGGATGATTTTTACACAGCGCAGACCATGGCGGCGACTGTCTTCAAGAAAATTGTGAATCGCCGCATTGGCGGTGCTGACGTTCAGGTCATGCAGGTCCAGTTCGTTCTGGATGCTTAGCTTGCCGCGCTTCAGTCGTCGCAGGATCTTGGGCGAATAACCGGCCCGCAGAAAGGCTAATTCCTCTTCTACCTCGATTTGCTCAGGATTGAAGTCAGCGATGTACGGCGCAGCATAAACGTCCTCCACAGCGGCTTGCAGCCGCCTTGGCTGTGGTGCCGGTCGGGGTTTTTCCAGTGGGGTTGAGCTGGGGTTGCGTAGACGCCGAATCTTGCCCACCGACTCACGAAAAAGCCGGGTGTCCTCGTCGTTGATTGGGGGCGGTGGATCATGCATGGAGCAAAGCCAGTAATCTGTAGGACTATGAACCTGTCGGGTTTGGAGGGTCGTAGCGAGGCGAATAGTGGTTCTATTTAACAATAAAGACCAAAAACATAAACCGATTTTCTACTGTCACAGTAGATCCTACCCCAGCCCGACAGGCTTCTGGGGGAGATTGTAACCAGAAGGTACCTCTAGTAAGCCTACTGCGTGGTTCGATTGCTGCGTTGCGTCCTCACTCACCCCACACCTGTCTACGTGATAGGTCCCGGAGATTCACTCCGGGGCGCCGGTTACTCGAACCGCTCGCTACGTTTTTTATAGGTAGCAAAGAGAGTGGGATGTTGAGACAGATTTTTTATGGTTTTGAGATGAATGACGATGCTATTTTCGATCATTCGTGGAAATTCGAGACTCTGTCCTGCGTGCGCAACCGATTCATCTATCTTCCAACAGGTAAGCTGTCTGCAGATCCGATTCCGTTAAACTGGTTCGGTCAAGGCAAGCTTGGATTCATTTTTTCACTGTTCGCCCCCCCCTTTTGGGAAAATTATGTACGCACTGGTCAGCAACGACGACGGCGTAGATGCCCCAGGTATCCACGTTCTGGCAAAACACCTGGTGACCCTGGGCCGGGTCACTGTAGTGGCGCCCGATCGAGACCGATCCGGGGCCAGCAACTCGCTGACTCTCGATCAACCCATACGGGTGCTGTCGATGCAGGACGATTGCTACCGTGTGGCTGGGACCCCGACGGACTGTGTTCATCTGGCCTTATCCGGGCTGCTCGAAAAAGAACCCGATATTGTCGTTTCGGGGATCAACAACAGCTCGAATCTTGGCGATGATGTGATTTATTCGGGAACCGTGTCGGCAGCAATGGAAGGACGCTTTCTTGGCTTGCCCGCCATGGCGGTTTCCCTGGTCACCGAGTCAGACCAGGTCGAACACCATTACATCTCGGCCGCTACGGCGGTCATGCGGCTGATTCGCCATCTTCAGTGCGACCCACTTCCGGCCGACACCATCTTGAATATCAATGTCCCCAATCGTCCCTGGCGGCAAATCTCCGGTTTCGAAGTCACCCGTTTGGGTAAGCGCCATCGGGCTGCGCCATGCATCCGTGATACTGACCCGCGCGGACGTGAAATCTGGTGGATCGGCCCGGCCGGTGCCGCCGAGGACAATGGACCGGGAACCGATTTCGATGCGGTACGTCGCGGTTTTATTTCGGTGACGCCGATTCATGTCGATCTGACCCGTTTTCAGGCTCTGGAAAAGGTTGCCGCCTGGGTGGGTGCTTTGCAGACTGATGAGTCTGGAGCTTCGGTAGCATGAGCCGATATCGCACTTTTGTTTCAGCACAAGATACCCATGGCAGTTGCTTAACCTCGCAGCTGGCCCGCGATCGTCTGGTAGCGTTGTTGCGCGAGTCCGGTATTCGCCACCCGCAGGTATTGGAAGTTTTACGTACTTTACCTCGTCATTTGTTTCTGGATGAGGCCCTGGCTTCGCGTGCCTATGAGAATATTTCTTTGCCCATAGGGCTTGGACAGACCATCTCTCAGCCTTGGGTTGTGGCCAGGATGAGTGAGGTACTACTGGAGCGGCAACCCCGCAAGGTACTCGAGATCGGTACCGGTTCCGGCTATCAGGCCGCAGTGCTGTCGCGTCTGGTCGAGCAGGTGTATACCGTTGAGCGTATTGAGGATCTGCTGCGTCAGGCCCGGCGCCGTTTCCGGGCACTCAAGTTACAACACATCCGTTCCCGCCATGACGACGGGCGCCTGGGATGGCCGGACGAGGCTCCTTTTGACGCCATTATTGTTACTGCGGCGGGTGAGAGCGTACCGCCGGAATTGTTGGCCCAGTTGTCATCAGGAGGGGTGTTGCTGGGTCCATTTGGGCCCCCCGGTGACCAGAAATTGATGCGCTATACCCTTGATAATCAAGGTCAGGTCCAGGGCGAAGAACTTGCCAGTGTCAGTTTTGTGCCCTTACTGGGAGGGGTACTCTGATGCGCTTGTTCGGATCAATGTATGCACACGCATTAGTCTGGGCACGACATCCGCATGCTGAGTGTTTTCTTGGTGGACTCAGTTTTATTGAGGCCTTTGCCTTTCCGATTCCGCCGGAACTGATGTTGGCACCGATGTGTATCTCGCATCCGAAAAAAGGCTTGCGCTACGCTACGATCAGTCTGGGGTTTTCGCTGCTTGGCTCACTGGTGGGTTATGCCCTGGGCTATTTTGCCTTCGCTGCCCTGCAGCCATTATTGCTGAAGCTGGGCTGGATCCATGCGCTTGACTCCATTGTGCTGCAGTTGCGGGGGGATGCCATTCATCATCCCTGGACCATGTTCTGGCTGCTGGTGCTGGCCGGGTTCACGCCGGTCCCGCTGAAGCTGTTTACCTGGGCTTCCGGTATCGTCGGTATACCCTTGGGTGCCTTCGTTGCCGGCATGTTGGTCGGGCGTGGCAAGCGGGTCTACCTGCTGGCCATACTGTTGCGCTGGATGGGGCCGCGTGCCAAGGATTTTCTACATCGCTGGATTGAGTGGATTGGCTGGGTTCTGCTGGCCCTGCTGGCCATTCTGGCGTTGTGGTGGTTCGGTCTGCACTGAAGCTCGGCTATGCTTGAACCCATGCGCCGTACCTTTTTCTTTCGATTACTGCTGATCGCGATTTTGGCCGGTTTTCTTGCCTCCTGTGCAAGTGAGCCCCGAGTTGTTTCGGTGCGCAGCTACTACCCTCCCGAAGCGTTGGCTCGGGTCTATCCACCGGTGGCGCGTGGACATTACCGAGTGAGGATTGGCGATACCCTTTACAGCATCGCCTTTCGGCATGATATGGACTATCGAGATCTGGCTCGAATCAACAATATCAACACGCCCTACACAATCTATCCTGGGCAGGTTTTAAGCCTGCATACCCGGCCGGGTTCTAAACGGCTATCTACTTCGCCTGCCCATTCACCCACTGTGGTACACCGGCGGCGCTCCTCGCGCCCGGCACCGGTAATATCCACCCATCCAGCAGCGAGGGTCAGCACCGGCTCGGCTCGGGTGGCTGCTCCGGTATCGGTTGCCTCCAATGTGTCAGCAGCCTTGGGTCCGGGCCGCCGTAAGGACGGGGTCGTGTGGTATTGGCCGTTGAAGGGTCCGATCCTGTCCGCTTTCCGGGCCAATGATCCCGGTCGGCAGGGTATCGATATTGCTGGCAAGATGGGTGAACCGGTGCATGCTGTGGCCAGCGGGGTGGTGGTCTATAGCGGCAGCGGCCTGATCGGTTACGGTGAGTTGATTATCATCAAACATTCCGATACCTATCTGTCTGCCTACGGCCACAACCGGGTGCGGCTGGTCAAGGAAGGCGATCGGGTCAAGGCCGGTCAGGTGATTGCCGAGATGGGTTCTTCGGGGGCGCCCCGTGTCGAATTGCACTTCGAGATCCGCCGCAATGGCAAGGCCGTTAATCCGCTAAATTATTTGCCAAAGTATTGAGGCCAGTGTTGAGAAGATGCATTGTCGAGGCGGCGACCTTCCCTCTGCCTGTGAATGCTAGGGCGATCGGAGAACCATTGCGCTCCATGCCGGTAGGGTGCCGTTCAAACACGTTCCACTGGCACAGGTGGTGATGGTAATGGCGCTGCTGCTACCGCTGCTCAGCAGATTCCCGGCCGTCCCGGTAGGTAATCCCGTAATTGGTACGCCTCCCACTTGGCCGGGTAGTTGTTTGAGCGTAACCGCTTGCCCCGTGGCATTGATGGCTACCAGCACACTTTGTGACCCACTGCCGCGCTGGTAGATATAGACATTGGGAGCACTGCTACCGGGAACGAACAGAGCCGTGTAAGTACCGGTCTGCAGGCTGGTCTGGCTGGTGTGTACAGCGGCGAGTGACTGTAGCCAGGTGTAATAGCCTTGCACTCCGGCAGACTGTCGCTGGGCTGTAGTCCACAGGCTCATATCCCTGCGGTTGTTGTTTGTAGGCTGGCCTTTGGAAACAGCCTGATACGGATCATCGCTGCCGCTCATGCCTACTTCGTCGCCGTAATAGATCATGGGGATGCCGGGGAGAGTGAAGCTCAGCGCCTCGGCGATTTTCCAGCGGGCCAGGATCGCTCCTGTGGCAACGCCGTTGTTGGCAAGTAGGCTGACTAGGCGGGGCATGTCCTGGTCGTCGATGAAGTTGACCATGCGATAGGGATCGGCATCCTTGAGCAGATTCTGCTGCACCGCGTAATCAACTGCCGCAAGGTTGGAATACCCGTAGTAGGACGATTGCCCCGGCACCAGACCCGACTGGGTAATTGCAAAATACAGAGGATAGTTTTCCGTACCGGCAAATCCGACCCCAGGTTGGGTGAAGCCGCCCACGAAGTCCGGTGCGCCATTGAGAACTTCGGCAAAAGCAAAGGGCCCGAGACCCTGGCCTTGCAAAAATGAGAAATACTGTGACCAGAAGCGGTTTGGTACATGTTGAGCGGCATCCAGACGGATGCCATCCAACCCGAAATTGCGCAGCCAACTTGCCGTGGCCTGGTCCAGATAGGTTTGTACGGCAAGGTTATCGGAATTGAAATCAGGCAAGCCGCTCAATGGACAGTCGATGGTTGTGTCATAGCTTCCCGCATACGGCTCACATTGTCCCGTGGCCGAATTGGGGTGGTGAAACCACAAGGTTTGTAGTGCTGTGGCGCTGTTATCCAAGGCTATTTGTCCTGCAGTAATTGCGTTTTCTTCCCGGCTGTAGAGTAGGTATCCATAGCCGGCATCGTTGACGATCTGGCCGAGGATGACCGCCAATCCGGCCGTATGCGCATCGTTCACCAGAGTCTGCAGGGTGGCTGCGTTACCAAAGTGTGGATCGACGTTGACAAAATCGGCGGGCCAGTAGCCATGGTAGGGAAAGCTCTTCCAACCATTAGGATTGTTGCTACTGGGGCCGGGCTGGGCCGGGCCCTGCAGATAGGCCGGAGTCATCCAGATTGTGCTCACGCCAAGTTGGCGAAAATAGCTGGACTGAATACGCTCGATGACCCCCTGCCAGTCGCCGCCGTGCCAGCCCATCGGGTTCTGCACGTCAGCGACCTCGGTATCGCCGGGGCCGCCGTTGTCATTGGATGGATCACCGTCGTCAAAACGATCCGGTAGCAGGAAATAGATTACCGAGCCAGGCCAGTTCACAGCCGAAAGAGGCTGTGGTGGATGGGTAGATACTGCAGCTACCGTGACCTGAGTGCTAGCACGGGCCGAGGTCGTCCCAGCCGCACCGGTGGCAGTGAGTGTGAATGTATAGGTCTGCGTCGAGGTGCTCGTATTGGCGGGCAGTACCAGCACCACCTGGGGCTTGGTGGTCGGAGCAGTCGGTAGGCCATTGACGCCAGTGGTCGGACTAACCTGCACGGTATAGCTGTTCGCATTGGCAGCCTGCCAGTACAGCACTTCCGGTCCACCCCCGGCATTGATACTGGGTGAAGTCGCAGCGAAGCTAGCAATCGATGGTGCCGGGGCTGGAGGTGGGGGCGGTAAGGTAGATGTCGAGCCACCCCCGCCACCGCCGCAGGAGGATAGTATCAATAGCAACAACAGCAGAAGCAGCTTGGATAGCTTGTGCATAATGATCATTCCCCACCGGCCTGATCTTTACTCAGAGTAATCGTAAAGTGACCCTGGGTAAGCGGTACGCATACGTATTCACGCACGATCTGCCGTGGAGAATCAGGGCATTCCATACCTGAGTGCAGATTGCGGTTGTGTGGAAATAACCGGAGAGGCCGAATTCCAACATACTCGGGAATGTTGGAAACGATGGTTGCCGATGCCGAATGCGGCAGTATGTAACCACCCCTACACGTATGCGTGCCAGGATGGTGCCGGAGGAGGGACTCGAACCCTCACTGTGTCACCACAAACGGATTTTGAGTCCGTCGCGTCTACCAGTTCCGCCACTCCGGCGCAGAAAGCGAAGTATGCTTGAATTGGTTGCTGCGGTCGAGAGTTGATTGCCATGTGTGTGGTTTTTTCGGTGGGCAGCAGTCTTTGTATATCCGGCTAGGAGGATCTGCGGGGTTGGTACCAATACCCACTCAACGGGTCAGGCTTGGGGACGTCCTGAAAAACTGTAGCGAGCAGTTTGAGCGTAAGGCGCTCCGGGGTGAATCGCAGAGACATATCGATTGATAAGCAGTGAGTGAGCGAGGATACAACGTAGCAATTGGGTCGCGCAGTAGGTTTATCGAGATATTCTCAGGTGGTGTCCGGGATCTCTATGGTATCCAGATAGCTACGGATCGCCGCTCCAAAACGTTGGGTATCGACCAGAAAGGCATCGTGGCCCTGGGGTGAGTCCAGAGCTACAAATTGAACCCGTGCTCCGGCTTCTGTAAGGCCGTCAGCAATAATCTTCTGTTGCTCGACCGGAAACAGAATATCGGTATCTACACCGATGACCAAGGCACTTTCGATTTGTATACGCTGCAGCCCACGCTCGATACTACCGTGGCCGTATTCGGCCACATCGAACCAGTCGCTGGCGCGTGACAGGTACAGATAACTGTTCGGGTCGAAGCGACGAACAAACCTTTTGGCATGGGCTTCGAGATAAGATTCGACTTCAAATTCAAGGCTGAATGGCTGGTCTTCACGATGGTTCGATTCGAGACGGATGCGTCCGAAACGGCCGCTCCATTCCATGGCTGAGCGATAAGTGATGACGCCTAGTTTGCGGGCAATACGCATCCCGGCTTCAGGATAGGACGCTTCACCATAACGACCTTTGTTCCAGGCGGGGTCAAGGCGGATTGCTTCACGCTGCAGGGAGCGAATGGCAATCGCGAACGGCTGGGCCTGGGGTGCAGTGGAAATGCTGATATGGCCACGGGTGCCGTGTGGGTGCAACAGCATGTAGGCCAGCGCGGTCATACCTCCCATGGAGCAGCCTATCAGCATGGCTAGACGGTCAATACCCAGATGCTGAACCAGGGCGTGGGCGGCATCGGCAGCATCTTCCAGGGTCAGGTCGGGAAAATTCAGGCCGTATGCTGCACCATTGTCGGGGTCGATGGAAGACGGGCAGGTTGAGCCCATGCAACTGCCCAGGGTGTTGACGCAAATCACCTGCCAGCGGTCGGTGTCGATGGCCCGGCCTGGGCCGATGATGGCTTCCCACCAGCCAGGATTGGGATCCTGCTCACTGCAAGCAGCATGGGCACTGGGTGAAAGCCCGGTAAAAATTAGCACCGCGTTACTGCGGGAGGCGTTTAATTTACCCCAGGTTTCGTAGGCGAGTTGTGCTTGATGTAATACCCCACCTCGCAGCATGGGAAAGGGGTCGGGCAGAGGAAAATAGCGTCTAGCGTCAGTCATGAGAGTGATCGGAGTAAGGACGTGCCCAATTTAGCAAACATAGTGGGTAGCCCATATCATTCCGGCCCATGGGCTTGTGTAGTAACGGCTATCTGGGTTGACCTGTGGGTGGTAGTCAGGACGATTAGGCTTAGGGGTGCCGCTCAATCGTGAGTGTTGGCAGGTGTGTTGGGTGTACTGCAGTACACCGTATACAGAGTTTCCAAGATGGCCTGGGCAGGTCCTCCGGTGAGTGCGTAGTAGATTGTTTGTGCTTCCCGCCGGGTTGTGACAACACTTTGTTGGCGCAAAATAGCCAGGTGCTGGGATAGCGCGGACTGACTCAGGGTGACCTGCTCGTTGATCTGCCCAACGGACAGCTCGCCCGCGACGAGCAGACACAAGATACGCAGTCGTTGTGGGTTGGCGAGAGCCCTCAGCATGTGGCTGGCCTGGCCGACATGATTCTGAATTCGTACAACATCGAACTCCAGCCCCGAATTTTCGGTGCCCTCCAGGTTGGACTTGACCTTCATGACTAGACCTCGATGCTTGGTATAGGCAACACCTCTTGCAGGTTCGTAGCAAGAAGTGAGACACACTAATAGTACACCTTTAACCTAAATTAGGTTTAACTAATTTATATGGTATACTCATTGCCTCGACGATGCGCGGGGTGACCTGTGGTGGGTTTTGTTACCGCTAGATGGGTAGACTCGCTCACCTGGCAGTACCGAGGATTTGCGCAGCGTTACACCCTATTGATTCGGATAAGGAGTGATTGTATGAACGTTGATCGTCTTGTTCTAGCCATTGCCGGCATTTTTATACTGGTCAGTTTGTTGCTGGCCGTGTATATATCGCAGTGGTGGTTGCTGTTTACGGCCTTTGTCGGCCTAAACCTGTTGCAGGCGTCGTTTACGGGATTCTGCCCATTGGCGAAAATCCTCGGCAAGGTGGGTTTCAAACCCGGTTGTGCTTTCCACTGAACGAGGGCGTGACGATGTACCGGATGCGTGGGTGGATACTGGTGGCTGTACTGGCCCCGACTCTGGTTTTGGGTGGCTGCAGTAGTGAAAAACCTACTGCCAGGGAATCGGCCAAGGTTCCGTTTGCAACGCAGGTGGTCAAGCAACAAGTGACCCCACGTGAGCAGGTCTGGGACGGTACGGTTCAAGCCGTGCATCGGGCGACTCTATCGGCCCAGACTGCTGGGCGGGTGATCAAATTACCCTATGAGGTCAACGATTACGTGCCAAAAGGTGCCGTGGTGGTCCGCTTTACCGACGTCGAGCAGGGTGCAGCAGTTCGCGCGGCGCAGGCTAAGGTACGGGCCGCCCAGGCAGCCTATGCCGAGGCGCAGGCGCAGTACCGGCGTATTGCCAAAGTCTATGCCCGGAGCTTAGTTTCAAAGTCGCAGATGGATCGGGTTACAGCCCAACGTGATACCTCCAGGGCGGCACTGGACTCGGCCCGACAGAACCTTCGGGCAGCCTCACAGACCAAGGATTACACCGTTGTGCGGGCTCCGTATGCGGGCATTCTTACGCGGCGCTTCGTGCAAGTGGGTGAGGCGGTACGCCCCGGCCAGCCATTGATCTCCGGACTATCCCTGGACCAGCTGCGGGTCGAGGTACAAGTGCCGCAGAGCGAGGTGGTTCTAATTCGTAAATACCACCGGGCCTGGGTAGTGCTGGGTGGGGGTGCCAAGCGGATCGAGGCGAGCAAAGTCATCGTGTTTCCCTATGCCGATCCGCAAACCCATACTTTTACGGTGCGCTTGGTATTGCCGACGGTAGCCACGGGATTGAACCCGGGTGAGGTGGTACGTGTTGCCTTCATGGTCGGTTCAAGGCCCAGGCTGCTGATTCCCGGCTCATCGATCATGCATCGGGGTGAAATTGTGGGGGTGTATGTCGATCACGACAATCAGGTTATCTTGCGGCAGATCCGCCTTGGTGACCGTTTTGGAGATGCCTACGAGGTTCTTTCGGGACTTGATCCCGGTGAGCGAATTGCCAAGAATCCAATTGCGGCGATGGATTATCTGATCACCCGGCATCAGGGTGGAGCCAAGCGGTATGACTGATGGAAAGAAGTTGGGGATCGCCGGCCGTATCGCTCGGGCTTTCCAGGCCTCGCAGCTCACGCCGTTGCTGGCTATTGCCGGCTTGTTGCTTGGCATTGCTGCTGCCGTTATCACCCCGCGCGAGGAAGAGCCTCAGATCAGGGTGACCATGGCCAATGTCATGGTGCCCTTTCCAGGGGCGTCGGCCCATGATGTGGAGAACCTGGTCAGCTTTCCTCTGGAACAGAAGCTTTCGGAAATACGTGGGGTCAAACACGTCTTTTCAGTCAGCCGTCCCGGCATGGCTATTATCACCGTAGAGTATTACGTTGGCGTGCCCCGCCAGCAAGCACTGGTACGGTTGTACAATAAGGTGTACTCCAACACCGACTGGATGCCGCAGGGAGTAGGGGTCGGCAAGCCTTTGATTAAGCCGATGGGCATCAACGATGTGCCTATCATGACGCTGACGCTGTGGTCCGATCAGGCCAGCCGGCTGCAATTAGCGGAAACCGCGCATACGCTGGAGACCGATCTCAAACGCATTCGTGGAACCCGCGACGTGTATACCGTCGGTGCGCCCGAGCGAGCGGTGATGGTTGAAATCGAGCCCGGCAAGCTAGCCAGCTACGGTTTGACGCTCAGTGAATTGGGCCATGCGCTTAAGGCTGCCAATCTTGCTACCGATGCGGGCCACCTGGTCGGCAACAATACCAATGAGCCGGTCAAGGCCGGCACCTTTTTCATGAATGCCCAGGCGGTTTCCCAACTGGTCATCAGTCTGCACGACGGCAATCCGGTCTATTTGTCCGATATTGCCAAGGTTGTCGGAGGGGTCAATTACCCCAAGCACTACGCCTGGTACGGCACCCCTGCTACCAAGGGTGGGCCGGCGACCGGCCTGGCTCCCGCTGTCACCATTGCCATTGCTAAAAAGCAGGGCACCAACGCGATTGATATCACCCGCGCAATCCGGGCTCGACTCGTCGCACTTCGAGGGGTGGATATCCCCTCCGGAGTGCATGTTGCGGTAACCCGCGATTACGGTCGGACAGCGAATGACAAGGCTATGGAATTGCTGGAGCATTTAGCACTGGCGACGGCTGCGGTGATCCTGCTGGTACTGCTGACCCTGGGCTGGCGCGAGG
Source organism: Mizugakiibacter sp. (assembly GCA_003233305.1). Taxonomy (GTDB): domain Bacteria; phylum Pseudomonadota; class Gammaproteobacteria; order Xanthomonadales; family Rhodanobacteraceae; genus Metallibacterium. The sequence goes on from QILI01000064.1 coordinate 16,616, forward strand.
CCATTGTGGTGGGTACTGCCGTAATCATCACCCTGGCATTAACGCTGTTCGCATCCTGGGCGATTGGTTTCACCATCAATAGGGTTTCATTGTTTGCGTTAATTTTCTCGATTGGCATTCTGGTTGATGACGCGATTGTGGTGATCGAGAACATTCATCGACACATTGCGCTGGGTAACCACAATCTATTGCAGACCATTCCCCAGGCTGTGGACGAGGTGGGGGGGCCCACGATTCTGGCCACTCTGACGGTGATTGCCGCATTGCTGCCGATGGCCTTTGTGGGTGGTTTGATGGGACCGTATATGCGCCCGATACCCATCAACGCCAGTGCCGGTATGTTGATATCGCTGATCGTGGCGTTTGTGGTGACGCCGTGGATGGCTTTGCACTTGCTGCGCAAGGTGGCCAAACGGCATGAGGATCATGCCACCGGGGCGGGTCATGCCCAGGAGTCCAAGCTCGACCAGAAGTTGTATCAGCTATTCCATTATGTAATGACGCCGTTTCTCAGCAGTCCCAAGGCACGTCGGAATCGCCGTCGCCTGTTCATGACGATGGGTATGCTGGTAGTCCTGGCGGCGAGTTTGGTGGTCGTCAAGGGAGTGATTCTGAAGATGCTCCCGTTCGGCAACAAATCGGAATTCCAGGTGGTCTTGAACATGCCGGCTGGAGCTACCTTGGAGCAGACCAACCGGGTGCTGCTCGATATGACTCGTGTACTGGACAAAGTGCCGGAAGTCACCAATTACGAGGTGTATGCCGGCACCTCTGCACCCATCAACTTCAACGGACTGGTGAGGCAGTATTACCTGCGCTCATTGCCCTACCAGGGTGATATCCAGGTCAATTTGCTTAATAAACATGAGCGCAAGCGACAAAGCCATGCCATTGCCATGTCGGTACGTCCGGCCATCGCGCGGATTGCCAAGCGCTTCGGTGCCCATGTGCAGGTCGTTGAGGTACCTCCCGGGCCACCGGTAATGGCACCCATCGTAGCTGAAATATATGGTCCAAATTATCAGCAACAACAAAAGGTTGCATTACAACTCGAAAATTTATTCGAGAAAACGCCCGGTATTGTCGATATCGACAGCAGTGTCGAAAACCGCAAAGCCCGGCGTAAGCTGGTGATCGTGGATAGAACCCGGGCAGCGACGCTGGGGGTCTCCCAAGCGCAGATCGTCAAGGCTATTCAGGCCGGTATGCATGGTGATCCGGTTACCTATCTCGAAGATAGCCATGCCCGTTATCCGGTACCCATCATTCTGCGGCTTCCGGAGCGCAGCCTGGGCTCGATGAACAACGTATTGAATTTACGGGTTCGCTCCCGTTTCGGCCAGCTTATTCCCTTGTCTGAAGTGGTGCGGGTGGTGAGTGCCCCACTCGATCAGGCGATTTACCACAAGGATTTGTTGCCCTATACCTTTGTTACCGCAGACGATGCAGGTAGCGAAGATAGCCCCTTGTATGGGATGTTCCGCCTGGTGAGCGAAATTGCCGGGCGCACGTTTGCCGGCTATCACCTCGACCAGTACTTCATTGGTCGGCCTGCTAATGGTGCGCATTTTTCCATTCACTGGAGTGGCGAATGGACCATCACCTATGAGACCTTCCGTGACATGGGTATCGCCTATGGATTTGGCTTGATCCTGATCTATCTGCTGGTGGTCGCGCAGTTTCGAAGTTATCTTGTGCCGTTAATCATCATGGCCCCGATTCCACTGACCATCATTGGCGTGATGCCCGGACACTGGTTGCTTGGAGCACAATTTACGGCGCCTTCAATGATCGGCATGATCGCTCTGGCCGGTATCATTGTGCGCAACTCAATCTTGTTGGTGGATTTTATCAATCATGCGGTGCAGTCCGGCAAACCTCTGGATACGGCGGTGATCGAATCCGGTGCGGTACGGGCGAAACCCATCATTCTGACGGCCATCGCGGCGATGTTGGGGGCGTTCTTTATCCTTGGGGACCCCATCTTCCAAGGTCTTGCCGTGTCGCTGATCTTCGGTGTGTTTATTTCCACCATACTGACCCTGCTGGTTATTCCGGTGCTGTATTTCAGCTACCTGCAGCATCATGGTGGCCGGGTGCCGGGGATGGTAAAAGCCTAGTTATCAGACTGGGCAGTCTTGAGGGTGCGGGCCCAGGCTGGTTTTGAGTAAGGGGGCAGTTCTAGTCGCTGCCATCGGACGGGCAGAGTGCTATGCTTGATTTTCGCTTCACATTTCAAGCTAAGAGTATTGTTATATGTCTGCCTCCTCATCACACGGTGGCGCCCGGCCCGGAGCCGGGCGCAAACCAGCCCGTGAACCGACCCGGCAAGTCCGGGTTCCGCTAAGCCAGGTTCCCATCGTCCGGGCCTATATCGAGGCCAGTCGCCAGCCTGCGCTGGCACGTGATCCACAGCCGGTTAGCCTGATTCCTTCTACGGTCGCTCTGACTGTGTTTGCCAGCCGAGTCCCGGCAGGCTTTCCCAGTCCGGCCGATGATTATGTTGAAGATGTGATCGACCTGAACCGGCATCTGATTATTCAGGGGCATGAACCGGCCACCTTCATGGTGCGGGTAGAGGGTTGGTCGATGATCGGCGCAGGCATTCATGACGGCGATGAAATCATGGTTGATCGGGCCTTGACCCCCCGTCAGGGCGACATTGTTGTGGCCATCGTTAATGGTGATCTGACCGTCAAACGGCTTGGTAAAGTGGGCAATGAGCTGGCGCTACTGCCGGAGAATCCGCATTTTAAACCCAAAGTTTTCAAGGGCGAGGAAACATTGGAAATCTGGGGGGTGGTGACCCGTTGCCTGCGGAAGTTACGCCGATGAGCGGCACGCCTCCAGGGCGTATCGCGCTGGTCGATGTGAATAACTTCTATTGCTCCTGCGAACGGGTTTTTCGCCCGGATCTGGAAAATGTACCGCTGGTGGTGTTATCGAACAATGACGGTTGCGTGGTCGCCAGGAGTGCCGAGGTCAAAACCCTGGGGGTGTCGGTAGGGACCCCATGGTTTCAATTGCGCGATTTGGCTAAAAAGCATGGCATCCTGGCCTTCAGCTCGAATTACACGTTCTATGGCGACATGTCCTCAAGAGTCATGCGTATCGTCGGCCAGTTCAGCCCGGACCAGGAGATCTATTCGATCGACGAGACTTTTCTCGATTTTGCTCGACAGCCGCACTTGGAATTAGTGGCCACCGGACGGGCTATCAGGGCCCGTATTCAGCAATGGACCGGATTGCCGGTATGCGTCGGTTTCGGCTATACCAAGACCCTGGCTAAACTCGCCAACCACGTGGCAAAAAAATATCCGGAATGGCAGGGCGTTTGTGATCTGGGCACATTACCGCCCCGGGATCGGGAGGCCCTGCTGGCCATGATTGAGGTTCGTGAGGTCTGGGGGGTGGGGCGGCGCTTGGCAGCGCAGCTGATTGCCGCCGGGATACCCAGTGTTGCGGATTTGCAGGCTTGTGATCCCAAGTGGATCCGGGCCCGTTTTTCAGTCGTGCTCGAACGTACGGTCAGAGAGCTGCAGGGCCGGACTTGCCTCGACCTGGAAACCATGGGCCCGGCCAGGAAGGAGATTATTGCCTCCCGCAGTTTCGGCAGTCCCGTCTACCGACTCGACGAACTTGCTGAGGCCATACGGGAATATATGGCCCGCGCTGCGTGCAGGTTGCGTCAGCAGGGCAGTGTGGCTGCCAGCGTCGGAGTATGGATCGAGACCAACCGGTTTCGTAAGCAGGATTCACAATATTCCCCGTCGGCAACATTACCTCTGGTGGTGCCGACGGACGATACCCGGCTACTCACTCAGACCGCTCAAGCGGTGCTGCGGACAGTCTTCCGTTCCGGCTATCGTTATGTCAAGGCTGGCGTCATGCTGCTTGATTTGCGGGCGCGTAGGGATCTCCAGCAAGGTGACCTGTTTGGGATCGAGTCAGCGGTCATGACGGCACGGCGTGCGGCACTCACGGCAACCCTGGATCGGGTCAATGCCAAGTGGGGGCCGGGTACTCTGGGAATCGGCAGTGCGGGCTTGCAGCGTGACCGGCGCTGGATGATGGCCCGGGGCAAGCTGTCGCCGGCGTATACCACCAAGTGGTCGGAACTGCGCCGGGTAAGGGCGTAAACCGGAGTTTGGTCTGATGTCAAAGACTCGAAAGCACCGTCACATATCTTGGTGAGGTACGGTTTCCAACGGAGTTCCAGCCTACCCGGACTATTCCATTTACTGGCAAGCAAAGAAAAAGCGTGCCGGATAGGCAATGTCCAAGTGCAGACCGACATTAACATTTTTGTAAGTTGTGCAGTATCCCCGATTTCGCTAGTTTGACCGCTTACAGGACGTTGCTAGGGGAATACGTGGATCGAAGTTGCGTGATACGTGGCCGGTACTTGCTAAGGTCCATGGTATTGGCTGGTGCGGTGACGATGATGTCGTGCACAGCGTCTGCGCCACCTGCCGTGGCGGTGCCGATTACTCCATTACCCGTCAGCGTCCACACGTCTTCACTGTCCCTGCGTGCCGACACTCGTGAATTGACGCCCCGCAGTGTCAATCTACTGGTGCGATTGTTCGCCACTGCTAACCTCACAAATATCAGTGTTACGGTCAATTCGAGAGATCCACGCCTGCATATTGCTCCACCGCGTTGTTTCTTCCGGGTGCTCTCACTGCCTACGGTACGCCCCCCCCATCGTTCACGATTACCGTACCCGCTACCAGCGATACCGTTGTGCAGTGTTGTACTCAGGGCTCGTGATGGGGGCCAGTACCCGCTTACCTTGCGGGTCCGTGATACGGCAGGCAGCGATTTGATCGTACCTATTCATACCTTTGTCTTGATCCAAGGAGGATCGTCATGAATCGAATTTCATTCTGGGCTGCCGTTGCTATCATGGGCCTGGCAGCAGCGGCAGCGATGGCAGCCACCCGTCCGCAACCCATTGCCAAGCATCAGCATGAGGCCGCCAGGTACCGACAGCGGATGCTGACGGGTCCCAATGGACAGTTTGACGGTCGCCAGTACCAGAATGCTCTGCGGGCTCGGACCCGGATGCTGGCCCAGCACGCCGCCGCGACGCGCTCCTGGCTATCGGCTGGAGCAACCCCTAGGGCAACGGCAGCATCAGTCATCAACTGGACCGAAATTGGCCCGGGCAACGTGGGTGGGCGCATCAATGCTATTTGGATCGATCCCAAGAATGCCCAGCACATGATTGTCGGCGCCGCCGGTGGGGGTCTTTGGCAAAGTAATGACGGCGGATCGAGTTGGACGGCCATTGCCGAATTCCCCGGGGCACTGGCGGTGGGTGCTATTGCGCAACTGCCCAATGGCACTCTACTGGTAGGTACAGGAGATCGTTTTGGTGAGGAACAACCGGGTGATGGCATGTTCATGTCCACCGATGGCGGTACCACCTGGACCCCCATTGCCAGCACGGCGCCGCGGTCCAATAGAGGGACTTGGAGCGTTATCGAGTCGATTGGCGTTTCATCCACTGGCATCGTACTGGCCGCGACGTGGGGAGGTGTCTACCGCAGTGCGGATGGAGGCAAGATCTGGTCTAAGGTTGCCCGCCCTAGTGGTGCCAAGGGTATCAGTCAGGATATTGCTTTTGATCCCAATAACTCGATGCTGGCGATCGCCGATACGGGTGACGGCTCGGTTATGTATTCGACCGATAGCGGAGTGACCTGGGTCATGGCATCCGGGTTACCAGGAACTAGTGGTGCGCGCACCTCGTTGGCGTTTGATCCGAGTGTCGCCGGCTCCGCGTATGCCCTCGTCGATAACAATGCTGGCAGCAGCCCTAGTGGAGAAGTTTTTCATTCCACCGATGGTGGCCAGACCTGGAGCCTACTTGCGGGGACTGGGGCTTTCGTCAACCAGGTTTCCGGTAGCGCAGCCGGGGCCCTTTGTGACAACTCCTTTTCAGGTTCTCCTGAGTGTCAGGGCTGGTATGACAACGTGATCGGGGTGTTTCCTCAAGCCACCGGCAAGCCGCCGGTGATTGTGGTCGGTGGCATCGATATCTTCAGTTCCACCGATGGGGGCAGTACCTGGACTGAAACCGGATCTGCCTATGGCTCTGCCAATGCCATTCATGCCGATCAGCACAGCTTTGCGTTTGATGCGATGACCGGAACATTGTTTGCAGGCAATGATGGGGGGTTATTCAAAGCCCCAGTTTCCGGGGGGAAATGGACGACATTGAACAATGGCTTGGCCATTACCCAGTTTTACAGTGCCTCGGGACATGCCAGCGCGACGGCATCCAAAAATAAGGTCGCCGGAGTTCCTATTACGCCCATTCTTGCAGGGGCCCAGGACAATGGAATGCTACTGTATGAAGGCTACTCGGCAACGGCAGCTCCCCAGCCCAATAACTGGGTTGCTGCCTTTGGTGGGGATGGCGGGTTTGCACTTGTTGATCCTGCGGATGGAAATGATCTGTATGGCGAATATGTGTACTTGCAACCCGAATATTCGGTGAGTGGCGGCCCATCCTTGAATTTCTTTACTTCGAGCCCTCCTGATAATGCATCGAGCTCCGCTAATTTTATTGCTCCACTAGCTCTGGTTCCCAATGGGTCCCAGGCGGCCGCCCAGATGCTGGCGGGGGGGGCTTCCCTGTGGTTAGGTTCCAGTATCCAAAGTGGATCGCCCACCTGGTCTGCCATCAATGGTTCAACACTTCCCATTGGTAGTTCCAACAACTACATCAGCGCTATTGGTGTAGATCCGGCGAACAGCGGGGATGTCTGGGTCGGATTCAACAACGGCCAAGTGTGGCACAGCAGCAAGGCACTCTCGAGTAGTGTGACATGGGCCCAGATGGGTGTTGGAACCCTCCCCTCCAACATGGCGGTTACCAGTTTTTGGGTCGTTCCTGGAAGCCCGAATACTGTCTATGTAACGCTTGGTGATTTCGCTGGTATCTACAACCAGAGCACAACCTCGTCCAACAATGTCTTTGTCAGCCATGACGGTGGCCAGACCTGGAATGCCATAGGCACCGGTCTACCACCTGGCCCGGTGTATTCTTTGCTGACCAATCCGAGCTATCCACAGATCCTTTACGTCGGCACCCTGACCGGTATCTATACCAGTATCGATGGGGGTCAGAGCTGGTATGCCAGCAGTCAGGGGCCGGCCAATATCTCGGTCAACCAGCTCAGCTGGTTCGATACCTCCAATCCGCAAGCACCGGTGTTGTTGGCGGCCACCTATGGGCGCGGCGCCTGGCTGGGTTCACCTGTCTATAACCCGACGCCGGTTCTTACTGCCATCACCCCGACACAAGTTATGGTGGGTGCGGCGAGCACCACGATCACCCTAACCGGCACAGGCCTCAGCAACGGTAGTGCAGTGACCCTGGACAACGCTTCAATAAGCTCAACTTACCTGTCCTCAAGTCAATTACAAGTAACGGTTCCTGCGGTGACCTTAAGCACCATAGGCACCCATACCTTTGTTATCACCAATCCCATCCCGGGCGGTGGCACGTCTGCGGGGGCCAGCCTTGCAGTGGCCTATCCGGCGCCTACGGTAGCGTCACTCTCACCGGCTTCCGTGGTGATGGGGGCGGCTGGTTTTACCATCACTGTTACCGGTAGCGGGTTTCAGCCGGTATCAACCGTGCAGTGGAACGGCAAGGCACTGAGCACAAGCTATGTATCGGGAACCAGCCTGACCGCTACGGTGCCCGCAGCAGATCTCGTCGCCGGAGGCAATGCCACGGTCTCGATAGTCACGCCTTCTCCCGGCGGCGGCACCGCCACAGCAACCTTTGCGGTGGACTACCCGATGCCAACGCTGACGCGTATCTCGCCGACCTCGGTGCAGAACGGGTCTGCATCCCTGGTGATTACCGCGACCGGTAGCGGTTTTGTAGCAACGTCAACCATCAATTGGAACGGTGTACCGTTAAGCACCACCCATGTTTCGACCACCCGGATGACCGCAGTGGTACCTGCGGGTGATTTCACTGCTGCAAGTAGTGCGACGGTCACCGCGGTAACCCCGGCTCCTGGTGGCGGCACCACCCGGGCCGTTACGTTCTCGGTCACCGCTCCACCACCGCCCGGAGGTGGTGGCGGGGCACTTGGTGAAATCACCCTACTCTTACTGGCCGGGTTCAACCTCATCATGGCGCAAAGTAGAAGACGCCTGCGGATGAATGAATGAGATTTGGTGAAGAAAGCAGCCGGGGGTGATCAAAGCGGTGGATAGCGCTCCCGGTTGCTGCAATTACCTTAGATCACAAATCCTGATTGCCGTGGCTGTGGGAAGAATGCCGCTGAGTTATCGTTTACCACTTTCTGCGGTTTTTTGAGGTCCTCTGGTAAATATCCCGGAATCGTTGAGTTTGAAATCGGTGTACTGGAAACGTCCGTCACGAAGTAACGATTCGCCACGTTGCAGTGATAGAGGTTTACGAAACAGCGGCCCGGCATAGCTGAGGGTGTGAAATTCCCCGTGTTCCCCACAGGGATCGACCGAAGCGGGCAGTTCGGCTAATAGTTTTTCGTTGAATTCACGGCCACTGAAGCTGGCCTCGAGTTGGGTGGTGTCAACACAGGCGAGCACCGCCCGATGACCTTGGCGGATCAGCTGCCGGGCGAGTGTGGCAGTATCCTCTCCCCAGATCGGATACACGCCTTTCCAGCCGGCAGCGGCCAGTTGCCGTTCACGATAGGCCCGCACATCGTCCAGAAAAAGATCGCCGAAGGCACAGTGCTGGAGACCGGGCCAGCGCTGCTCGGCATTTTCCAGGGCCACCGATTGGGCCTTTGCGTAGGCTTCGTTACTGCTTGGCCAGCCGATTTCTGCGGTAAGCAGCGGTAAGGCCAGGGACTCCGCCTGGGCTTCGAGAACCTGGCGACGGATACCATGCATCGACACCCGATCGAAATCACGGGTGACCGTGGTGAGCAGCGCGACCAGGTTCCAGGAAGGTTCAGCACGAAGGGCTTGAAGGGCCATCAGGCAATCTTTGCCCCCGCTCCAGGCAAGTAGGATGGGTGTAGACATGGAGTCAGCATAAACCGGACAGGTTCGGCGTGGCCACCCGTGACCCTGGTCTTTCTCGATTTCTTCAGAGCGTGAATCAATCGTTGATCAGAGCAGGCGTAAGGGCCTGCCCCGATTCTCCTGTTCACAATCCGACCGCTGTGGCTGAACCGAGCGTTTACGCGGTTCAGGCAACCCGGCGTGAGGCTCGTTTGCGATCGATTTCGGTCAGGTGCTTCTTGCGCAGGCGGATGGCCTTGGGCGTGACCTCAACCAGTTCGTCGTTCTCGATAAATTCCAGGGCCTGTTCGAGTGATAGGCGGATAGGCGGTACTAGAGATAAAGCATCGTCTTTGCCGGAAGCCCGAACATTGGTCAGCTGTTTACCCCGTAAGGCATTGACAGTGAGGTCATTGTCCTTGGCATGGACGCCAACCAGCTGGCCTTCGTAAATCTCAACTCCGGCATCAATAAGCATGCGGCCCCGGTCTTGTAGATTGAACAGAGCGTAGGCGGGCGCCGTTCCAGTCCCGTTGGAAATCATGACGCCATTGGAACGCTTAGCGATGGCCCCCCCTGACTTGGGGGCGTAATGATCGAAGACGTGAAACATTAGCCCGGTACCGGCGGTCAGAGTCCGAAACTCGGTCTGAAAACCGATCAGTCCACGGGCGGGAATCAGATATTCAAGACGGACCCGGCCTCGACCATCAGGCTCCATATTCTTGAGTTGGCCGCGACGCTTGCCCAGACGCTCCATGACGCCACCCTGAAATTGATCTTCGAGGTCGACCACCAGCTGCTCGTAGGGCTCCTGGGCGACACCGTTAGTTTCATGGATGATGACTTCCGGGCGTGATACGGCCAGCTCGTAGCCCTCCCGGCGCATTGACTCAATGAGTACCGACAGGTGCAGTTCCCCCCGCCCGGAAACCTTGAACTTGTCAGGATCTTCGGTGTCTTCAACCCGCAATGCAACGTTGTGCAGGATTTCGCGCATCAGTCGGTCGCGCAACTGGCGACTGGTGAGAAATTTGCCGCCACTGACTTCTTTCTTCCCGGCGAAGGGTGATTTGTTGACCTGAAAGGTCATGCTGATGGTGGGTTCGTCGATGGCTAATGCCGGAAGTGCCTCAGGTGTGGCCGGGTCGCAGAGGGTGTCCGAGATGCTCAGTCCCTCAATGCCAGAGATGGCAACGATGTCGCCGGCTTGTGCAGCGGTGATCTCACGACGTTCCAGGCCCATGAATCCCAGTACCTGCAGCACCTTGCCGTTACGGCGGTGTTGTTCATGGTCAATCACGGTGACCGGCATGTTGGGATGAAGGCTTCCGCGCTGAATCCTGCCGATACCGATTAGACCGACGTAACTGTTGTAATCAAGCTGGCTGATACGCATCTGCAGGGGCCCATCCAGATCCACTCGGGGGGGCTCGACATACTGCATGATCGCTTCGAACAAAGGCGTCATGTCACCCTCTCGTGCGTCTGGATTAAGGCTGGCGTAGCCATGCAAGGCCGAGGCATAGATGACCGGAAAGTCGAGCTGTTCTTCGCTGGCACCAAGACGGTCGAACAAATCAAAGGTGGCGTTGAGTACCCAGTCCGGCCGGGCGCCAGGCCGGTCAATCTTGTTGATCACCACGATGGGCTTGAAGCCCATTTCAAAGGCTTTTTTGGTGACAAAACGGGTCTGTGGCATGGGGCCATCTATGGCATCGACCAGTAGCAATACCGAATCGACCATCGACAGCACCCGTTCGACCTCACCACCGAAATCGGCATGTCCCGGAGTGTCGACGATATTGATACGGTTATCACGCCAGCGCAGGGCTGTGTTCTTGGCCAGAATGGTGATGCCGCGTTCCTTTTCCTGGTCGTTCGAGTCCATCACGCGATCCGTTTTCCCGGTGCGTTCATGGAGCGTACCCGTCTGCCTGAGCAGTTGGTCGATGAGCGTGGTTTTACCGTGGTCGACATGCGCCACGATGGCGATGTTGCGAAGATTTTCGATAGACATACAAAATAGGCCCGGTGGGGTCCAGGGCGCCTGCGTCAGGGTAACCGTTAATTATACATGGAATGCAGAGTAGCTGACGACTATGAATGTATGCTGTTTGCGGACAGAATTTCCGCTTACACTCCAGCTTAGGGTGGATGTGGTAGCCTCACCCTAGTCCCATACTATGGCGTATTGTTTATGCCTGAGCCCCTGTTTGATCTATCCGCTAAGACCGCCTTGGTAACGGGCGCAAGCCGTGGTATCGGTGCGGCGATTGCCCACCTGTTGGCGGCCCATGGCGCCCAGGTGGTGGTATCGAGCCGCAAGCTTGAAGCCTCGGAGCGTATCGCCAATGAGATCCGCGAAAAAGGCGGCCAGGCTTTGGCCCTGGCTGCCCACATGGGCCAGATCCAGGCTATCGAGGGACTGTTTGCAGAGCTTGATGATCGCCAATTTACACCGGATATTCTGGTCAACAATGCCGCGACCAACCCATACTTCGGGCCAATGCTGGATATGGACCTTGAGGCTTACGAAAAAACCGTCGCGGTCAATCTTCGTGGCTACTTTTATGCGACCCAGCTGGCGGCTCGGAGAATGCGGGCGACGGATGGTGGTTGTATTGTCAATATCGCTTCGGTCAACGCTCGCCGTGCGGCGTCCGGTCAGGGGGTGTATTCGTTGACCAAGGCGGCGGTCGTCAATATGACTGAGGGTTGGGCGAAGGAGCTTGCCGCATACGGTATACGTGTCAATGCGGTATTGCCGGGCCTTACCGAAACCCGCTTCGCCAGTGCTTTGACCAGCAACCCGAAAATCCTTAAACCCCTATTGCGAATGATCCCGCTGGGGCGACCGGCTCAGCCACAGGAAATCGCCCCGTTAGTGCTGTTTCTGGCATCCCCGGCGGCCAGCTATGTGACCGGCGCAGCCTTCACGGCCGATGGAGGGTATCTGGCCTGATCAGCGCTTGCTGAGAGGTTTCCCAAACCGCATGGGGTGGGGGGATTGGCCTGTACCTCAGGGCCGGCTCAGTCGGTGGAGTCCGGTGATGTGGGAAAGGCGCGATCCAGCCAGGCTGCGACGGGAAGATCCTTGCTGCGCAGAAACTGCGGACTGAAGAGCTTGCGCTGGTAACGTATCCCCGAGTCACACAAGGCGGTTACAACGACATGGCCTGGTCCCAGCTCACGGGCCAAGCGGATGGCACCAGCGATGTTGACACCGCTGGAGCCGCCTACACACAAACCCTCTTCGATAAGTAGCCGATGGATGAGTGGTACCGATTCGGTGTCAGGTATGGAGTAGGCCGTATCTACAGGAGCGTCCTTGAAATTGGCGGTGATCCGACTTGATCCGATCCCTTCGCTGATGGAGTTACCGCTGGTCTGAAGTTCGCCGTGCAGCACGTAGTTGGCCAGTGCCGAGCCCGTTGGGTCAGCCAAGGCAATACGTACCCTGGGGTTATGCGCCTTCAATGCCTGAGCGACGCCGGCCAGGGTGCCGCCGGTACCGGTAGCACAGACAAAGCCATCGACTTGGCCCGCGGTCTGTTGCCAGATTTCCGGACCGGTGGTGCAAGCGTGAAAATCACGATTTGCGGTGTTATCGAACTGGTCGGCAAACCAGGCGCCATGGGGTTCACTTTCGGCCAGTTCTGCAGCCAACGCCCGGGCGATGTGTATATAGTTGCCAGGATCTTTGTAGGGTTTGGCCGGAACCAGACGCACTTCGGCACCGGTTAAGCGCAGGGCATCAATCTTTTCCGGACTCTGGGTTTCGGGCATCACGATAATGGTTCGATAACCACGACTGTTACCGAGCAGCGCCAGACCAATGCCGGTGTTGCCTGCAGTACCTTCCACGATCACCCCGGCGGGGTGTATCAGACCCCGGTTCTCAGCGTCTTGCAGCATGCCAAGAGCTGTGCGGTCCTTGATCGATCCTCCAGGATTGAGGAATTCTGCTTTGGCGAGAATCTCACATCCGGTGAGCTCAGAAGCATAGCGCAGGCGAAGCAGTGCAGTGTGGCCAATCATGGCCGCCAGATCGGGTCGGCTTTCCATCAATAACTTATCCAGTTGGGGGAATAGACGGGGAAAATTATCGTATCCGTTGCAGGGGAGTTGTGAGTGATCAGGTTACAAGACTTTAGAGGGTGCTTGCGAAGGGCATGGCCAGGTTGAGAGATCGGAACAGATTTTGGATTCCGGGTCGATCAGGCGTCATAATCGATTTGCTCGACCCGCCGGAAGCCTCGGGGTAGAATCCCGCCGCGGCTGGCCCGGCTGCCCCCGTATTCGACCAGGTCTGACCATTTCAGCCCCAGCTTGCGTTGTCCTGCCCGTAAGCTCAGTTTGCCGACGCCCTCGCTGATCACCGCTACCCCAATCACCTGTACACCTGCTTCGCGGCGCAGCTTGGAGATGTCGATAAGTTTGAGGCCCTTGCCACGCTCGAGTTCTGGCAGTTCGGCGACCGAAAACATCAGCAGATGGCCGTCGCTGGTGACCGCGACCAGACGATCCCTCGCCGTATCCAGGGTTACCACCGGCATCAATACCGCATCGTTCCGGCCCAGGCTGATTATTTGCTTGCCGGCCTTGTTGCGGCTGTGCAGGGCCCCCAGGCGGGTGACAAATCCGTAGCCCTGGGCACTGGCTAAGACAATGCGGGTATCGGCATCACCGAGGGTCAGGGACTGGAAAGATGTCCCGGTTGGTGAACTGAATCGCCCAGTCAGTGGTTCGCCATTGCCACGTGCCGAGGACAGAGTGTGAGCGGATGTACTGTAAGCGCGGCCACTTGAATCGAAAAACACTACCTGCTGGTTGCTACGTCCGTGTGCAGACACCAGGTAGGTGTCGCCTTCACGATAATTCAGACTGCAAGGGTCGATATCGTGACCTTTGGCGGAGCGCACCCAACCTTTTTCCGACAGTACCACGGTGACAGGTTCAGATACCAGTAGAGCACTTTCGTCCATAGCCTGTGCCGCTTCGCGTTCCACAATGGGTGAGCGGCGGACATCGCCATGGCGTTCGGCGTCTTCCCGCAATTCCTGCTTGATCAGACCGCGCAATTTGGTAGGTGATTTCAACAGTACGCTGAAGCGGGCGCGTTCCTCTTCGAGCTGCGCACTTTCGGCGTTGATTTTCATCTCCTCGAGGCGAGCCAATTGCCGCAGCCGTGTTTCGAGAATGTAGTGGGCCTGTGTCTCACTGAGGGCGAAACGTTGCATCAGTACCGGCTTAGGTTCGTCCTCGCTACGGACGATATGAATAACCTCATCCAGGTTGAGAAAGGCAATACGCAGACCTTCAAGCAAATGCAGCCGTTGCTCGACCTTGTTGAGCCGGTATTGCAGACGGCGGCGGACGGTATCGGTACGAAACCGCAACCACTCGGTGAGGATGCTCCGCAGATTCTTGACTTGAGGGCGTCCGTCGAGGCCAATCAGGTTGAGATTGACACGATGGCTTTTCTCCATGTCGGTAGTAGCGAACAAATGCTGCATTAGCACGGTGTTGTCCACACGTCTGGATCGTGGCACCAGTACCAGGCGGATCGGGTTCTGGTGATCGGATTCGTCGCGTAGGTCTTCAAGCCAAGGTAGCTTCTTGGTCCGCATTTGTTGGGCGATTTGTTCCAAAATCTTTGATGGTGAGACCTGATGGGGTAGGGCCGTCACGATGATGCGGCCGTCATCTTCATGATAGATGGCGCGGCTACGGATCGAGCCGCTACCTGAGGTGTACATGGCCATGATTTCACTGCGCGGGGTGATAATTTCTGCTTTGGTTGGATAATCCGGACCATGGATGTGTTCACACAATTGGGTGATATCTGCATCGGGATCATCGAGCAGGTGCAGGCAGGCGCTCACGACTTCACGCAGGTTGTGGGGCGGCACATCGGTCGCCATACCTACAGCAATGCCGGTAGCCCCATTGAGTAGTACATGTGGAACCCGTGCGGGTAGCCAGGCCGGCTCTTGCAGGGTGCCATCGAAATTGGGATTGAAGTCGACCGTACCCTGCCCCAGTTCAGCCAATAGCAGCTCCGAGAAACGGGTGAGCTTGGCTTCCGTGTAACGCATTGCCGCAAAGCTTTTGGGGTCGTCAGGTGAGCCAAAGTTTCCTTGTCCATCAACCAGCGGATAGCGATAGGAAAACGGTTGGGCCATCAGTACCATGGCCTCATAGCAAGCGCTGTCACCATGCGGATGAAATTTGCCAATGACATCGCCAACCGTGCGGGCGCACTTCTTGGGTTTGGCCGTAGCGGCCAGGCTCAACTCGCTCATGGCGTAGATGATGCGTCGCTGGACCGGCTTCAGCCCATCACCGAGAAACGGCAGGGCTCGGTCGAGCACCACGTACATGGAATAGTCGAGATAGGCACGCTCGGCGTAGTCCTTGAGCGGGATCTGTTCGTAATTGGCTTGCAGAATCATGATGGCATGGTCGTTGCTGCGACAGTTAGGGGATTGTGCCGCAAGCGCACAATGAATGCAGAAAATGGGGCACTCGAAGTGCGATTTTCTACTGTCACAGTGGGTCCTATCCAAGCCCGGCAGGCTCCCAGGTGAATGCTTGGCAGCAGCATGGGATGCTTCACATATCCTTACGACTCATCTGGATTCACGGCCGGGGGGCCTGGATATTACACTGTGATCAGCCTGTGCAGTAGATTCTCGGTGTTACCCTACAGCCGTGCGCCGAGGCGGGTACCCTGGTCTATGGCTCGCTCGGCATCGAGTTCAGCTGCGCGTTCAGCCCCACCGATCAAATGAGCGGTGACACCCTGCTTTTGCAAGGCAGCATAGAGGTCGCGACGTGATTGTTGCCCGGCGCAAACGATTACATTGTCTACCGGGAGCACTTTTGCCTCCGAACCGATACGCAAATGCAGACCGGCGTCATCAATTCGTACATAACTGACCCCTCCTAGCATCTGCACACCACGCGCCTTGAGGCTGGCCCGATGTACCCAGCCGGTGGTCTTGTGGAGACGGGTTCCGAGTCGCCCGGCGCTACGCTGCAAAAGCCATAGTTTTCTGGCCGGTGGAGGGGGTTCAGGCCGGACCAGACCTCCTGGCGCGTCGGATGTCGAATCGACGCCCCATTCGCGCATCCAGCGCTGCGGTTCGGGAGCTAGGCATGGATCGGCTGTGACCAGGTACTCCGCTACATCGAAGCCGATCCCCCCGGCGCCGATGATTGCTGCACTCGGACCAACCGGAGCACCCTGGAGCACTTCGGCGTAGCCCAGCACCTTGGGATGAGCGATACCCGGTAGTTCAATACTACGTGGGCCCACCCCGGTGGCGATGACAACTTCGTTGTAGCCGTTCAGGTCGCTCACCGTAGCCTGGGTGTGCAATCGCAGGGTTACTCCGGTTTCCTTAATACGAGTGTGGAAGTAGCGTAGGGTTTCCCCGAATTCTTCCTTGCCTGGCACCCGTTTGGCCAGCTTGAACTGGCCGCCGATGTCATCGGTTTGCTCGTACAGAGTGACCCGGTGGCCACGTTCGGCGAGCGTTGTGGCACAGGCCAAACCGGCCGGCCCGGCACCGACTACTGCAATGTGCTTGCTTTTCACGGCCGGGCGAATCCGTAATTCGGTTTCATAACAGGCCTGCGGATTGACCAGGCAACTGGCGCGGCGATTCTCGAATACATGATCCAGGCAGGCCTGGTTGCAGGCGATGCAGGTATTGATGCGTTGTGGTTGACCCGAACGAGCCTTGTTGACCCATTCCGGGTCGGCCAGAAAAGGACGGGCCATGGAGATCAGATCCGCCTTGCCCGTGGCGAGCAGCTGCTCAGCCTGCTCTGGAGTGTTGATGCGATTGCTGGCGATCAGGGGAATACTGATTTCCTGGCGCAGGGATGCACTGATTTCAGCAAAGGCGGCGCGCGGAACACTGGTGACGATGGTGGGCACCCGTGCCTCATGCCAGCCGATCCCGGTATTGATCAGGCTGGCCCCGGCCTGTTCGATAGCCTTGGCAAGAGCTACGATCTCGGAGTGGCGTTGCCCGTCTTTAACCAGATCGAGTATTGAGAGACGATAGATGACGATGAAATCTTTGCCCACGGCCTGGCGGACCCGGCGTACGACTGCCACAGGAAAGCGCATGCGGCGCTCGGCATCCCCTCCCCACATATCGTCACGATGATTGCTGTGAGCGGCAAGAAATTGATTGAGCAGATAGCCTTCCGAGCCCATGACTTCAACCCCATCGTAGCCCGCCCCACGGGCCAGTTGCGCGCAATGAGCAAAGTCGGCAAGCGTATATTCGATGCCCCGCTTACTCAATGCGTGGGGGGTGAACGGAGTGATCGGTGAACGAATGGCCGAGGGGGCGACCGACAAGGGGTGATAGCCGTAGCGCCCGGCATGCAGGATCTGCAGGCAGATCCTGCCGCCTTCATGATGGACGACTTGGGTAATTTTGCGGTGCCGTGGCCGATGCCAGGGTCTGGTCAAGCGTGCAGCGAACGGTTTCAACCAGCCCTGGATATTGGGGGAAAATCCTCCCGTCACGATGAGGCCAACGCCGCCCCGGGCACGCACTGCAAAGTAATGGGCCAGAGCATCGAAATCCCGTGCCCGGTCTTCCAGTCCGGTATGCATTGAGCCCATCAGTACCCGGTTCGGTAACACCACATGACCCAGGTCAAGGGGCTGAAAAAGATGTGGAAAAGAAGTCATGGGTAAGTCCGCATTCAAACGACCGTTTGAGAGTGCTCGACTTCGGGTGATAGATCAAGTGGGTTATGTAAATAAAATGTAAGACTGAACCAAGCCTGCACAGCTATCCATCCATGGCCCTTGGCGGGTTTGCCAAGCGTGTGCCGGCACATCACAATAGCTTCCCGTTTGTGTGCTAAATGTACATAAGCGTTTCAATTCATCTGAGGATTCCCGAATGACCAAGATTCTGCGTCCTGCATTGTTGGCGGCCGCCCTGACTACCACACTGGGCGTAAGCCTGGCTGCCCAGGCGGCATCGCCTGCCTTGAAGACTGAAAAAGCCAAGGCCAGTTATGTGGTTGGTATGGACCTCGCCGCAGGCATTCCACCGATTGTGCGCCAGGAACTCAACCCGGCTCTGGTCGCCAAGGCTCTGGAAACAGTGCTTGCCGGGCACAAGCCGGCGATAGGCCAGGCTGAATACAAGACAGTGCGCCAACAGTTTATGAAAAAGTTGCAAGCCAAGTTCAAGCTGGAGCGTGCTGCCAAGGCCAAAAAGAATGCGGCAGAGGGTACTAAATTCCTGAAGGCCAACAAGAGCAAGCCTGGCGTAAAGGTGCTTGCCGACGGTCTGCAATACAAGGTTATCAAGATGGGTACCGGGCCCAAGCCGACCAAAAAGGATACGGTACAGATCGACTACAGTGGTTCGCTGGTAAACGGTACAGTGTTCGATTCCTCGGCCAAGCACGGTGGTCCAGCTTCGATTCCTCTGGCTAACGTGATCGCCGGTTTCCGTAAGGGTGTCGAGATGATGCCGGTTGGCAGTCACTTCAAACTCTATATCCCGTCCACTCTCGGCTACGGCGCGACGCCTCCTCCGGGCCCAATCGCTCCGAATGCAACCCTGATCTTCGATATCAAACTGCTGAAGATTATTCCGGTGACGACGGGCAACAAATCGGCAGGTAAGTAAGTTGTCTGCATAAATGTTGCTGCGGGGACGGAGTCATCCGTCCCCGTTTTTATGGGCAACTCTGTGATGAGTGATATAGGAACGATTTCTCTTTGAGGTCGTCTTTATTGTGATCCGGCTTGTTAGAATGGGTCTTTCCAAGAGACTTTCCCAATGCGTGTAACACTGTTCGGCACCGGTTATGTCGGTTTAGTCACCGGAACCTGTCTGGCCGAAATGGGAAATCACGTTTTCTGCGTGGATGTCGACCGGGGCAAGATCGAGCAGTTACGCCAGGGCGTAATTCCGATTTACGAGCCGGGATTGGAGGCTATGGTCAAACGCAACCATGCTTCGGGATTGCTTGAGTTCAGTACCGATGCCGTGGCCGGCATTGCTCATGGCGAAGTGATATTTATTGCTGTGGGAACTCCCCCGGATGAGGATGGCAGTGCCGATCTGCGGCATGTATTGACGGTCGCTGAGACCATCGGCCAGCATCTCGAACGCCCTGCCGTGGTAGTGAACAAGTCCACAGTCCCGGTGGGTACGGCCGTCCAAGTGCGTGAATGTATCGCGAAGATATTGGCAGAGCGTGAGGTAGAACTCGAGTTCGATGTTGTTTCCAATCCGGAATTTCTTAAAGAAGGCGATGCAGTCAACGATTGTATGCGACCGGATCGCATCATCATCGGTAGCGAGAGTGAGCGGGCGGTACAACTCTTGCGGATGTTGTATGCACCGTTCAATCGCAACCATGAGCGACTGGTGGTGATGGATACCCGCTCTGCGGAACTTACTAAATATGCGGCCAATGCCATGTTGGCCACCAAGATCAGTTTCATGAATGAGATCGCCAATATCGCCGAACGGGTCGGGGCTGATATCGAATGGGTACGCCAGGGCATCGGTGCCGATCCACGGATCGGCTATCACTTTATCTATCCAGGTGCCGGTTATGGTGGCTCGTGTTTTCCCAAGGATGTTCAGGCCCTGCAGAGCATGGCCAGAGCCCATACCTATGAGGCGCGCATTCTTGATGCGGTCGAGATCGTGAATCATCAACAGAAGAGCAAACTTTTTGAGCTGTTCAGCAAGCACTTTGCGGGTCATCTTGCGGCCCGCAAGGTGGCCCTCTGGGGACTTGCTTTCAAGCCCAATACCGATGATATGCGGGAGGCCCCGAGTCGCGGTCTTCTCGAACAACTATGGCAAGCGGGTGTGCGGGTGTGTGCTTATGACCCCGAGGCCACTGATGAGGCGCGTAGGATTTATGGTGATCGACCCGATTTGCAACTGGTTGATGATCCCTATGCCGCCTTGGAAGGAGTCGATGCGCTGCTTCTGGTTACCGAGTGGAAAGTATTTCGTAGCCCGGATTTCTCACGTATCGCGGCAGCTATCGCCCAGCCGGTTCTGTTTGATGGCCGCAATATCTATGATCCGGACGAGGTCGAAGCGGCCGGAATTGCCTATTACGGCATCGCCAGAGGTCGGTCCTTGTCGGCGGTGCAAGCATGAGCAATCTTGAAGAGCGCCTCACCGAATTGGAAATACGCCTCAGTTTTATCGATGAGACGATCAGTGGGCTGCTTGATGTCGATGTCGATCGGGCCCGACGCATGCTGGTACTGGAGAATACGGTTGCCGAATTGCGCCGAGAGCTGGCAACCGTGCAGACCACCCTGGCCGGTGCCGGTGATGCCAGGCATGAACCACCACCGCCACATTATTAAGAACTGCATCATGAGTGATTCATTACGAGACCAGTTGCTGAAAATGGGCTTGGCAAAATCCACTGCTAAGCCCATGTCAGGAAAGCTGAAGCCTGGTAAATCATCGACTCGGCACAGTGTTACGAAGATACCTGGAGCCAAGCCACGGCGTAGCCCGTCAGCATCAAGTGCTGAGGTCGATCTGGCCAGGGCCTGGGCCATGCGTGAACGACAGGAACGCAATCAACGGGCAGCAGCCAAACGTGAGGCCGCTGAGCAGGTACGCAAGCGCCGGGAGATACGCGACCGTCTGAAGCGCCTGGTTGATGGCCAGATTCGTAACAAACCTGCCGAACAGACTGAGTTGCAGCGCCATTTCGAATACGGTGGCAAGATTCGTCGGGTTCATGTTGATACCGACCAGTTGCAGGCCTTAAACAGCGGAGCACTGGGGGTTATCCAGCTCTCCGGGCGCTATCTGCTGCTGGATAGAAGCCTGGTTGAGCAGGCTCGCTCTTTTGCCCCTGAGCTGGTGGCTTTGCTGGTGGATCTTGATGAGGCCGGCGAAAGGCAGGACGAGACTGAATATCACGCCTGAATTTCGGGCTTGGAGTGTCCGCTGCTGGATTGCTGCTACTTAGGGCTGGGTGGGCGGTTCCCTCAAAGCAGGCAGATCCCAACCTTCACGGGGTTTGAAACGAGGGCCGTGGTCTTCGGCCAGCGACTCCAGTTGTGCTTTCACGCGATCGGCACCCTGACTGCGAATATACTGAATCGGACCGCCCCGAAAAGGGGCAAAGCCGGTACCGAATATGACCCCGGCATCGAGTAACTCGGCATCGGCAACCACCCCTTCAGCCAGGCAGGCAACTGATTCGTTGAGCATAGGTAGGATCATCCGCGCTTCGAGATCCTCGGCTGCCTGGTATCCCTTGGATACTTCCGGTTTGATGGGTTTGCCCTCTTTCCATACATAGAAGCCGTGGCCATCCTTTTTGCCACGTTTGCCTGAAGCCAGCAGATGTTCGATACCTTCCGGCAGTTCCAGGCCCAAAAACGGGGCCAGTTCCCGTCCTACCGATTCGGCTACATCAAGGCCGACCGTATCGGCCAATTCGATAGGTCCCATAGGCATGCCGAAGTGGCGCGCAATGCGATCAAGCACCGCACCTGGAACACCTTCAGACAGACAGCGGATGGATTCCAGTAGGTAGGGCACCAGGATACGGTTGACTAGGAAACCGGGTGAGCCCTTGACCGGTATAGGCAGCTTGTCGATGGCCCGGCAGAAAGCCAGGGCCCGGTGTTCGGCTGCTGCGTCGAGACGAGGGTGACGGACGACCTCGACTAGCGGCATCCGGGCGACCGGATTGAAAAAGTGCAGTCCGAAGAAACGCTGTGGGTTGCCAAGGGAACGAGCCAGTTCCGCAATGGGAATACTGGAGGTATTGCTGGAGAGCAGTGCCGTGGAGGAAAGCTGTGATTCGACATCAGCATAGATGGCCTGCTTGGCCGCGGCGTCCTCAAAGATGGCCTCAATCACCAAGTCGGCTTGGGCCGCTTCGGTACCCTCGATGTCGGCACGCAAGCGACTTTTGGCTGCCGCAACGCGCTCAGGGCTTTTCAGACGACGCTCAAATAGTATTCCAGCACGGGCCAGCGCCGGTTCGACCAAGCGCATTTCACGATCCTGGAGACTGACCTTAAAGCCGTGCAAAGCACACCATGCGGCAATATCTCCACCCATTACCCCGGCCCCGACGACATGCACATGCTTGATGTCGTGGGCCGTTGCACCGGCCAGACCTTTGATACGTTCCTGCAGAAAGTACACCCGGATCAGGTTGTGTGCGGTCGGGGTGGCGGCCAGTTTGACCACCGAACGGGCTTCGAGTCGCAGACGTTGCTGCAGGTTGCCCCCACCGCGGCGCCAAACTTCGATCATGGCAAAGGGTGCAGGGTAATGCCGTGGGTTGGCTTTGGTGGCTGTTTGCTTGCGGACAATGGGTGCCAGTATCTGTCGTACCGGCCATAGATTGCTGGCCCAGGCTTGCAGGCGTTTGAAAAATAGCTGCTGCGGAGCTTTCTCAAGCAGTTGCCGAGCCTCTTCGATGAGATGCTGCGGCTCACTGATGCGATCGACCAAGCCTTGAGCACGCGCAGCTTGGGCTGACAAGGAGCGCCCGGTGAGCATCAATTGCAGGGCTGCAGGAGCACCGATCAGCCGCGGTAGGCGGGCCGTGCCCCCCCAGCCGGGATGAATTCCCAGCAACACTTCGGGCAGCCCGATACGGGTCTTAAGATCGTTGCTGGCAATACGGTAGCTGCAGGCCAGGGCGAGTTCGGTACCACCACCCATGCAGTGGCCATGGATGGCGGCGATGCTGGGGCAGGGTAGTTTGGCGAGCTTCTGCAATACCTGCTGGCCATACTCAATGGCCTCGGTGACACGGCCTTCGTGCTCGTAACGCTCGAACTCGTGGATGTCGGCACCGGCGATAAAGCCGGTCGATTTCAGGGAGTGAATCAGCAGACCACGTGGTGGGTCAATGGCAATCCGTTCGAGGATCGCATCGAGTTCTTCCAGTACAGCCCGGGCCAAGGTATTGACGTGGTTGGCTTCACGGTCGATGCCGAGGGTGACGATGCCGTTCTCGATGGTGGTTTGCCAGTGCTTGAAGCGTAGGCCTTCGAACATGACAGGTCTCCTTGGTGGTCAGACCGGCATCATCCCGACAATCGTGATCTCCGGTCAATGGTGAAAGAAGTCAGGCAGTCAATTTAGCGAGTAAAGAACGCTGTGCGGAATATGCTGGTTCGTTAGCGTGGGCTACGCGGTGATAATGGCTATCGCTATCCAGTATCCATGCATCGGTGTTGTCGACCAAGTAATTGGCCAAGCTCTCGGCGTACACGCGCTGAGCAATTTCAGGATCAAGGATCGGAAAACCGATTTCGATACGGTGCAGCAGATTACGCTCCATCCAGTCTGCACTGGCGCAAATCAATTCTGATTCACCACCATTGCCAAACCAGTAAACGCGGCTGTGTTCGAGGAACCGGCCAACGATCGAGCGTACCCGAATAGTGTCCGAAATGCCGGGGAGTCCGGGACGCAGGGTGCAGGCTCCACGCACGATGAGATCAATCTGCACACCGGCCTGTGAGGCCCGGTAGAGGGCCTCGACCATACCTTGCTCATTGAGCGCATTGATCTTGGCAATAACCCGTCCCTGATGGCCGTTTTTGGCCAGATCAATCTCTCGATCGATTCGTTGCATTAGACCTTTGTATAAGGTGAATGGCGAGTACAGCAGATGTTTGAGGCGAACGACTGAACCCAGCCCGGATAATTGCTGAAAAATCTTGTTGGCATCCTCGCCAATCTCAGGATGGGCCGTCAACAGGCCGATGTCGGTATACAACCGGGAGGTAATTTGATGGTAGTTGCCGGTGGAAAGATGTACATATCGGTGCAATGTCTGATGCTCGCGGCGGATCACCAGCAGCATTTTGGCGTGAGTCTTATACCCCACCACACCGTAGATAACTTGTACGCCGGCGGCCTGCAGACGGTTGGCAAGGCGGATGTTGGCGGCTTCTTCGAAACGAGCCCGCAGTTCAATCACCACGCTTACATCCTTACCGGCATGGGCGGCTTCGATGAGCTGATCGACGACCGGTGAATCGCTACCCACACGGTACAAGGTCTGCTTGATCGCCAGTACCTGGGGGTCTTGTGCGGCCTGACGCAACAGTTCCATGACTGCCTGGAAGGATTCGTAGGGCTGATGAAGGAGTATGTCGTGTTGTGAGATCGCTTCGAAGATATTGGGATGCTGCACTAAACTTGGTGAAATCCGCGGCGTGAACGGAGCATATTTGAGATCGGGGCGATCAATTTGCTCATAGATGGTCAGTACCCGGTGCAGATTGACAGGTCCCGCATTGCGGTACACATCTTGTTCACTCAGACCAAAATTTGAGATCAGAAAATCTACGATAGGTTTGGGGCAGTTTTCGGCGATTTCGAGTCGTACCGGACGGGCATAACCACGGCCAAACAGCTCTTCGGTCAGCGCATTGGCCAGGTTTTCGATATCCTCTTCCTCAATCGTCAACTCACTATTACGGGTCACCCGGAACTGATAAGAGTCTTTGACCGTGAAACCGGGGAACATATCGTCGGAGAACTGCTGCAATAGACCGGCCAGAAACACGAAATCGTTGGGGCCTTCCGCAACTTCATCGGGCAAGCGGATCAAACGGGGTAACGAACGCGGTGCCCGGACTAAGGCCAGGTGACCCTCACGACCGAAGGCGTCGTGGCCATCAAGCAGTACGACGATATTGAGACTTTTATTCAAAATGCGGGGAAAAGGATGGGCAGGATCCAACCCAAGTGGTGACAGTACAGGCAGGATTTCATTACGGAAATAGCCTAACAACCAACGTTTCTGCAGATCTGTCCAGTGCTTCCGGGTCAGAAACCGGACCCCTTCATGAGCCAGTGCCGGGGCCAGTTCCTGCTTCCAGGTATGGTACTGAGCTGTAATCAGTTCGAGAGACCGTTCCCGAATGCGAGCCAGTACTTCGGTCGGTGCCAGTCCGTCGGCACCAGGCCGGGCATCGCCATACAGCAGATGCTGGCGAAGTACGGCAACCCGCAACTCAAAAAATTTATCCAGGTTGTTGCTGGAAATACATAGAAAGCGCATACGTTCGAGTAGAGGCACCCGGGGATCACGAGCCTGGGAGAGAACCCTGAAATTGAACTCAAGTGCAGCCAGTTCTCGGTTGAGATAGAGCTCAGGTCCAGAAAGATCGATGCTCGCTGGCGGTGGTGTGTCGCTCATGGGTGGGCGATCATTCGCATCGGTGTGGCCCATGAGCATGCTCTACCGCTTGGCGGTGGGCAAGCTGTACGCTGTTCAGGCAGAGGGTGTTTCGTTTGCAAGCATAGGTTTGAGGACGCGCTCCGGCCCGAACACTGCGGTGAATGTCGATCCACGGCCGGGTTCGCTGTCGATAACAATCTGTGCCTGATGCTGACTCAGGGCGTGCTTGACAATCGATAGTCCCAGGCCGGTACCACCGGTTTCCCGGGAGCGACTTGACGAGACGCGGTAAAAACGTTCGGTCAATCGCTGAATATGTGATTGGGGAATCCCATAACCCGTATCAATGACCTCAAAGGCAGCCCCACCATTATCCAAGCCTCGCCAACGCAGGGTGATGTTGCCGCCACTTGGGGTGTAGCGCACCGCATTGCTGACTAGATTTGAAAAGGCACTATGGATGTCTTTCAGTGACCCATACAGGTCGGCACGGAAGGTATTTTTAAGGTGGATGGCATGCCGTCCTCTGCTCAGGGCTTCGGCTTCCCGGATCAGTGTGGCAAGTAGTACGGGAATGACAATACGCTCTTCAGAAAGGTCCGTCTGGGTCTCCAGTCGGGACAGGACGAGCAGATCCTCGACAATACGGGTCATGCGTTGCGATTGGGTACGTAAGTCATCCAGAAGTGGTGCCAGGGTGGGGGCATCTTCAGGGTCGATCAGATCCAGATAGCCGTGAATGACCGTGAGGGGCGTGCGTAACTCGTGCGAGACATTGGCAATAAAATCACGGCGCATCTGTTCGAGTCGGGTGATGGCGGTGATATCCCGACCGAATAGTAGGTATTGGTGTTTACCTAGAGGAATCCGGTTGATGGAGAGTCGAAGATTTACATCGCCGGGTGCCGGAACATCCACAAGAATTGTATCGGAGTCCTGTTCCAGCCATGTGCCAATGGGATGATCGGTTAGTCGATTCTTGATCTTTAGCATCCGGTCGCGCGGCCACTTCAGTCCGAACAACCGAGCCCCGGCCGGGTTGAACCACAATGTACGGCCCTGCTCATCGAGCAGGATCACCGCATCGGGCAAGGTGGATCCTGCATCGCGCAGAGCTCGCAGTTGTGACACCAGACGCTGCGTGCGTTGATGTGTGGATTGAGTTACCGGAGAGACCGGGGATAAAGTTTTGTCGGGTACGGACAACGATTGGTCAGGCTCGACTTGCAGGCGCCAGAACATCCAGACCAGTGCCGCCAAAGCAGCCAGAGCCAGGGCGGGAAAGACCTGCTGGAAGAGGTAGCCCAATGCGGTAACCAGCAGTAGCCAGAGCAGTAGGGTCAGGGCAAGGGATAATGTGACCGGGCGTTGCATCGGCTCAGCTCATAGCCGAAAAGCGATACCCGGCACTGCGTACGGTTTGTACCAGATTACTCAGACCGAACGGTTCAAGGGTCTTGCGCAGGCGGCGGATGTGCACATCCACGGTACGTTCTTCAACGTAGACACTGTTACCCCAGATGTGATCGAGAAGCTGCGGCCGTGAATACACCCGGTCGGTATGGGTCATGAAAAAGTGCAGAAGACGGTATTCGGTCGGGCCTATCGGAATGCTCTCGCCATTGGCATAGACGCGGTGTGCCGGTGCATCCAGACTGAGTTGGCCGATAGCGATTTGACCATTCTCATCGGCTCCCAAGGTCCGACGCAACACGGCCCGGATACGTGCGATCAGCTCCCGTGAGGAGAACGGTTTGACTACGTAGTCGTCCACCCCGGCTTCGAGTCCGCTGATCCGATCCATTTCTTCACCACGTGCCGTGAGCATGATGATGGGGACTTCTCGGGTCATGTCATCTTTGCGCAAGCGTCGGGCGAATTCGAGGCCACTCACACCAGGCAGCATCCAGTCCAGCAGAATCAAATCGGGAACCCGGTCGGCTATGGCCATTTGGGCTGCGCGGGCATCGGCGGCATGGACTGGATCCATGTTGGCTTTGCGCAGCGCGAAGGCGACCATCTCGCGAATCGATGGTTCATCTTCAACGATCAAGATATATTTCTGCACAGTACGTCCTTCCAGGTTGGTTATGGTTATTGCAACGTAAGGACATTGCAGGACTATGACAGCGCGATTGGTGATGTAACACAAGCTACTCAGCCCGATCCTTGCCAAGATAACCGTTAAATCGAGTCACTATTCGCCTCAAACTCGGGAAAGCCCTGAACCGCTGTCTTTGCCTTCGCTACGATTCCCCCTATTGCAGAAGCTTTCTGGCTTCTTTTCTCTTATTGCGGTCGCGTTTTTGTAATTCCAGCGCGATGGGGGTGAGATAGGCAATTCGTGCATCGATCCGCGCGCGTTGGTAATAATCCAGATCCGGCCGCTTGATCAGCCTATGCAATTGATCCAGGGCATCAATAGGGTGGCCGGAGATGAACGTGGCATCAGCATAAGCTTCGGCTGCTCGCACCTTCAAACCAGCCAGCTCTGCAGCCCGCGCATAAGTACGGTATATATCCGGCTCGTTGCTGTCCTCCAGTAAAGGTCGTAGCAAGGCTTCAGCTCTCGCTCCATCATTCTTCTGGTTAGAACTAATCAGTGCCTGGGCTGCACCAAGTGCTACAGCTGGCTGCCGGGGCCAGTCGCGGATTAGATTACCGTAGTGGGCTAGAGCCGCCTTGCGTTGCCCTGCCGCCAACTCGGCATGTGCCCAAGCCAGGCGAATGGGCAGGTTGTTGGGTTGGTCGTGCAGTAGTGGGGCGAGTTCATGCATAGCTTTGCTACCCTTGCCGCTGCGAATCAGGGCGAGGGCATAGCCATAACGATTAGACGGAATTCGGAAACCAGGATTGTTGGCCAGATTACCGGCGTAATAGCGAATCAGCCCATTGATGTCTTGGCTACTGAGTACCCGAATCCTCTCTCGCATCAGCAGGTAATACTGTTCGGCCCGGGGGCTGCCGGGGCGGTCGATCCGAGTCAAAGTGCTGAGTTGGTTACGGCTGTGCTTGACGAAAGGCAGGGGCAGGGTAGCGTCTTGCCAACCGACGTAGTCCGGTATAGATGTTGCCGGATGGGCGCGTATCCTGGCATCGATAGTATGGGCCCGAGCCCGAGCCTGGGCAATTCGCAAAGCGGTGACCGGATGGTTCTGAAGCATGGCGGGAACCTGATAGCCACCACTGTCGGCACGGAGCAGGGTTTCCATTCGCGAAAAGAAATCGGCCATTCCATCGGGACTGAAGCCCGCACGGGCCAGGGTCTGCATACCCACCCGATCTGCTTCAGCCTCATCTTTTCTGGTGAAATTGATCTGTCGCTGCATAGCCAGACCTTGGCCCATAGCCATGGCTGCGACCGCAGCATTGCCTCCTGCGCCTCCCGCTCCGAGGGCGATAGCACCTAGCATGGCCAAGGCTATCAGCGGAGCTGTCTTCTTGGCATCCTCGAAGGCTCGCTCCAGATGGTGTTGGGTGATGTGGCTGATTTCATGGGCCATCACCGCCGCAAGTTCGTCCTGATTACGTGTAGCAGTGATAAGACCTGCATTGATACCGACATAGCCACCCGGTGCGGCGAAGGCATTGATTACATTTTCCCTGGCAATGAAAAAGGTGAAGTGTTGGGTCGGTTCAGGACTGGCGGCGACCAGACGATAGCCAAGATCATTGATGTATTCATCGGCAAGCGGATCGTTGAGGACCAGACTGAGTGCCCGCATTTTTCTAAGCATGCTAGCGCCATAGGCCTGAGCTTCGGCGGGAGAGATTACGGTTGCTGAAGTACTACCGAGATGGGGTAGGCGCACTGTGTCATTGGCGTGCAAGGTACTCGCACTAAAGGTCAACAGCGCGATGAGCGATAACAGGAAGAAAAATCGTGTATTCATGGATAGGTCATAGCATGCACCTAGCAACGTTAGCGCGGTGTTGTGGGTCTTGCCAGTATTTGCCGGGATTGGTTCAGGTGCGGTTGAGTCAGTATCCCAGTCTGACTCGGCTCTACAGCAATCTTCAGGTTTGGCAGGAGCCTTAATACTTGCATTTGGACGATATCGACCTGATGATAAACGCTTATGCTGACTTGGCACTTTACGAATGGTATCCATGTCTAAAACCAATATTGAAATGTATACGACGGCAGTCTGTCCCTACTGCGTCGCCGCCAAGCGCCTGCTCAGCGAGCGCGGCTTGTCGTGGACCGAGCTGCGTGTCGATAGGGATTCTGAAGCTCGAATGACTATGCTCAGTCGAAGTATGGGAGTACGCAGCGTCCCCCAGATTTTTATCAATGGTCAGTGGGTTGGAGGATTTGATGAGCTGGTGATCGCCGACCACAATGGTACGTTACAGACTTTGATTGAAACGGATATTGCATGAGTGATCGTGACCTGTCGTTCGCGGCATTTCGACAGCGTCTCAACGAGCGCATTCTCGAGCACGACAATCAGGTTATCAAGAGGTTCTTCGCCCTGGATACCCAGTGTTATCGTGAAGGTGCACTCGACCTCAAGACCAAGGAAATGTTGGGTCTGGTGGCCTCGCTGGTATTACGTTGCGACGACTGTGTCAATCACCACCTCACCAAGTGTTATCAGATTGGGGTGAATCGTGAAGAGATATTTGAAATCTTCCAGGTCGGATTGGTGGTAGGTGGATCGATTGTGATCCCCCATTTACGCCGGGCGGTAGATTTTCTCGACCAGGTCGAACAGCAGAATCAGCCACCAAGCTCTACAGATTAAAATGCGCACTTGTCCGTTGTGGGATGGGTTGGGATAATGGGCTGTTTATTTGGCGCTTGGCGTCTTTGAGGAGTTCTGCCCATGAGTAAGACCATTGCCGTGATCCGGGGTGACGGGATCGGCCCCGAGATCATGAATGCCACGTTGCGTGTGCTTGATGTACTGGATTGCGGACTTAGCTACGATTTTGTTGATGCCGGTATGGCGGCGATGGATCAGCACGGTGAGTTGTTGCCACAATCGACCCTGGATGCGATCAGTCATCATCGGGTTGCCCTGAAAGGTCCGTTGACAACACCTATCGGTAGTGGCTTCAGTTCACTCAATGTTGAGTTGCGCAAGCGTTTTGATCTCTATGCCAATGTGCGCCCCGTTATCACCATGCCTGGTACCAAGGCACGTTATGACCATGTTGACATCATCACCGTGCGTGAGAATACCGAGGGGGCTTACCGTTCTGAAGGGCAGACTCTATCCAGCGATGGTGAAACTGCGGAATCGATTACTCGCGTCACCCGCCGAGGCTCTGAGCGTATTGTCCGGCATGCTTTCGAGCTGGCTCGGCGTCAAGCACGCCGTAAGGTTACCGTGGTGCATAAGGCCAATATCATGAAAACTACTTCAGGTTTGTTCCTGAATGTGGCCCGTGAGGTGGCTAAAGACTATCCCGAGATTGAATGCAATGAGCTGATTGTGGATAACACCTGCATGCAGCTGGTGATGAATCCCGAGCGATTCGATGTGATCGTCACTACCAATCTTTTTGGTGACATCCTTTCCGACCTGTGTGCCGGTCTTGTCGGCGGTCTGGGTCTGGCACCTGGTGCAAACATTGGGGCCGAGACGGCCATATTCGAGGCTGTACACGGTTCAGCACCGGATATAGCCGGTAAGCATATCGCTGATCCCTGTGCGCTGTTGCTGGGGGCATGTGCGATGCTGGATTACATGGGAATGCCGGACCAGGGCGACCGGGTGCGTCAAGCTATTCGCGATACCCTGGCAGCCCATGACCGGGTTACCCCTGATTTGGGTGGTGAGGGTACAACTGAAAGTTTTACTGAAGCTTTGGTCGAGCGTGTGCGTGGCTAACCTTGCCGATTCAACCGCAGTGCTGCAAGGCATGCGGTTGTTAAACCGGGATCAGGAGGGGCTGTTCCCGGTTGGGGTGTGAGGGCCGGCTGCTGCGGTATGGAGGGGGCTCGAGGGCTGTTCGGATTGTGTAGCACCGGCACCCTTGTAGATGGCAGGCAGCGTCTCGGGTGCTACCGCGCCCCCGGAAATGATGAAGGCCATGGCCTGATCCATGGTCCAGTCGGTGGGTACCAATTCATCCACCGGTACCACTTCCAGATAACCCGAGGTTGGGTTAGGAGTCGTGGGTACGTATACGGCGGCCATTTCTCGGTTACTGCCCTGTTCGCGCAACACCCGGGTCACGAAGCCAACGGCTTTCATGCCTCGCATGGGGAAATCGATCAGTACGACTCGCTGGATGCCACTGGGTTTCTGCTGCATCACCGTGGTCAGTTTCTTGGTACCGTCATAAATGGTGCGCACCAGTGGAATCTTCGATATCAGCCGATCAAAGGTCGCCAACAGACGCTTGCCGATGACTCGTTGCGCGAACCAGCCGATGATATACAGTGATAACAAGGTGAATAGTAATGCCAGCAATGCCAGCAGCGGGTTCAACCAAGCCGGATTCAGGCTATAAAATAAAGTGGGAGACAGGCGCGACACCGTCGCCAGCAGAGCTTTGACGATCGGGGTTCCCAAGCTGGCGAGAAATCGTAATACAAAACTGAATACCAGCCAGGTTACCCAGAGCGGAATGATGGTAAGCAGCCCGGTAAGGAGATAGCGCTGCAGGTGGAGCGAACGCATGGCAGTTACTCGTTGCTGAGGAGAGCAGGTACGCTGAGGTTATTATGGTACGCGATTGAACCGGGCGCCGCCGCTCTGCAGTATCGCCTGTCTACAGACGCTGAGCTGCTTATTTGTCCCGTTTGCGACGGACATAGAGCTGCTTGTGAACCCGGGCGAAGATTTTACCCGAGGCATCCGCTACGTCTACCTCGAACCAGCGCAGAACCTTGGTGCCACCGGCGGCGGCACGACGCAGCTCTTCGATGATTTCCATATCAAGCTGAAAGTCGGCAAAGACGGTTTCCCTTCCAGCAGCGACAAAGTCGATGCGTGCAGCCTGGTCCCAGACGATGTAGTCATTCCCCAACTGCTGCATCACCAGCAGCATCCAGAAGGGATCGGTCATTGCGAACAGACTGCCACCAAAATGGGTGCCGACAAAGTTGCGGTTATACCAGTGTCGCCGTAGTGCCACCCGGGCACTACGGTAATTCGGGGCAATATCGAGCACCCGGATCCCGGCGAACAGGAATGGTGGCCATAGATTCATCAGCCGGCCGAGAACCGCAGCACGCATGACTCAGAACAGCAGTGAGGCCATGCGCTGTCGGGCCTTCGACAGCAAAGGCGCATCGTCGATCATGGTAAAGAGCGCCAATAGCCGCTTCTTGGCAAGACCATCACTCCAGCTGCGTGCTTCAGTCAGCAGCGCCAGATAATCTTCCACGGCCTGCTCGGACTGTCCATCAAGTAAACGCCGGATAGCCCGTAGATCGCGGGCTTCGAAATCCTTGCTGTCGGCGGCGATGCGCTGCTCCAGGGTGGCTGCATCAGGAGCCCCGGCGAGTGCATCCACAAACTCAAGCTGTTTATGCAGGCGCCGGGCACGAAGGTCATTGGCCAGATTGGCGGGTAAGTCATCCAGGGTGGCTGCTGCAGCTTCGGTCTGACCGGCACTCATTTGTGCGGTTGCCAGATCGAGTTTGAGTTCATCCCTGTCGGGTTCGGCCTCAATGGCCTTTGTGATACGGGACAGGGCTTCACTGGGTGATTCACTGTTGGCGGCTGGCGTTGGGCTGGCTGTGGTGGCGACCGGCTCATCAGAAGTATTGTTGGGCTGGATACCATGGCCAGCCAGGAACTTGCGTACCTCCGATTCAGGCCGGGCACCCATGAAGCCATCCAGTGGTTTGCCATCCTTGAGTAGCAGAACTGTCGGCAGGCTGCGTACCCCGAACATGCTGGCTAGGGTCGTTTCCTGATCGGCGTCGATTTTCACCAGCCGGAATGCCCCCGCATATTCATTAGCCAGTTTTTCGAGGATGGGCTTCAATTGTTGGCAAGGTGCGCACCAACCCGCCCAGAAATCGATGAGGACGGGCTGCTGGTTTGAGGCAAGCAATACCTCGGTTTCAAAATTGTCCTGGGTGACTTCGAGTATATGTGCAGGGTGAATCATGGTGGATATCCAATCCGGAGATTTGCACAAGATGGCGGCAAATTCACTGGATCACAAGTCAGCCGATAGGAGCAGGGTAAAACAACAACACGGGATATGTGAGAAACTTTCCGTGGCGACTTTGGTGTGGGGCCGCGAATCGATCGTGGAGCGGACCTACAGGACTTACCTGGACTATTTTTGGTATAGATAGTTGGGTGGGTATTGGCGCCTATGTTGCGCTGCGATACGCTGCGCACCTGCCCCTCAGCAATAAAGAAGAACTCGTCATGCAGGAAATATATGATCCCCGCACCGTGGAGTCTGTCGCCCAACAGTACTGGACCGATAGTCATGCCTTCGAGGTCAAGGAACAATCGGGTAAAACCAAGTTTTATTGTCTGAGTATGCTGCCGTATCCTTCTGGTGCGCTGCATATGGGGCATGTGCGCAACTACACCATCGGCGACGTAATCAGTCGCTACCAGCGCATGCAGGGCTATAACGTTCTGCAGCCCATGGGCTGGGATGCGTTCGGCTTGCCTGCCGAGAATGCCGCCATCCAAAATCACACGGCACCGGCAAGCTGGAGTTACCGCAATATTGAACACATGCGGGGGCAATTGCGAGCCATGGGTTATGCCATCGATTGGTCACGTGAGTTTGCGACCTGCCGGCCGAATTACTACGTGCATGAGCAGCGCATGTTTACCCGGCTGCTCAAGAAGGGTCTGGCCTATCGCAAAAACAGTGTCGTCAACTGGGACCCGGTGGATCAGACGGTACTGGCCAATGAACAGGTTATTGATGGGTGCGGCTGGCGTTCGGGGGCCTTGGTCGAGAAGCGCGAGATTCCACAGTGGTTTCTAAAGATCACCGATTACGCCGCAGAACTTCTGCAAGGACTGGAGCAACTGCCGGGCTGGCCGGATGCGGTCAAGACCATGCAGCGCAACTGGATCGGCCGTTCCGAAGGACTGGAAATCGACTTTGCCGTGGAAGGTGAGGTTGAGCCACTCAGGGTATTCACTACCCGCCCCGATACCTTGTTGGGGGTGACCTTCATGTCCATTGCTGCTGAGCACCCGCTAGCCAAAAAAGCGGCCCAGGGGCAGCCGGAATTGGCGGCATTTATTGAGGAATGTGGTCATGGCGGTACCTCACAGGCGGATCTGGATACCCAGGAAAAACGCGGTATGTTTACCGGACTGCATGCCTTGCATCCAGTCACCGGTGAGCCCATGCAAATCTGGGTTGCCAACTTCGTACTGATGGGATACGGCACTGGAGCGGTTATGGCAGTGCCTGGACATGACAGCCGCGACTGGGAATTCGCCCAGCGTTACAACTTGCCGATTCGGATGGTGATCGTGAATCGTGAAGTCCTCGATGCCTTGTTGGAGATTGGCCACGATTTGTCACAGGGACTGGGCGTAACTCCCATGCTGCAGGCCTTGACCGGGGGCGATCGTGATCTTTACGAGCCTTCGGCGGCGCTGGACGTATTGGCCGAATTCGAACGCTCGATACAGGAAGACGGCGCCATGACCGAGTATGGCTGGTGTGTGAATTCCGGTGAGCTGGACGGCATGGAATACACTGAGGCTTTTACGGCGATGGCCCAACGTCTGGAACAAGCCGGCCAGGGACGTCGCAAGGTCAATTATCGCCTGCGTGACTGGGGAGTGAGCCGACAGCGCTACTGGGGGTGTCCGATCCCGGTGGTTTATTGTCCGCAATGTGGGGCTGTGCCGGTACCGGATGATCAATTACCGGTCTTGCTACCCGAGGATGTTGCTTTCAGTGGTGTGCAATCGCCGCTCAAGGCCGATCCGGAATGGTGCAAGACGTCTTGTCCCACATGCGGGGGGCCCGCTGAACGTGAAACCGATACTTTCGATACGTTTATGGAATCCAGCTGGTATTACGCCCGCTATACCAGTCCTGGTGCAGCCGATCAGGTCGATGGACGAGCCGGGTATTGGTTGCCGGTTGACCAGTACATTGGTGGCATCGAACATGCGATCCTGCATCTTCTGTACTTTCGTTTCTATCACAAGCTCATGCGTGATGCGGGCCTGGTACATAGTGATGAGCCGGCCACCAACCTGTTATGTCAGGGCATGGTGATTGCGGAGACGTTCTACCGCCAAGATGCGGATGGTTTGAAGACCTGGATCAATCCTAGCGAGGTCGATATGCAGCGCGACGAGCGGGGCCGGGTTGTCGGTGCTGTACTCAAGGCGGACGGGCAGCCGGTACTGATCGGCAGCATCGAAAAAATGTCTAAATCCAAGAACAACGGTATCGATCCACAGTCTATGGTGGATAAATACGGGGCCGACACGGTGCGGCTGTTCTCGATGTTTGCCGCTCCACCGGATCAGTCACTGGAGTGGAACGAAGCCGGAGTCGAGGGCATGGCGCGGTTTCTCAAACGTCTGTGGCGCGAAGTGCATACCCATGCAGCAGCAGGTTTACCTGTGGTTGGAGGTAAAGGGACTCTGAACTCAGTACAAAAGACCCTGCGCCGTCAGTTGCACGAAACGATTGCCAAGGTCGGTGACGATCTGGGTCGGCGCTATGCATTCAATACAGCTATTGCGGCGCTGATGGAATTTATGAACGCACTCCAGCGCTTCGAGGACCATAGTCCGTGCGGCCGGGCTCTGCGCCAGGAGTCATTGGAAGCGGTGGTGTTGCTGCTGAATCCGTTTACCCCGCATATTTGCCATAGCCTGTGGCAAGCTCTGGGTCATGCTGAGCAACTGCTTGAGGATCAGCCTTGGCCAGTCGCTGACCCCGAGGCGCTACACAAGGAACGAGTTACAGTAGCAATTCAGATCAATGGCAAATTGCGTGCCACCATTGAGGTGCCCGTGGCGGCAGATCAAGCTGAGACTCAGCAATTGGCCATGTCCATGGCCGTGGTTCACAAGCACTTGCAGGGGCGGTCCCCCAAGCGGGTGATTGTAGTGCCGGGTAAAATTGTCAATATTGTGCTGTAGCAATACAGATGAGGGCTATGGTCGGTCCCGGATTTTTCTATCGCGTAGCCAAACCTGTTGTTGCGATGCCTGCCAGTTATGATGCCGCCTTGTACCCAGGAATGTTGTCCATGCGCTTATCCCGTTCTGCCATTTTGATCGTAGTGGTGCTGGCAGCATTGCTACTTAGCGGTTGCGGTTTCCATCTCCGGCGCAGTGCGGTACTGCTGCCGGCCATGCAACGTATGGTGGTGCAGGTCAACGGGGATAGTGCTTTACGTCGTGGATTGGCCTTGGCTTTACGGGCCTCTGGGGTACATCTGGCCGATACCCCAGGACCCGGGATTGCCGTGCTCAATGTGCCGGTTGCACGATTTCAGACCCGCGCCCTGGCTGCCACCGGTTTCGCCAGGGTGGGGGAATACACCGTGCTGTACCACGTTGTGTTTGAGGTGCATAGTGCCAAGGGCAAGATCTTGTTGCCCCGAGAGACCGTCGATATGCAGCGTAGTTACACCTTCGACCGGACTCAGGTGATCGGCAGCCCGGCTGAACAGGAAGCGATTCGCCAAAGCCTGATCCGGGATATGTCCCAGGCTATTTTGTTGCGTCTGCAAGCGTTCTCGTCCGGCCAGCATCAGGGCTGAGTATGCTGAACGCCGGATCATGGACAAAGGAACTGACGCGTAGTCCATTGCGGCCAGTATATTTGCTCATCGGTGAGGAATTGCTGGTGATCGAGGCCGGAGACGCTTTGTGTCGGCGGGCTAGGGAACTCGGTTATACC
This sequence comes from Mizugakiibacter sp., assembly GCA_003233305.1. Taxonomy (GTDB): domain Bacteria; phylum Pseudomonadota; class Gammaproteobacteria; order Xanthomonadales; family Rhodanobacteraceae; genus Metallibacterium. The sequence continues at coordinate 53,684 of QILI01000064.1, forward strand.
GAGCGTGTATCCATGGATGCGGGCAGCAGGTTCGACTGGAATGAATTAGCGGGTGCCGGAGCGGCGCTGTCTTTGTTTGCCACCCGGCGGTGCTTTGATTTGCGCTTGCCCAGCGGTCGTCCGGGACGAACGGGAGCGGAGGTTATTTCCCAATGGTGCGCCAATCCTCCTGCTGATACGGTTCTACTAATCCGCTGTACTACCTGGAGTCGCAAGCATGCAGCGGCTTGGAGCCGGGCCATCGAACAGCTTGGGGTGGCGGTACAACTGACGCCGCCGTCACCCGATAAAATGGCTGCGTGGCTGGGTGAGCGATTGCGTTTGCGGGGTCTGGATGCAGATACTGAAGCCCTGGATTGGCTGGCACAACGTACCGAGGGCAATCTGTTGGCGGCCGCCCAGGAAATCGACAAGCTGGCTATCTTGTGTCCGGCCTCCAGCCGCTTGCTCAGAACCACCCTGGAAGCCCTGGTCCTGGATAGTGCGCGTTACGATGCATTTGCCCTGGTGGATGCCATGTTGCTGGGAGATGGCTCACGGGTGATGCGGGTATTACGAGGGCTGAGGTCTGAAGGTGAGGACCTAGTACCTCTGCTAGGTCTGTTGGTCAGCCAGCTCGGCGTAGCATCACGTTTGGCCGGTGCGGCTGATTTTTCAGCCCAATCACGTCTTGAGCATTTGTGGTCGACACGCCAGAGTCTGTTTCGTCGTGCTCTGAGCCGGCAGGGCAATGCCCAGTTCTGGCAGCGCTTGATGGTTTGGGCCGGACGCATTGATCGCATGTCCAAGGGTCGTGCTCAGGGCGATCCATGGATCGAGACCGAACGCCTGTTGACTGCCGTTTGCCAGCCGCGAGCCGCTGCCGGTCTGGCGAAGGTTTAAATATGGCTCGGCCATTGGCCCTATTCGGCGGAACTTTTGACCCCGTACATTTGGGTCATCTGCGCGCTGTCTGGGAAGCTGCGGAGGCTCTGCAGGCCGAAGTGAAGCTGATGCCGGTGGCCCTTCCTCCGCACCGACCGCCGCCAGTCGCCAGTGCAAGGCAACGTCTGGCAATGTTGCGTGCAGTACTGACAGGTCAGGATCGTTTGGGGTTGGACACCCGCGAACTGGATCGTGAGGGCCCATCCTGGAGTGTGGATTCACTGCTCGAAGTACGACGTGAGATAGGCTCCCGACGTCCCCTGGTATTGTTGTTGGGCCGTGACGCCTTCGCTGGCTTGCCAACCTGGCATCGTTGGCGGCAACTGTTCGAACTGGCTCATCTTGGGGTACTGACCCGGCCTGGAGTCCCGATACGGGTCAGCGAGGAATTGGAAATCGAGGTCGCGGCACGTCGCAGAGATACCGTCAGTGCTCTGCTTGAGCAAGCGGCAGGTGGGGTGCTGACCATCCCCATCACTGCGTTGGACATCTCGGCTACCCATATCCGTGCTCTACTGCGAGCCGGACAGGAACCGCGATTTCTACTTCCCGATACCCTGCTGGTCGATCCCCGACTGCTGGAGGTATACCGCCATCGCGGGGATGGCTGCTGAAGACGATGGGGTCGAAGTTTTACCCGCTGTGCGGCACTGCCTATACTGACACTACGCAATTCGCGTTCCCGTGGTAAAACCCATTGTCCCAATCAGTCAAGTTTGTATCTCCCCCCTCTACCGAGCATCTGCGTGACCATGTGCTCGCTGCTCTTGAAGAACTCAAAGCCCGCGATGTGTGCGTCATTGATGTGCGTGGCAAAACCTCCATAGCCGATCTGCTGGTCATTGCTTCCGGAACGTCCTCCAGACACGTCAAATCTATCGCTAACGAAGTAGTGAAATTCGCCAAGAATGCCGGAGTATGGCCGCTTGGCGTTGAAGGCCAGCAGGAAGCCGAATGGGTATTGGTTGATCTGGGTGACATCATTGTGCATGTCATGCTGCCCCGTATCCGTGAGTTTTACGGACTGGAGAGGCTGTGGAGTGTGGACGCCGAAACCTCAGCTCACAGCGCCGTGGGCTGAGCAGCTCGATGCGGGCAACCATCCTCAGTATCGGTGAGCGCATGCCGGACTGGATTGCTGTGGGTCTGGCCGAATACCGCAAACGCCTGGGGCGGGAACTGCCACTCGAACTGGTGACCGTCCGTTCGGGATTGCGCACCAGAAATCAGCCCATCCAGCGGGCCATTGAGATGGAGGGTGCGGCCATGTTGGCGCGTGTTTCTGCTGCCGACCGGGTGATCGCCCTGGACGGACGGGGTCAGCCCTGGTCCAGCGAAGTCCTGGCCAAACAGTTGGCCGGCTGGCGCATGGACGGTCGTAACCTGGTGTTCCTGATCGGTGGCGCTGACGGTCTGGCCCCGGCGCTACTGGATCGGGCAGAACTACGTTGGTCATTGGGTACCCTGACCTTGCCGCACATGCTGGTTCGAGTCATCGTGGCCGAGCAGCTGTATCGCGCCATGTGTCAGTTATCCGGGCACCCTTATCATCGGGGCTGACTGAGATACCCCCTTACCCTACTTCAGCCGTGCCAGTAGCCCAGGCCAATTCCAATATTGACGTTGGGACGGTGACTGCGCATTTCCTCATTGGTCCACACGTGCGAGACCTCTACCTGAACCAGTGGGAAGACGTAAGCAGCTTTACCAACATGGCCGGCGAAGGTGCCCTTAATACGCCCACGAATGGTTACCAGAGTTCCGGGTGGATAGTTGAGGCGTTCGACATAGCCCTGCATGATGGCAATAAATCGGCCACCTTCGGGGCCCTGTAGCTGCGGTCGCTGCGAGCTATCCAGTGGATAACCGAGTATTTCGATGTGGGTAGTGTTGGCAAGATTCTGCACTGAGATCACCCGCCCGCCCCAGATGACTGAGTGGCCGATAAAATGCTCAGGAGTTTGGGCCACGGTACTTGGTGGTACGGCCACTTCATTACCCGTGGTCTTGAATACCGGGGGAGGAGCACAAGCTGCAAGAACCGAGCTGACCAGGATCAGCAGTACCCAACGATAACGGATTAAACGCATGACAAAATCCCTGCAGTTGGCCTGTCAAGTTTAGCGGGTTCAGGGTAAAACGGTGCGATCATGATAAAGCTCGTTCATGGAGTAGCCATTCAAGCCGACTTGTACCCGGAGTATTTTGGCCGAGACACGTGGCCAGAACAGGGAGCGTCGATTGCAGCTCCGCATCCAGTTTCCAAGGTGGGTTGAGAATAGCCATTCCGCAACCGTTCATGCGTAATGGCGAGTTGGCGGGGCGAACTTGCAGTTCGGCAATCAGTACTGAAGTCGCTCCACAGCGAGCCAACCAACGTTGAAACGGTAGCAGATCACGATACAGTTTGATCGGGTACCAGACCGCATAAATGCCTTGTGGCCAACGCTTGAGTGCATTGCTCAAGGCCGACTGGATGAGGGAGAATTCCTGTTTTTGGGCTTCGTAGGGAGGATCAATCAGCACCCAACCCCGGCGCTCTTGCAGGGGCAGCAATGCTTGCAATGCTGCATAACCGTCCCGGTGGTGCACCTGGACCCGATGGTCTGCATGAAACAATCGTTTCAGCTCACCACAGGTCTTCGCTTCAAGCTCGCACAACACCATCCGGTCACTTGCCCGCAGGCTATGTGCGGCGAGCCAGGGTGAGCCTGGATAGCGGTGTATGGCGGTTGTGCCGACGTTATGGGTATGCACCGCATTCAGGTATTGCAGTATCTGATCCGGCATATTCCCAGGATAGCTTGCTAGTTGCTGGATACCTGATTCATTTTCGGCGGTCATGCGGGCTTGCCGGTGGCCAAGATTGTAACTACCGGCACCGGCATGGGTCTCGAAATAACAATATGGTGTGGATTTACGGTTCAATGCAGCAAGAATTGTCTGGGCGCACACGTGCTTGAATACATCTGCGAAGTTGCCCGCGTGAAAGGCGTGTCGATAATTCATGCCGGTATCCGTTCGGGGTGGTTCAGTGTAGTGCCTAGACGACCCGAGTTTTGAGTTACTCACATGACACGACTTACAACTTGTAAGAAATCTTTGCCGCAGCTAGGATGTATAAGTGTTCTCGCCCCTCGCTCCCCGCTTTATCCTGTTGCTGGCTGTGTTGATCTGGGTCGGTACTGCTTCTGCGTCCGTATTGCCGAAACTTGGCCATGTAGACATTTTGCAGCCCGCTACACCCATTGCAGTGCACCTTGCAGGTGAAAACTGTGTGCAGAGTTCCTACCCTGACTCCCCCCCTGTCGTATCCGCGTGCGATCAATGCACCGCTTGCGTGGGTGCCGGGGTGAGTTTACTTGCCAAGGGCTATACGCCTTTCATATTTCAAGTTCCGGCATTCATCACTTTTCGTGATAGCACACCTTTTATCCACGAGCATTTCAGCATACCGCTGCTACGACCGCCCTTGACATGACATGACATGGCCAGTCTAGCCTGGTTTCAGGCTTGGCAGGCTTGCATCGACTTGCCTACCGCATCGTTCTTTGCGGTGAATTTACCATATGTTGGAGCGTGTCATGTCTCGTATTTGTTTTCCTGAGTTGCCATCCCTTGCTCCCGATCCTTCGCGCCGACGTTTTGTTCGCGGACTGGCTCTGGGGGGCGTCATGTTTGGTCTAGCACCGTTGTCACGGTTGGCTAAGGCCTCGCCGGTTCAGGTGTCTCCGGCTGTACTGCGGGGTACGAACTTCAATCTGGATATTGCTGATACCCCGGTGAACTTCACCGGGCGTCCAGCCATCGCCACTGCAATCAACGGCCAGGTACCTGCACCGATCCTGCATTGGCGCGAGGGTGATACAGTGACTATCAACGTCACCAATCGGATGAACGTATCCGCCTCAATTCACTGGCACGGTATCCTTCTTCCTGCGGATATGGATGGGGTACCCGGTCTGAGTTATCCGGGTATCGCCCCAGGGGAAACTTTCCGATACCGCTTCAAGGTGCAGCAAGCAGGTACTTATTGGTACCACAGCCATACCGGTTTTCAGGAACAGACCGGCATGTACGGAGCGATTGTGATCGAACCGCGTGAGCCTGAGCAGTTTCCTGGCGACCGGGACTATGTGGTGCTGCTATCGGACTGGACCGATACCGATCCGGAAATGGTATTCGATAACCTCAAGAAGATGAGCAGCTACTACAGTCAAACCGAGCCCACTGTACCGGAACTGTTTGCAGCGGCGGGCCGGGAAGGTTTCGCCAAGGCCTGGCAAGAGCGAATGAGGTGGAATCGCATGCGCATGAGTCCCCGCGATCTATCTGATGTGACCGGTTACACCTACACCTATCTTACCAACGGGATGCCCCCGGAAGGTAACTGGACAGGCTTGTTCAAGCGTGGCGAAAAAGTGCGGTTGCGGTTTATCAACGGGTCGGCAATGACCTATTTTGACGTACGTATTCCGGGTCTGAAGATGACCGTGGTAGCTGCGGATGGGCAGAATGTCGATCCGGTATCGATTGATGAGTTTCGTATTGCCGTAGCCGAGACCTTGGACGTGATTGTCAGTCCCAGTGACGACCGTGCCTACACTATTTTTGCCCAGGCGATCGATCGCAGTGGCTACGCTGCAGGCACCCTGGCGCCGCGCGAGGGTCTGCGGGCGGAGACCCCGCCTATGGATCCGGTACCCAGTCTGTCCATGGCGGATATGGGTATGGATATGTCCAAGATGGCGGGTATGACGGCGGCAGGTAAACAGGGCACGCAGCCGATGACCGGTATGAAAAGTATGGGGGGTAACCAGACCGTTCCGATCAACTTTCATTATCCCACTGAATACGGTCCTTCGAATACCAACCGTATTGAAGTGGCCTCGACTGCATTGGACGATCCGGGTGCCGGGCTACGCCACAATGGCCGACGGGTACTGAACTACGCTGACCTGCATACTATCGGTGGCCCCATTGATCTGAGGGAACCGGAACGGGCGATTGAGTTGCATCTGACCGGTAACATGGAACGCTATATGTGGTCGTTCAATGGGGTGCCGTATTCACAGGCCAAACCGATCCTGTTTCATTACGGGGAAAGACTGCGTATCATTCTGGTCAATGACACCATGATGAATCATCCGATTCATCTGCACGGCATGTGGAGCGAGATCGAAACTGCCGAAGGCCACTTCCAGGTGCGCAAGCACGTCGTTAACGTACGACCGGCGCAGCGTATTAGTTACCGGGTGAGTGCCGATGCCCGAGGTCGCTGGGCCTATCACTGCCATTTGCTCTATCACATGGACGTGGGCATGTTCCGCGCGGTGGTGGTGGCATGATGAGCACAACGATGCGTCCGCTTTCATTTATCCGCCAAGTCTTACGCCCGGCAACGCTCGGTCTGGCTCTGCTTGGAGTTTCTTCCCTGGTTACGGTTACGGCCCAGACCACCGCTCCGGTGCCCGCATCGGCGGCCAGTGTTTTGCCACCAAGTCATTTGGTGATGGGACAGAAAACCCAGAACCGGGATGTCCCCATCCACCAGGTCGATGCCAAGCCGTTGCATCATCGACCCGGATCTTTGCAACAGCAGTATGACCCAAGGTCCGGGGTGACACCAAAAATGCGGTCGAAAAACCGGTCTGGCAAGTACCAGAAGGCCATGGTGATGGGCCATGATATGCAGTGCATGACCATGGAACACGGTAAAGAGTCGTCCAAGACTCCCCCGGTCGGCAGTCTGCCCCGCAGCGATGGTGCGGCACCGGGTGATTACGCAAGCTACGGTGTAACTCTGAAACTGGATGAGAACCCATTGCTGGCTAAGGTTCAGCTTGACACTCTTGAGACTGTCCATAGCAGCCGTGGAGTCAATACCCAGCAATGGGATGGCCGGTTCTGGGTTGGTCATGATCTCAACAAGCTTTGGATTCGCAGTGAGGGTACCCGTAGCCAGAATCGTCTCGAAGAGGGTGATATCGAGGCGCTATGGGGCCATGCGATCAGTCCATTCTGGGATGGAATGGTCGGGATACGTCACGATCTCGGAATCGGGCCAGCTAGAAACTGGGCTGCGCTGGGTGTTCAAGGTATCGCACCGTACGAGTTCGAATTCGCAGCCACCCTGTATGCAGGCTCGGCGGGGCGTAGCGCTTTCCGGCTCATAACTTCACAGGACTGGCTGTTTACACAACGGCTGATACTCACCCCCGAGCTCGAGTTTAATGCTTATGGCCATGCCGATCCGCAGCGGGATCTGGGTGCGGGTATTGCCAATGTGTCAATGAGTCTGCGCTTGCGCTATGAGTTCAGTCGCAAGTTTGCACCCTATATCGGGTATTCGTGGGTTCGTACCCTGGGTGGCACAGCTGGTATGGCGCGTGCGGCTGGAAGACCGGTTACAGATCGGTTGATTCTGGCCGGTGTCAGGGTTTGGTTCTGAGGGAGGGGTGCTATGAAGTTATATAAAAAAATTGTTCTTGCCAGTGGCTCTGTACTACTTCTTGGGGTAATCGGTGCCACAATTTTCATTGAGTCGGGGGTTTACAACATCGGTGCTGATGACCCGCATTGGCCGGTTACCTACATGGTCCTGGAGAGGTTGCGTAATCGTTCTGTAGCAGTACACAGTGCCGACCTAAAGGTGCCGGATCTTAATAACCCACAACGCATTTTACGTGGGGCCGGGCAATACGCAGCCATGTGCACGAGCTGTCATCTGGCTCCCGGTATATCCAGTTCGGAGATCCGCCCCGGGCTTTATCCACAGCCCCCAATTCTCGCCCAAACAAAAATTGGTCCACGTGAAGCCTTTTGGGCCATTAAACACGGCATCAAGTTAAGTGCCATGCCGGCCTGGGGTTTCAACCATAACGATGTCACTATCTGGGACATGGTGGCCTTCATTGAGAAGCTGCCAGGTATGACTCCGGCGGAATACCAGGCTATTGTGGCCAAAGCCCCACCGGATGAGGAGATGGCTTCGGGGCACGGTCACGCTGAGAAAAAAAGCACTCATCCCCATTCAGGTACGGCATCACCTGCTGGTAAAGAGATGCCGAAAGAGCATGACCATCCGGTACAGAAGACTGGATCATCCATGGCTGGGAAAGGGGGCCGACTCGTCAAGGCGGAAAATATGGCGGATGCTTTCCAGCAGGCACTGCAGAACGGCCATCGTAACAAGGTGATTGCCATGTTGGCATCGGATGTCCGGGTGACCGAGGGCGGTAAGGAGCAGGTCTCTCGGACTGCCTATGTCGAACATCATATGGGTGCCGATATGCGTTTTCTGGAACACGCAAAGATACGGCTGCTGAAACGCCAAGCGCAGTTGCAGGGAGATCGTGCTGTGGTTAGCAGCGTACGTGAGCTGCGCACCACGGTTCGTGGCAAACCACAAGTCCTACTCAGTCAGGAAACACTGACTATGAAGCAGAGTGATGCTGGTTGGCACATTGTTGCAATTAGCTGGAGTTCCAAACCGGTTTCCAACACCGAGTAACACTATTGAACCGGTAGCCGTTATCGATCGCCTGGCCTATTTGCAGTGCGCGCTTCCCGTTCGGTGACCCCGGATGCAAAGGGGTACCAGTGCAGAGCGATAGCACCGAAAACTGGACCGTGGAGTAGGTTTATCAAGGTCTCCTCGGCACTCTATGAAAGCCTATGGTGAAGATTAAGTTAATTCCAGGCGATTTAGTTAGCAGGGGGATGTAACGGTTGATTCAGAACTGATCCATGATGGTTACGCATATCAGTCACGCATTGCTTACTGAGCGGCGTAGCGATATGTTCCCTACCTCAGTAACATAATGGAATGCCGACGATGAAGCACATACGACGGTTTTTGGTAATTCTCATCCTTCTGGTGGCCTTGCCCGCCATGAGTGCACAGGCCCACCAGAGCAAACAGGTCTATCCTAAGGCGCACCGTGACAGGATTGTTGATAGCTATTTTGGGACCCGGGTATCGGCACCCTACCAGTGGATGGAAAAGCTCAATTCACCGAAGCTTAAACAATGGATCGACCAGGAGAATACACTCACCCAAAAGTATCTCAAGGCCATTCCTCAACGGCACTGGATCAAACAGCGACTGACTAATTTGTGGGATTATCCGCGCGAAGGCGTGCCGGTGCAGGCCGGAGATATGTTGTTTTACAGTCATAACAGTGGTCTACAGAATCAGAGCCTGGTCTACGTACAGGTCGGTGCAGGCAAACCGCGGGTACTGCTCGATCCCAATCTGCTTTCCAAGGATGGCCGTATAGCTCTGCTTAGTTGGAAGCCATCCGATCACGGCAAGTATCTTGCCTATGGGTTGTCCCAAGGGGGGTCTGATTGGCAGACCCTGCATGTCATGGATGTGGTAACCGGCAAGCAACTGCCGGATACCGTCCGTTGGGTGAAATTTTCCGGTATTTCCTGGACCCGTGACGGTCGGGGTTTCTTCTACTCGCGCTATCCACAGCCACCGAAAGGTAAGGTCATCGCCGACAAAGTGCGCATCCAGTCGCTGTACTACCATCGGCTGGGAACGCTGCAGAGTGCTGATGTGCTGATTTTACGTCGCCAGGATTTGCCTGAGTGGGTGGTGGGCGGAGATGTTAGTGAGGACGGACGTTACCTGTTCGTGACCCTGGCTCATGGCACATCCAGTCGCAATCTGCTTTATGTCGCCGATCTTGGTCATGGTGCGCAACCGGATATACAGGCTAAGTTACAAGCCCTGTTCACCCAGGACAATGCCGAGTATCAGCCCATTGGCAACATCGGTGAGACCGTGTACATGCTCACGACACTCAAGGCACCACGCAGCCGAATTGTCGCTTTCAATATCCATCATCCGGCTCCGCAACATTGGCGCGTGGTGGTGCCGCAAGGACGCAGTGTGATTCGTAGCGCTGTACTGGCCGGCGGGCGGCTTCTGGTCAATCGTCTGGTTGACGTAAAAAGTGAAGTGAGTGTCTATAGCACCGCAGGTCAGCCAATCGGGATGCTGCCGATACCGGCCATGGGTACTATCTATGGTATTAGTGCCCGCAATACCAGCAAGCTTGTCTATTATGGATACACCTCGTTTTTATACCCACCTTCGGTATTTCGTTATGACGTTGCAACAGCCAAGGGTAGTGTGTTCTTCAAGCCCGAGGTGTCCTTTGATGCAGCAAAATACACAACCAAGCAGGTTTTCTATCGTTCCAAGGACGGTACCCGGATACCGATGTTCCTGACCTATCGTAAAGGTCTCAAGCTGGATGGCAAAAATCCAACGCTGCTCTACGCTTACGGTGGCTTCAATATCAGTATTACCCCGAGATTCTCGGTGACTTTACCGGTCTGGCTGGAAATGGGTGGGGTCTATGCGGTGGCTAACCTGCGCGGTGGTGGTGAGTACGGTGAGGCTTGGCATCATGCCGGCATGCTCGGCAAAAAGCAGAATGTCTTTGATGATTTCGCCTGGGCAGCCAAGTATCTGGTCCGCAAGCACTACACCTCGGTCAAGCATCTCGGTATTGAGGGCTACTCCAATGGCGGTTTGCTGATAGGGGCCAGTATTACTGAGCGCCCACGGCTGTTCGGTGCGGCTTATGCCGGCCACGGGGTACTCGACATGTTGCGTTACCAGAAGTTTTCCGGGGGGGCACTCTGGGCCCCTGAATACGGGACCTCCAATCATCGCAAGGCGTTTCGTTGGCTGATCAAGTATTCACCGCTGCAGAACGTACGCCACGGCAACTGCTACCCCGCAACGATTATCACGACCTCCGACCACGATGATCGGGTGGTGCCCAGTCTTTCGTACAAGTTCGCTGCGGCGCTGCAGCATGTGCAGAGATGTTCCAATCCGATTCTGCTACGCGTGGATATGCAGACCAGCCACAATTACATGCCGACCAACAAGCGTATTGCCCGTGCGGCGGATATTTTGGCTTTTATGGCCCATAATCTGGGGACAGACTCCGAGCATTGAAAGAAAATCACCCATGACTAATGGCATGGTTTTTTTACGATTTTGTAATCTTTTCCATCCATGGGAACCGCGCCCCTTTTCGATGGTCTGAAACTTGGCTTGGTGCGCACTTCCGGTTCAGGGAGTGCGCACTTCCGATTCAGTTCATCAAGGAGACGGCGATGAAATTTCGAAGTGTTCTCGCAACCTGTGCCGGCCTCGCGCTGGGCCTGGTAGTGAGCCAGGCTGGGGCACAGCCTGCTGTGCCGGCCACCCAGGCCGACGGCCCCGTACAGGTGCTCAATAGATATCCCACCTTGCATAACAGCACCCTCGTGTTCGAGGCCGGTGGCAATCTATGGAAGGTGAATTGGAAAGGCGGCGTAGCCACCCAGTTGACTTCCGACAGTGGCTTCGATTTTTCCCCACACTTTTCTCCCGATGGTCGATGGGTTGCCTTTACGGGCTGGTATGAGGGCAATACCGATGTGTATGTAATACCCACCGCAGGCGGGACGGTACACCGCCTAACCTTCCATTCCATCAACGCAGATATGGGCGGTAAACTTCGGCCGAGCCTGGACAACATCGTTCTTGGCTGGACTCCCAACGGCAAGGATGTGGTATTTCTTTCCCGCCGTAACAGTTTCAATCCACAAGTCATGCATGCTTATGAAGTGCCACTCGCCGGTGGACTGCCGACCCGGATTCCCTTGCCTTGGACCGGGCCACTTTCATTCAATGCGAGCGGCACAATGGTGGCCTACAACAAGCTGGCTCGGGTGTTTCGCCCATTCCACCGTAAGCACTATTATGCCGGTCAGGCTCAGGATATCTGGACCTACAATTTCAAGACCGGTGTTAGCCGGCAGATCACCCATTGGAAAGGTGCTGATGCCTGGCCGATGTGGGCTGGTAAGACCTTGTATTTCACCTCCGACCGCGGTCCACATGGGGTACAGAATCTCTGGTCGTATTCGTTCCAGACCCGTGCCTTTACCCAGCTTACCCACTTCAAGACCTATGACATTGATTGGCCCAGTCTCGGCAACGATGGGGTGACCTTTTCCGACGGTGGCAAACTTTATGTCTATGCCTTGCCATCCGGACGATTGCTTCCGGTGAATACCCAGGTGCCTCTGGATGGAACCCGCCTGTTGCCGCATTGGGTCAAAACCTCGAAGGCAATTCGTAGTGCGGATATCGCTCCCAATGGCAAACTTGCCGTGTTCTCCGCGCGTGGCGCGTTGTACACCGTACCGGGTAAATATGGCGATACCGTTAACCTGACCCGTAACCCGGGTGCGGATGAGCGGGCCCCGGCCTGGTCACCGAATGGCAAGTGGATTGCCTATATCGATGATGTCGGTTCCAGTAGCGAAATCTATCTTCGCCCGGCCACCGGGGCTGGCAAGCCGCAGGCTCTGACGCACACCAGTAATCTGAGTTATCAGGGCAACATCAGCTGGAGTCCGAATGGCAAGTGGATTACTTATGTCGATTCCAATCAGGTGCTTTGGCTGGAAAATGTCAAGACTCTGAAGCGCTACCAAGTGGCGCAGGACAAGTATCATGTCATCGGCAGCTTCCAGGATGTTTCCTGGGCCCCACACAGTGGTTGGATCGGCTTCTCTAAAACGCTACCTAACCGGATCAGCGGCCTGTTTCTGTACCGGCTGAACGACCACAGCTTGCACCAGATCAGTCAGGGTGGGTTCAATGATGGCCAGCCGGTATTTTCCAAGGATGGCAAATATCTGTTCTTTATCTCTTCGAGAATCGTCAATCCGGTCATGTCATCGTTTGACTTTACTATGGCCAGTGTCGATTCTCAGGGTTTGTATGTAGCCACCCTGCGCAACAATCTTGCTTCACCGTTTGCACCACGCAGCGTCAGTGCGCTGAGCTCCCATTCCAAGCATGGCAAGTCTGGAAAAAAATCGGGACATGGCAAATCCAAGCACAACAAAAAAGCTGCAAAACCCATCCAGGTCAACCTTCAAGGACTCATGGCCCGTGCCGTTCAGGTACCGGTGCCTGCTGCCAATTACGGTAACCTTGTCGAAGCCAAGGGCGTGTTGTATTTCACCACTATGCCCAACCCAGTACTGGGTGGAATGATCCCCGGCGAGATGCCCGTACTGCATGCCTACAACCTGGCCAAGCGCAAGGAGATCACCTTAGCCAAGGGGGTAGGTGGGTTTACCATTTCAGCCGACGACTCAACCTTGCTGTATCCCTTGCACGGTCAGTGGATGTTGCGCCCTGCGACCTTTAGCAAGAGCGCCAAGGCTAAGCCACTTAACCTTTCACACATGCGTCTGTGGGTACAGCCACGTGCCGAATGGAAGACGATTTTCGGTGAGGCCTGGCGGGATGATCGGGATTACTTCATCAATCCTAGGTTGATTGCGGCCAAATGGTCGGTGATTGGCCAGCGCTATCGTCGTCTACTTCCCTATGTGGCATCCCGTCAGGATCTGAACTGGGTTATGGGTAACATGATCGGTTCATTGGGTGAGAGCCACATGTACGTCTTTGGTGGCGCTCATGCCTGGAGAAGTCCATCAAGTACCACTGCAGATCTCGGTGCGACCTTCGCCTTGAATGCCCGCAGCGGTCGTTATTATCTGGCCCACATCTATCGTGGTGACAACACCATACCCGGGTATCGCTCCCCCTTGGCCCAACCCGGTATCAAGGTCAAACAAGGCGATTATGTGCTGGCTGTCAACGGCCATGAGTTGCAGGCCCCTACCAACCCGTACTCGCTGCTCATGCATACTTTCGGCACCACGGTTCATCTGCGTCTGGCCGATAATCCTGCAGGCCATCACGCCTGGACCATCAGGGTTCGGCCTATCGCCAATAGTGCCAAGCTGCATCTGTTGGCTTGGATCCGTCACAATCGCAAGATGGTCAATCGCCTGTCTCATGGCAAGATCGGTTATGTGTACCTTGAGGACATGGAAACCACCGGGATGCGCGAATTTGTGCGCCAGTATTACAGCCAGCTCACCAAGCCGGGGCTGATCATCGATGATCGCTGGAATCTGGGTGGCTTCATCGACCCGGTGTTGTTTGATCGCTTGGATCGTAAGCTCGATGCTATGTTCGTCAACCGCCATGGAATGACTAGTACGACTCCCAATGCCTATCCAGGTTATATGGCCGCACTAATCAATCGGGGCTCGGCCTCGGACGGTGATATCTTCGCCTATATGTTCAAGAAGGATCACCTTGGACCGACCATCGGCAGTCGTACCTGGGGTGGGGTACGTGGCTACGACAACACCTTCTCCTTACTGGATGGTGGTCGTCTGGTGGTGTCGGAGGACGCCATGTACGGTCTCAATTCCAAGTGGGTGGTCGAGAATATCGGGGTACATCCGGATATCACCGTGCACGACGAACCCGGCCAGCTCAATGCCGGCAAGGATGCGCAGATCGATACGGCAGTGAGAGTTTTGCTGAAAAAGATCAAAACAGCACCGCGGCGTTTGGCCCCGCGTCCGCCATGGATGCCGGCATTCCCCGCACAGCCGAACTATCCGGCCTGCCCCGCATCGACAACCTGCGGGTAACCGGGTAAAAAATCCTCCCCGGGGCGGTACTTATGTGCCGCCCCGTTTTTTATAGCTGATCATTTTGGAATACCGTTTCCGGCGGCCCAGGCAATAGCCCAATTCCCAAGTGTCCTGCCATGGCAAGGACCGTGAGGCAGGCCTGTTGTGCACCTATTATGAGCCACGCAGGTTGATCAACCGCCCCGCCAGGAGAGCGTCCACCGATCGCTTGGCAGCTGGCCTGTACCATCAGCTGCGCCACCCGACCACTGGCCTATATAGCTCACGTGTTGGGAACTCATAAACTACGTGATACTTGGTAGATCAGCACCCGTCTTGAACTCAGGATGAGTTTCCATCCCTGGAGCCCCGGTAGGTTTGGTCACCTGCATGCGGCGTTGACGTACCGCTTGCGCAAGCCGTTCCAGCACTTGGACCGAATGATCCCAGCCGATACAGCCATCGGTGATACTTTGGCCGAAAACCAGGGGCGCACCGGCCCGAAATTCCTGTCGCCCAGCAACCAGGTTACTTTCTACCATCACGCCTAGAATGCGTTCCTCACCGGCTTCGATTTGCCTGGCGATATTCTCAATAACCCTGGGCTGTTTGTCCGGCTGCTTGCCACTGTTGGCATGACTGACGTCAATCATCACCCGGGCAGGTAGTCCGGCCTGGGCGATCATGTTGCAGGCTGTCTCTATGCTTGCAGCATCGAAATTCGGTTGCCTACCGCCGCGCAGAATAACGTGGCATTGTGTATTGCCGGTGGTTGTGGCGATAGCTGCCTGGCCACCCTTGGTCAAGGCCATAAAGTGATGGGGTTTGGAGGCGGCTTGCACCGCGTCCACAGCAATCTTCACATTACCCTCGGTACCATTCTTGAACCCAACCGGGCAGGACAGACCCGAGGCCATTTGCCGATGTACCTGGCTTTCGGTAGTACGTGCACCAATGGCCCCCCAGCTGACCAGATCGGCGATGTATTGCGGGGTGATCGTATCGAGAAATTCGCAGCCAGCCGGTAGGCCGAGTGCGTTGATATCGCGAAGCAGGGCACGGGCCATACGCAGCCCCTTGTCGATGCGAAAGCTGTGGTCCAGATCCGGATCGTTGATCAGTCCTTTCCAGCCCAGCGTAGTACGTGGTTTCTCAAAATACACCCGCATAATAATTTCCAGTTCACCCCCCAGACGTAGCCGTTGTGTTGCCAGTCGCTTGGCGTATTCAATGGCCGCCTTGGGGTCATGAATCGAACAGGGACCGATGACCACGGCGAGACGGTCATCTTGCTCGGACAAAATCTTCTGCAAGGCGATGCGTGAGGTCGCTACAGTGGTCGCACCTTGGTTGCTGACGAGGTATTCGTTCATCACCTCGTTGGGACTACTGAGTGGGGTGATGGCTTGAATGCGCAGGTCATCAGTAGGCTGGGACATAGTTGGGGCTCCTAATTGGGTGGTGGACCCGAGGCAGCCATGAAAAAAGCCGCCAGTGGTCACTGGCGGCTGTTCGGGAATCTTCTGCGATCGTTGCTTTACGTCGATCGGACCCGTGCCTCCGCCAGTGGCTGCGGATATCCGTAAAACCAAAAATACCGGTGGAGGAGGGTGGTGTTCATAAGTCTATTGATAGCACAAGCATCAGCCACTGCATAGGGACCGATGGCACTGCAGTTATACGGCATCGGTGCATTCGATGGTACGACATGGATACTGGAAACATCCTTGTTCATGTCGCGCTTTGTGGATGTCGTACCTGGCCCTCGCCATGAACCACAAAGCGTTCGATCGTGAGCGATTCCGCTCCCATCGGGCCGTAAGCATGCAGACGGGTGGTGGAGATGCCGATCTCGGCACCGAGGCCCAGTTCGCCACCATCGGAAAACCGTGAAGAGGCGTTGACCATTACCACCGCCGAACGCAATCCCTGTACGAATCGTTGCGCAGCAATTTCGTTGCCGGTGGCGATGACTTCGGTGTGATCGGAGCCATATTGATGGATGTGGGCGAGGGCACTATCAAGATTGTCGACCACACGCACCGCCAGTACCAGATCGAGATATTCAGCGGCGTAGTCCTCATCCGTAGCTGGACGGGCTTGCGGGAGCAGTGCGCAAACACGTGGGTCTCCGCGTAATTCAACCCCGTGTGCGAGCAGTGCCGCTGCTGCCGAGGGCAGAAAGCTTGCGGCAATATTGGTATGAACCAGCAAGGTTTCCAGGGCATTACAAACCCCCGGTCGGGTGGTCTTGCCGTCAATCAGCAAACCCTGTGCCAGTACCGGATCGGCATCAGCATCCACGTACAGATGGCATACCCCCTTGTAGTGCTTAATAACCGGCACCCGGGCATGTTCCACGACAAAGCGGATCAGGCCTTCACCACCACGTGGGATCACCAGGTCGACAATGTCGCTCAGTTGGATCAGTTCGAGAATGCTTTCACGACGCAGATCATCCAGCAGGGTTATGGCGGTGACTGGCAAACCCTGTTGGCGCAGTGCTCGCTGTAAAGCGGCAGCAATGGCCCGGTTGGAATGAATTGCTTCTGAGCCACCGCGCAGAATCACCCCATTACCGGCTTTGAGACATAAGGCGGCGGCATCTGCGGTAACGTTGGGTCGCGCCTCATAGATCATGGCGATGACCCCCAATGGCACCCGCATGCGCTCCACTCGGAGGCCATTAGGCCGGGTTTCGCTACGAGTAATCTGGCCGACCGGATCAGGTAATTCGGCGATGCACCGCAGGGCTCTGGCCATATCATCGAGTCGCGTTTCATCCAGACGCAGCCGATCCAGCAGCGCGCTGCGAACCCCCTTAGTCTGTGCCGCACGTAGGTCTTCAGCATTGGCCGTGAGGATGGTTTTGGAATCGCCTAGCAAGGCCTCCGCCATGGCGTACAACAACCCGGTCTTGGCTACACTGGGTAGCACGGCGATCTGTTGCGCCGCCGCCCGGCAATCCAAGGCGAGTTGTTTGATATTCATTGGTTATCAGCCGGATCATCCAGTATGACCATATCGTTACGGTGCACCACGGTTTCGCCGTAGCTGTAACCGAGGGCAGTCTCGATGTGGTGGCTGTGCTTGCCGGCGATCTGAAAAATTTCCCCCGTAGCATATTGGCTGATACCCCGAGCAATGCGGTGGGCTTCGCCGGGGCCAACAATATCAACCACATCACCGCGTGAGAACCGTCCTTGCGTACCCATGACGCCACTTGGCAATAATGATGCGTGACCAGCAACCAGCGCATGCACGGCTCCGGCATCGACTTGAATGGTCCCGGATACCGAAGGGGTATGTTTAAGCCAGTGCTTGCGGGCCTGCAGGCGGGTGTTGTCAGCACACAAGCAGGTGCCGCGCAGGCGGTTATGTTCGAGCAGACCTAGCGTTGCATGATTGCGTCCGTTGAACAATACCGTATCGATTCCGGCTGTAGCAGCCTTCATAGCCGCCTCGATTTTAGTACGCATTCCACCGGTTCCCGTGGCACTGTCTGTATCACCTGCCATAGCTGCTAATCCCGGGGCACTGGCCTGCATGATCTCAATAGGTTTAGCAGCGGGATCAAGACCGGGATGAGCGGTATACAGACCATCAACATCGGTGGCGATCAATAGCAATTCGGCGTTAATTAGTGTAGCAACGAAAGCGGCCAGATTGTCATTGTCACCAAGTTGTAGTTCGTCCACGGCCACCGTATCGTTTTCATTCACCACCGGTAGTGCCCCAAGGGTGAGCAGTTCGCACAGTGTGGCACGGGCGTTGAGGTAGCGGCGGCGATTGCGTAGGTCATCATGGCTGAGCAGCACCTGAGCAACCGGGCGATCGAATAAGCGTTGCCAAAGTGTAATCAGCGGGGTCTGGCCTAGTGCGGCGAGGGCCTGTTTGGCAGCCAAGCCATGGCGGGTATCGGGCTGCTTGCGCAACAATGAACGTCCAGCTACCACGGCACCGGATGAGACCAGCACTATTTCACGGCCATGGGCGTGGCAGCTTGCAACAAACCGGGCAATACCCAGAGCGTAGCGAGGACTCAGACTATCGCCATCGCCGGCCAGCAGACTGCTACCGATCTTGAGCACAGCACGCTTGAAATTGGGTAAGGCCTGCTCGTGGAATCGATTCGAGGTTTCGGTCTTGTCCCCCACGGTTGGAATAACGGTCTCGTTATGGCTCATAGCCCATCCCGGCTCGACGTGTTCAACACCTATTGTTGATGTTGAGGGTCAGCGTATCATGCAGTGCAGCATAAATCAGGCCTGGGGTGGAGAAAAATGGGCGGGTAATGGTGATATTGCTGCCAACCAGCTTTATGCATGGTCACTGTGTACTAAAAAAGCCAACTTGGTTACAAGTCGGCTTTTTTGCAAATCCTTGATTTTGGTGGAGCGACGGGGGCTCGAACCCCGGACCTTCGCATTGCGAACGCGACGCTCTCCCAGCTGAGCTACCGCCCCAAATGAACGTGTAATGATACCGTTGTGGTGCAGGTACGCCAAGTTTTTTGTTGTATTGGCGGGGTGAATCTGTAGGGGGCAATAAACGCTTATGCTTAATCGGGAAGCAGGCTCAGCAAGGATGGCTCGAGTTGCGCACGACGCCAAGTGCTGTCAGCTTCATGAGGCCAGCAGCGTTGCCGCAATACGGTCTCGAGAAAGCGGCGTGAGCCGAGCAGGGCAGGTGGCAGATCCAGCCTGTCAGCAATCTCGGCAATCTTTTTCTGCATGGCTTTCAGGGCTGATTTCTCCTTGCCGTCAAGGGGCTGGGGAACCGGTTCAGTTTCGCCGCGCTCCTGATCGTCTATGGGGCTGCACAACAGTTCATGCAGTGAGTCAAGGACTTCGTTGCGCAGAAAACGTACCGATCGGGATGCCTGACGCAGTTCAGAGATGCCTAGCGGCGGCTGGGTCGCAAGTTCGGTAATGAGTTCATCCGGAAGCAGCCAGGGACGTGGACGGTTGATTTGACGGGCGGTCTTATCTCGCCATTGCAACAAGCGTCGCAATAACACAATGGCTTCCTGGGACCAGTTGGATGCGCTACGGAAGCGAGCTTGAGGCTGTGGGTCCAGGGAGGTCTGAGTGCGCCGTTTAATATGCTGACAGTCTTCATTGAGCCAATCAATATAACCTTTACTGGTTAATGATCTATGTAACATATTAAATATAGGTTCGAGGTACTGGACATCCTGCGCAGCATAGTTTTTCTGGGCGATACTTAGCGGTCGCTGTAGCCAGTTTGAACGGGTCTGATCTTTGGGTAGGTTGATTCCGGTCAATCTTGCCACTAACGCTTGATAGCCCAGCCCGTAGCCCAATCCAGAAAAAGCTGCGGCCAACTGGGTGTCGAACAGATGGGCCGGTCCCTGAGGTAGAACTTCACGCAAGGTTTCGAGATCCTCACCGGGACTGTGCATGATGCAAATTCGCTGTGGATCAAGGGCCAGGGCTTGGAGAATCGGTCCAGGGTGGGT
Organism: Mizugakiibacter sp.; assembly: GCA_003233305.1. GTDB lineage: Bacteria > Pseudomonadota > Gammaproteobacteria > Xanthomonadales > Rhodanobacteraceae > Metallibacterium. The sequence goes on from QILI01000064.1 coordinate 73,620, forward strand.
GGCGAGTGGATCGAGTAGGGCCGTGCGTCCTTGCACATTCAGTTGTACTAGTGCTAATTCAGGATAGTAAGTGTTACGGCGCATGAACTCGGTGTCGAGAGCCAGTGGATCTTTGCTGTTGATGGCCTCGCACCATGACCTGACAGGGACATCGGATTCCAGCCAGGTGATGGGTTGAGTTTCGCTATGGCTTAACATTAATTGGGCTGCTTGCATAAAACGTGGCTTGTGTTTGTTCGGGCTGTCGCGCACGATACCAGTCGAACTTCATCCATTGTATCCATGTCTGCTACGCAATCCCTACATTGGCAACGCATGGCCGCTATGGTCGCTGCATTGTTGTTGATGGTGTTTGCGCTGATTTTCCGTTTTGCACCGAACTGGCTGCATTTGCATTCGACTTCGCGTCCACAGTTGAGCACGGGTTCTTCCCAGTCAGGTACCGGCCCTGCCGGGGCTACATCTGGTGCCACGTTGGCCGATGCCATTTCGACTGCCTATACCTCTGGGCCTTCTCTGGCCCTGGCATCAAGAGATGTCATTCTGGCCCAGCAACAGACCAGGACAGCGCACTCGGCTACGACCCCCGCTTCCCCTGCTGTTCAACGTCTGCTTGCCCTAGCCGAGAGTGCACGATTGCAAGGCAATTTAGTCATTGAAACAGATAGTGCGGCAACGTTTTATCGAGAAATTCTCAAATTCCAACCGCAGAGTGTGGCTGCCCGTGTCGGCCTGGCAGAGCTTGAGAGACGGTTGGCAACGGATGCCGAGCAGGCACTCGACGATGGGGATGGCAATGCCGCAACCCGCTACATCGCACAATTACGAACGCTGCCGCATAGTCAAGCTGATGCGGCCCGGCTAAGTATGCGCCTGCGGGTCTTGCAGCAGACCCGGCCATTGCTGCGCGCAGCCGTTAAACGGGAACAACAAGGCAAGAATCTGTCCCCTTTGGGGCACAGCGCCGTGGATCTGTACCGGAAAGTATTACGCCTGGATCCAGGTAATACAGTTGCCCGTCGAGGTCTTTTACGTATTCAGAAAATTGTTCTGAACCGGGGGTTGCGCCGAGCTGCACAGGGCAACTTTACAGCCGCACATCACGAACTGGTACTCGCCGCCAAACTGGTTGCAAATTCTGTTCCTCTGCAGACAATGCGTACGCGTGTTGAAATTATGCGACGTGCCACCGCCACAGCAATGCTGAGTCGGGCTTTGGCCGCACTGGATGCCCGGGATGCCGAGCAAGCCAGAAACCTTGCTGGTAAGGCGATCCGGTTATTTCCCACCTTGACAGGACTACGGAATTTTGATCGACGCATGCAGTATTTCAGGCTATATGGCGGACACCGACCCGGACATGTTTTTGCTGACAATTTTCTGGGACGATCGGGTGGCGCGCCACCCATGCTGGTGATCCCGGCCGGTCGTTTCATCATGGGTACGACTGCAACGGGTAGCGGCCGTATTCTTGCCAGTCAACGTCCGGCGCATGAGGTGACCTTTATGTATGGTTTTGCGCTCAGCCGCACCGAGGTAACCGTTAGCGAGTTCCGGGCTTTCATCAGAGCAACTGGATACGTTACCGACGCGCAACGCAACGGAGGATCCCGGGTATATGACGATGCTAGCGGACGAATGCACAAAGATCCTGCAGCAAACTGGGAGGATGGTTATCAAGGACATCCCGCACATGGCGATATGCCGGTGTTGCATGTGAGCTGGAACGATGCGGTTGCCTATACGCATTGGCTAAGCAAGGAAACCGGCGACAAGTACCACTTGCCCAGTGAAGCCCAATACGAATACGCCATGCGTGCGGGCAGTGTGGGCGCTTACTGGTGGGGATCAGGACCCCCGGTGAAGAAGGTGGAAAACCTCGCTGGCTCACTGGATCGATCCTCCAATGGCCGCCGCTGGGATGAGTCATTCAAAGGTTATGGTGACGGGTATTGGGGCCCGGCCCCGGTGATGCATTTTCTGCCCAACCCGTGGGGCCTGTTTGATATGAACGGGAATGTATCGGAGTGGACCGAGGATTGCTGGCACGAAAACTATGTTCGTGCTCCGGTCAACGGTAGTGCCTGGATCAATCCGGGTTGTCTACAGCGCGTGGTACGTGGTGGCTCATGGGCCAGCTCGCCTAAACAGGATTTATCCAGCTACCGCAGCCATGCTCAAGAAAACACCAGCAGTGCGAGGATCGGCTTTCGTGTGGCACGTTCGTTTGGGGTACATCCCTGACACGAACCCGGTACAGCCATCACCTGGGGCGGTACCTGAAGAATGAGAAACATGATTACCCAGCACCCCTACTGAGGAGATTTTCCAGATACCAAAAGATCGGACCCCTCGCCCCCGCGAACGGCCCGACAATCAATCGCTTGTTGGCTTCCTGCCGCCACATCCTGTAGCGATCAACGATCGACAGGCTTAGTATCGCGCTTACTGTGTGAGCTGTCAGTCAGCGAAAGCCGTCAATTTCTGTAGGGAAATCCCTACAAGCAGACTTTCAACAACAGGGGGGGTGTTGGTGTCGGGTACGAGATAATAACCTCAAGGCTCATGGTTACAGCCAAGTCCGGATACAGGAGCGGCCCTGTCGGATTACTGTTTCGCATGAATGGGAAGTTTCAGGAACCGACTGCCATTGGACTCGATAGGCGGTAGTTGTCCGGCACGGATATTGACCTGTATGGCTGGATAGATCAGTGTCGGCATATTCAGGGTAGCATCGCGTGCCTGGCGGATGGCCATGAACTGCTCGCGCGAAATACCCTCGTGCATGTGAATATTGTTCGACTTTTGCTCGGCGACCGTGGTCTCACAGCGTGGCTCTCGCCCGTTCGGGCCATAGTCGTGACATACGAATATACGGGTGTCAGTGGGCAGTAGCAGCAATTTCTGGATAGAGTCGTACAGTACGCCCGCATCACCACCCGGGAAGTCGCAGCGGGCGGTACCGCCGTCGGGCATGAACAGGGTGTCGCCGACGAACAGGGTATCGCCAATCCGGTAACTGACCGAATCATGGGTGTGTCCGGGGCTGGCATGAACCCGAACTATGAGGTTGCCGATTTTGAAGATTTCACCATCTTCGAAAAGGTGATCGAATTGTGAGCCATCCGTAGCCAGGTTGGCTTCGAGATTCAGACTGTGTTTGAAATGAGCTTGTACTTTGCCAATGCCATGGCCGATACCGATTTTGCCGCCAAGTTCGTCGTGTACCCGGATCGCTGCGGAAAGATGATCAGCATGGGCGTGGGTCTCCAGAATCCAGTCAACCGTCAGGTCAAGCTCACGACTACGCTCAATGAGGCGGTCGACACTGGTGGTATAGGTTTCACCCGAGGCCCGATCAAAATCCAGCACTGGATCGAGAATGGCCGCGTGGGCCGAATCCGGATCATGAATCAGGTAACTCCAGGTTGCACTGGGTGGGTGGAAAAAGGGTTCGACAATAGGGGACATGAACAAGTTCCGGTATTAAGTTTTCTCATGACATATAGGGTTTTAACCGAATATCAAGTGTATGGCGTGGCCATCTTAATGTGATCGCAAGGTCTACAACGCTAAACATGGAGTGTCCGGTGGGCATGTGCGTGCACACGACGGGCCTTTCCTGCAAAAAAGGGTTCTTTTCCTGTATAACCCAATTCACCCAAGGGTAATAACGCGACGAAATCGACACGAGCACGTTATTCTCTCAAATTCAAGCAAGGGGTGGGGTAGCTGGGTTACTCAACGCCTCACCTTCTCACCAGCAGTTGGATCTATTGCCAGCAGCGTGAGGATCCTGTGGTGTTGCCGGTATTACCCTGCACACTCAACTGATTGATGCTGTAAGTAGCGCAGGAATCCTTGGCTTGGGCCCCCTGGGGGATGGCGGTCGCACTGAAAGCCGTGGTGGTGGCGGCCGTAACGTTGAGCTGATAGTAGTTATCAGCCGTGTTGGGCACCGCCAGCGGAAAGCTTGCTGAGATATAACCGAGCTTGGTCGGTTGGTTGGTGTAGGTATTGTTGGTGGAGTAGTACTTCTCTTCCCGCGCTGCCAGATCCAGCAGGGAGGTCTTGGCCACCGTACGGCGTGATTTGAGAATGTAGCTTTGGTAGGTCGGAATCGCGATCAGCGCCAGGACGGCGACGATCGCTACCACAATCATCAATTCAATCAGGGTAAAACCTGCCCTGGCCCGGGGTGATCGGTTGCTCGCATCTTGAGAGCCCGAATCAAGGCTCTGCAGGAATGGCCTGGGCCCACTTAAATTGGGGTCTTTGGCGAGCAAAGCCGAGGCCTTCCATGGCCTGGGGAATGGGCTTAAAGCATCCTGCAAGTAACGATGCGACATAGGGGATTCCTCAACGTAATTCGATCCAGGTCACGCGGCCACCTTTTCCACCGATAGGCGGGTTGATAAATAAGGGCGGCGTGGGCGAGGCACTCGAGCTTTGATTGATGTCATAGTACTTCGAGCCATCCGACAATACCGTTGGGCTACCCGTTGCGCCCGTGGAGACCCCGCCGACAATACCTCCGCCAATTTTGACAAACTTGTGGCTATCATTGCC
>QILI01000111.1 GCA_003233305.1 Mizugakiibacter sp.
CGGTGGCAAGGCACCACAATCGGAATGGGGTTGGCACCGTTGGCGGCACCGACGGCACGGGCTGCATGCGGTCGGCCAATACGGGCAGCCAGTTCGGTATAGCAGATCGTCTGGGCGTAGGGGATTTCACCCAGGGCCTGCCACACGGCGCGCTGAAACCGGGTGCCGAGCGCATTCAGGGGTAGTGTGAATTGGCGCAAGCGGCCCGCGAAGTAGGCTTGCAACTGTTCACAATAGGGCTGCAGATAGCGGGTATCGTGTCGGGCATCCGTGGGGACGGGTGCGGCCTGACCCTGCCTTGGCAAGGCTAGCCGTGACAGGCCGTCGCTGTCAGCCAGCAGCAGCAGTGGGCCGATAGCTGAGTCGAGATAGTCGTAGCAAGGGTTCATGTTATCCGCTCCCGCTGCGCCACCAGAGCAGGGTTGCATAGGTTTGCCCTGGGTGCCAACCCCACTCGGACCAAGCGTTTCGATATTCTGCCCTTGGCCGGGCCCGCCAGTGCGGCGGTGGCGTACAAGTAACCGCAATGACCGGCGGGTTCACCGTCTGCAGATGGATCACCCTATTACAGGGTGGGGTTCTCAGGCCTGATGATAGGGTCGGCACCGGTTAAAGTATGCGTACTCACCCGCACTTGCTGTAACCGCAGCTTAGGCAAGTCTGGCAGCCATCCATCAGTACCAGGGCCTTGGTGTTGCATTTACCGCACAGGGTGGCACCTTGCGGAAAGTCTGCAGCAGCAGTTTTGGCCGTGCTGTTACCCGTAGCTTGGTGATCCTTGTAGCAGTCCTCGTAGGCGGCCCGTTTTTCAGCCAGCAGTTCGCGTTGGGCGTCGCTGATCTCGGGGTCCTGGATCAGGCCGATACTTTTCATGTGCTGTTCAAGCACGGTGCCGATTTCCGCTACGATTGATGACATATATACCCCGCCCGGCTTGAAATAGCCTCCGCGCGGATCGAACACGGCCATGAGTTCTTCCACCAGAAAAGTGACATCGCCACCCTTGCGGAATACCGCCGACATGATGCGGGTCAGGGCCACGATCCACTGGAAGTGGTCCATGTTTTTCGAGTTGATGAAGATCTCGAATGGGCGACGCTGTTCATATTGGGTATCTGCGTTGAGCACGATATCGTTGATGGTGACGTAGAGGGCGTGTTCGAACAGTGGTGATTTGATCTTGTAGGTGGTGCCGACGAGCGTTTGCGGACGCTTGACGCTCTCGTGCATCTGGATCACTTTGGCGCCGTCCGCCTCTACTACCGCAGGTTCAGCTACAGCCGCTGACTGGATCTTTTCCTCAGGCTTCACGACCTGATAGCCCTTGATTTTCTTGGTGATCTTGATCGACATATTGAAATCCGTATGGATTGTACCGGGTGGGTGGGCGAGGACTGCCCGACTCACAATTTACCGTAATAGCCTTCTTTCAAAGCGTCGAATAGGTTGGCGGCGGTGTGCATTTCACCGTCATATTCGATCTCCTCATTGCCGCGCACCTCGACCAAACTACCGTCCTCAAGCTCAAAACGGTAGGTAGTGCTCTCAAGGTCGGATTCTTTGACCAGTACACCTTGGAAAGCGGCAGGATTGAAGCGGAAAGTGGTGCAGCCTTTCAGTCCTTGTTGATGTGCATACTTGTAGATGTCCTTGAAATCCTCATAAGCATAGTCGGTCGGGACATTGGCGGTTTTGGAAATCGAAGAATCCACCCACTTCTGGGCAGCCGCCTGAATATCGACGTGCTGGGTAGGGGTGACCTCGTCGGCGGCGATAAAATAGTCGGGCAGGCTGGAGTTAGAATTTCCTGTTGCAGGCATGGCCTGAGCATTAATCAGAGCACGGTAGGCCAGCAGTTCAAAACTGAATACTTCGATCTTTTCCTTGGTCTTGCGACCTTCCCGGATGACGTTACGCGAATAGTGATGGGCGAAACTTGGCTCAATACCGTTGGAGGCGTTGTTGGCCAGGCTCAGGGCAATGGTCCCGGTCGGGGCGATTGAGGTGTGGTGAGTGAAGCGAGACCCGGTTTTGGCGAGTTGTTCTATCAGTTCCGGAGCCACTGCGGCAACGCGCTGCAGGTAACGACTATAACGGGCATGGAGAATGCGGCCCGGAATACGATCACCTACCTGGTAGCCGTCCGCAGCCATTTCCGGGCGCTTACGCAGCATCTCGCCGGTTACTGCAAAGTCTTCGGTGAGAATGGGAGCAGGGCCCTTCTCCTGGGCCAGTTCCAGGGCGACTTGCCATCCAGCCAGGGCCATCTCTTTGGCAATACGCTCGGTGAAGGTGCAGGATTCGGCGCAGCCGTAACGCATTCTCAGCATGGCCAGAGTGGAGCCCAGGCCCAGAAAGCCCATGCCATGACGGCGTTTGTGGCGAATCTCATGGCGCTGCTTTTCGAGGGGCAGGCCGTTAATCTCGACCACGTTGTCGAGCATGCGTGTGAATACCTGCACCACCTCCCGGTATTCGTCCCAGTCAAAATCGGCCTTGGGGCCGAAGGGATCGCGGACGAACTTGGTCAGATTCACTGAGCCGAGCAGGCACGAGCCGTAAGGAGGCAGTGGCTGTTCGCCACAGGGGTTGGTGGCGCGGATATTTTCACACCACCAGTTGTTGTTCATCTCGTTGACCCGGTCGATGAGGATAAAGCCAGGCTCGGCATAATCGTAGGTAGAGACCATGATCATGTCCCACAGATGTCGGGCCTGAACCTTGCCGTAGATCTTGCAGGCCACCAGGCCATCATCGCGTACGACATAGTTTTGATGGGTGGGCCATTCGCGCCAGACCACCGTTTGCGGGTCGGACAGGTCGAGATCGCCCTGTTCCTTGATATGCACGGGAAACATCAGCGGCCAGTCACTGTCAGCCTCGACAGCCTGCATGAATTCGTCGGTGATCAGCAGCGACAGGTTGAATTGCCGCAGACGCCCATTCTCGCGCTTGGCACGGATGAACTCCCTGGCATCCGGGTGACTGATATCAAAGGTGCCCATTTGCGCGCCACGACGGCCCCCGGCAGAGCTGACGGTAAAACACATCTTGTCGTAGATATCCATAAACGACAGAGGGCCGGAGGTGTGTGCGCCGGCACCGGATACATAGGCGCCACGGGGGCGTAGGGTCGAGAATTCATAGCCGATGCCACAGCCGGCCTTAAGTGTGAGGCCGGCTTCGTGTACTTTTTCGAGGATGTCATCCATGGAATCGCGGATGGTTCCCGAGACCGTGCAGTTGATGGTTGAGGTGGCCGGTTTGTGAGCTTTTGCTCCGGCATTGGAAATAATGCGCCCGGCAGGAATGGCCCCATGGCGCAGCGCCCACAAGAAGCGTTCATACCAGTGCTCGGACAAGTTCGGGTCGGCCTCTACCTCAGCAAGGGCATGGGCAACACGCTGATAGGTGCTGTCGACGTCGTTATCAACCCGATCACCGGTTTTGGTACGCAAGCAGTATTTTTTATCCCAGATATCCTGGGAGGCAGGTTGTAGCGGAATTTCCGCGAGGGTCGGTGCGGGTTGGACGCGGGCCGTGCTCATAATCCTTTTTTCCCCATATCAGTGCGGATTGCTTTGAGGCCTGAAACTCAGTAGTGAAGCGAGCGAAGGGGGCAATGGAGATCCCTTGTATCACCATTCTTTATGCCGTTCATGGCCCGAATCTCTCCAAGTGTCTGTAGGGCTCTAACCCAACAGGTTGTTTTATTCGGGCGTGGAAACCACAACATGTTGTGGTTGCGCCTGGGGAAGAGAAATTACTGCCAAGGGCCTGAGCTGTCAATATTGACAGAGTATCCCGACAGGGTCTGACAAGCAGCTAGCATGAACTCGGCAGGGGAAATGTGTCAAAAGGTGACGAAGTAGACAACTTGAGTGGTAAGGGATCAGGCATACTCCATATTGGCTTACCTCAAGAGATTGCTGCATGTCTGGTTTCCGATTCGCACTATTGCTGTCGCTGTTGTGGCTGTCAGCACCGGCATTGGCTGCTCCCCCCACTCTGATTTTGCGTGGGGATACGACCACCACCCGCAATCTTGCTGAAGGCTTGGCCAAGGCCTGGGCCAAGCATGGCGGTGGGCATCTGCAGGTACAGCCGTTCAACACCATTTCCGGTATTGACAACACCTTATCCGGCAAGGCGGATATTGCCGGTTCAGCACGGCCGGCGTTTTCCGGGCGGGCTAAGGAATCGCGATTGAACTTCACCCCGGTAGCTTGGGATGCCTTGGTACTGATTGCCCAACATGGCAACCCGGCCCGCAACCTGACCCTACAGCAGATCTACAATATCTATCTTGGTCGAATCAGCCGATGGAATACGGTGGGAGGAGCCAATCAGGCCATCCATCTCTACTCAATCGCCAGCCCCCTGGATGGGTTGGAATTTGATCTGCGGCAATTTGTTTATGGCCGGGGTAATCAGCAGGTGGCGGCTCCTTGGTTATTTCTCAACACCCGGCAGATGGACAGTGCTGCCGGGCAGGATCCACTGAGCCTGGCCGTCACGGCCTATTCCAACGTATTCCATGATCGGCAAGTCAAGATGTTGACCGTGGAAGGGATGCGGCCCGATGCAGCAACCATTGCCGCAGGGCGCTATCCGCTATACATGCCCTTGTATTTTGCGACCTTGCCGGGTGGCCGCCATGCGGCTGCAGTAGCCCGGTTCATGGCATTTTTGAAGACCCCGGCGGCGGCGGCGGTAATGCGAGCCCACGGTCTGATCCCTTATGCGGAGGGTTTGGCCTTACAACAGATGAGCAGTCAGCGGAATCACTGGCTGGCAGCGCGGATCCGGGCTGAGCTGAGTCACGGCGCGATAGCTATGAACGGCCCGCTGGTGCCTGGTGCGACTTACTCTCAAGGTACGAGTGAGGCACCGGCCAGCCCCGCCACGCGGGCGGCACGGGCTGATACGAAGGCGGCACAAGGGAATCATCGCGATGCCGACTCGGTCTATTGAGCCTACTTGAGTAGCCTTTCGGAGTGAGAATTTAACCGATCGGATGGAATTATCGGGGGACCTCAAAAACCGTGGTGAGTGGTTTGATCGCCAGGTATCCTGGAATGAATCCCCGAGACCTATCAGGTAGCGGGGTGAGGAATGAGTTAGGACGCAACATGGCAGCAGCCGCGTAACGGGTTTTTCGAGCTACCCCAACGATGTAGCCGGGGGGCGTGGTTGTAGTGCAGCGCGCAACAGTGCGCTGCACTATCATCGGCGCTTTCATAATCGCCAAGGGCTGCCCCATGCCGATTCTAGTACCGAGCTCAAAAACCCTTAAACCGCTCTCGATTTTACCTTTGGAAAGTGAGACGTTGGCGGCTGCATTGAAACACTTTCCGTTGGCTACGCGGCGTTGGATTCGCGGTAACGGTTTTGAAGCTACCCCGGGCACGCATCTATTGCTTCCCGACCCCAAGGGCGGGGTTGCCCAGGTGCTTGCTGGCGTTGACCCGGGTGACCCACTGTGGTCGATGGGGGCCTTGCCCCAGCTTCTGCCGGTGGGCGATTATCGGATCGAATTTGCGGAGGGGTCGAGTCAAGCAAAGTTGACTGAGCTGGGCTTTGCCCTGGGTGCATACCGATTCTTGCGATATCGACCCCGGGTTCGATCACTGCCCCAGTTGGTGGTTGAACCGGCAAGGTTGACCGAGCTGCTACCGTTGTGGCGGGCGGTGAGTCGGGTACGGGACCTGGTCAACACTCCGACGGAAGATCTGGGACCGGTCGAACTCGGTGACGAAGTTCGTCAGTTGGCCCAAGCGTACGATGGGCAGTTTCGCGAGTGGGTAGGTGAGAAACTCCTCAAGGGAGGGTTTCCGTCCATCCACGCCGTAGGGCGTGCCAGTCACCGGGCCCCACGCCTGCTCCAGCTTGCTTGGGGCAAGACCCGTGACCCCAAGCTGGTTCTGATCGGCAAGGGCGTGTGCTTTGACACCGGGGGGCTGAATCTGAAGCCTTCCGGTTCCATGCGTTGGATGAAAAAGGATATGGGTGGCGCGGCTCAGGCCCTGGCTCTGGCCGAGCTGGTGATGCAGGCGCGCTTACCGGTTCGGTTGACCCTGTTGATCCCGGCCGTAGAAAACGTGGTGGCAGGTAATGCCTATCGTCCGGGTGAAGTACTCACCACCCGTGCTGGCCATACCGTGGAGGTCGACAATACCGATGCCGAAGGGCGGCTGGTTTTGTGTGATGCGTTGGCTTATGCAGTCGAGCAGAAACCTGATCTGATCCTCGATTTTGCGACCTTGACCGGGGCGGCAAGGGTGGCTCTGGGCCCGGATCTGCCGGCACTATTCAGTAACCGTGATGCCTTAGCTAAAACCTTGCTGGCCATGGCCGGTTTAGAACATGACCCGTTGTGGCGATTGCCGCTATGGCAGCCTTATCGGGTCATGCTCGATTCGTATCTGGCCGATATCGCCAACAGTGGAGTTTCGCGTCATGCCGGGGCGATCACCGCAGCTCTGTTTCTGCAGGCGTTTGTACCCGACTCGGTACCGTGGATGCATATGGATCTGTATGCCTGGAACGATAGCGAGCGACCCGGTCGGCCGCGGGGTGGTGAAGCGCAAGGGTTGCGGGCTTGTTTCGCTTTTCTGCAGCAGAAGTACGGAACGGCTCGAACATGACGGTTACCGTACCGGTTCAGTGAGCCATCAACATGGGCAGGCGGGCTTCGCGCAACAAACTACGAGTCACACCACCCAGGATCATTTCAGCCAATCGTGAATGACCCCAGGCGCCGAGGACGATAAGATCCGCACGCATGTCTACAGCAAACTGGAGCAGTTCTACGGCGGTCGACTTGACGGGCACAAAGTGTAGCAGCTCGGCAAAAATGGCGTGGCGCGAACACCAGTCGGTGAGATCCAGCGATGGCAACCAGGTCAGCCCATCCGGTCCTGTATCAGCATGTCCGTCGAGGATACACACCTGCTCCGCCTTGGCCAGGATCGGTACCGCCTCCGTCAAGGCCCGGGTGGCTTCCAGACTGCCGTCCCAGGCAACCAGTACTCGGCGGCCGGTTTCAGGTAGGGCGGTGTCGGTGGGGACCACCAGGACCGGACGGTTGGCGGCAAAAATGGTTCGCGAGGTGGCCCCGAACCCCAGTGCCCCATCCTCTGGGTTGGCAGAACGTTCCATGATTACCAGTTGGGAACTGGCTGCGGCTAAGCACAGAACCTGGCCAATATCACCCTCACCGACCCGCCAGTTACCACGCAGACCGTAGGATTCGAGCGTTTTCTGCCACCATTCGGCCTTGTCTTCTGCGGCATGCCGAGAGCGTTCGGCTTCCATTACCTGCGCGGTGACGGCTTCAGGTACGGCGAATGCCGCCGTGGGTAGGGGGGCGGCATGGATGCCGTCGAGATGGGCATGCAGACGTTGGGCAAGTTTGCAGGCCAGACGGATTGTGGGATTTTCTTCACCGGGGTGTCGAACGTGAACACTGAACTCAAGAATAGACATGGCGCAAACCTCCATACAACCACCATAGTGCATGGTAAGCGCATCGGGCCTGGCCTGCATTCGAGCTGGATTCAGGGCCGGGTTTGCAAGATGTCACATAAATATCGAGGAGTGTTGCGCATGCCGATGAAGAAGCTTGCCTTACTGGTTGCCGCCGTGATGCTGCTCGGTTTGGTGCCGTTGCAGTCGGCGAATGCCTATGGAAACGTGGCCTGCAAGATGCGCTACTCACTAAAAGGCTGGTCGCTGTTCTACCAGACAGCCCAGGGCAGTGGGATTGTCACCTGCAGCAATGGCCAGCGCCTGCGTGTCATTCTGGAAACCAAAGGCGGAGGCCTGACCATAGGTAGGTCGGAGATACGCGATGGCAAGGGTCGCTTCAGCGGGGTCCATACGATTACCGATGTGCTGGGTCGTTACATCACCGCCAATGTACATGCCGGTGCGGCAGAGTCCAGTTCTGCTCAGGTATTGACCAAAGGCAATGTATCGCTAGCACTGGCCGGAATAGGGCAGGGCTGGAATCTGGGCGTGGCTTTCGGCAAGTTTGTAATCAAGCCGGTGAAGTGAACCCACCATAGTGTTATCCACCTCAATGTGGAGATTGAACAGGGCACTGCGACCAGGGTGGGTAGCTCAGCTCAGCCAGACGAGTGTAAACAGTCCGATCATCATGAAACACAGGGCGAGCTTGAATAATAGGCCCAGGGTCAGGCCGATCCATGTAGCTAAGCTGATCCGGCTGGCATGGTGGGCACTCGTACCGGCCAGCAGTTCGCCAATGAATGCGCCCAGTAATGGACCCAGCAGGATGCCAGGCAGACCGAAGAACAACCCGGTCAGGGTTCCGATCATGGTCCCGATCACGGCTTGCCGGCTGGCACCGTAACGTTTGGCACCCAAAGCTCCGGCGAGCAGATCAACACTCCAGGCGACGGCGGCGAGTACTGCCAGAACCAGCAGAGTGGGTAGGCCGACTCGGTGAAAATCGTCGGCCCAAGCCGTTATCAATAAGCCAGCGTACAGGATGGGTACTCCGGGAAGGATAGGCAACAGCGCTCCGACCAGCCCGATCAGGGCCAGCAGAATACCGAGCAGATAGAGCAGCAGGGTCATCGGCAGGGAACCTGGAAAAACCTACTATGCGAACCGATTACGGTGTCGTGTACTCATTAGTTCCTTGCTTTATCTACGTGTACATCTCGTTGCTCATTCCACGACTTCTGGTACTTGGCCCGTTTGTAACGGTTTTTCGAGGTTCCCTGTATTTTACGAGTCTCGATGGCAGAGAGCGTTACCTCAATCGCTATACCAGGCTCCCCGGTAGGACACACCGGGTTGGGGTCGTTCACGAAAAACCTCGCGGCGGAAGCGGAACAGAGCGGCCGGCCGGCCACGGCCGGTATGGGTGTGGACACCGGTCGCCTCGACCAGGCCCGCATGTTCGACCAGCCGGCGGAAGTTTTGGATATGCAGGCGTTTGCCGGCCAGTGCTTCAACGACTTTTTGCAGTTGCGACAGGGTGAATGGGTCCGGCAACATTTCAAAGATTACCGGACGGTAGCGAATTTTACCGCGCATCCGGCCCAGCGCGGTAGCGAGAATACGCCGATAATCACGGGCCATGGACAGCCCACTGGTGTGCTGGGGTAGCGGGTGCGGATGATGCTGGGCCTCGCTTACCAGGTCTGCTTCCCACAGTAGTTCGTAGCGATCCAGACAGCGCTCAGTATCCCAGGGCATACCATCCAGGCCGAAATGCAGGGCGATGCGCTCACTACGTTGCGGGTGGTTTTGGGCCCAGTTCTGTAAGCTTGGCACCAGTTCCTCGGTGATTATATCGGGACGGCGCTGGCGCCAGTCCTCCCACGGCAGGAATGCATAGATATCGCGCCAGTGCGCTTCTCCAGCCGGAGGGGAGCGTTCCCCCATCAGGGCGAGATAGGTGATGCCCAGTCGGCGCAGGCTGGGTTCGGCCTCGCCGCGATGCCGGTCACCAAAGGTGTATAACTGCTCGACGTAGCCAAGGGTCAGACCGGTGCTACGTTGGACCCAATCGCGCATACCACGTTCCAGGGTTGGATGATTGTTGGTATCCAGGGGACCTGATGGCAAGGCGCTGCCAGATGGGGTGTCGACAGTCAGTACTCTGGGAGAGTCGGCGGTTACTGCAACAATGACTGTATCCAGGGTGACCGCGAGCCCCGACGGCATGCCGAATTCCTCATAGATTTCAAGTAGAGACTAACAGGCGTCGCCACCTGGCCCAAGTAAATAGTGAGGTGTAGAACACTCAAAGATTCTGGTAATTTGGCCCGCTACCGCCTTCCGGTGGAACCCAGTCGATAATCTGGTAGGGATCCTTGATGTCACAGGTTTTACAGTGTACACAGTTGGCGGCATTGATCTGCAGGCGCTTGCCAGAGGCATCCTCGACAATTTCATAGACTCCGGCTGGGCAGAAGTTGGTACATGGGTTGCCGTATTCTTCGATACAGCGGCTGATGCAAATATCAGGATCGGATAGGTGCAGGTGGACAGGCTGGTCCTCGTCATGGCGAGTGGCAGCGAAATACACCGAGGCCAGGCGGTCACGTGGCGGCAAGTCGCACTGGACATAATGGTGCTTGGGTACCAGATACTGATCCAGTTTCTTTAGCGCCGACCAGTCGGCATGATTTTTCAATGTCCATGGTGAATAGCCCGCTGTGATCGTTTCCCAGGAGGCATTTATCAGCCCCAACCGCAGTCCCCGCTTAAAGCCGGGCCGGATGTTGCGCACTTTCTTAAGTTCGGCCATCACTGGTGAGTTGCGCAGCCGGGTATCCCAACCCGCAGAGCTGTGTTGTTGGGTGAAATGCTCAGCGGCCAGCATGCCCGAACGCAGGGCCTGGTGGGTGCCCTTGATCTTGGGTACGTTGAGCAGTCCGGCGGCGTCACCGATGAGCATAGCACCGGGCATTTCCAATTTCGGTAGTGACTGGTAGCCGCCCTCGACCAGGGCACGGGTACCCGCAGAAAGGATCTGCCCACCTTCCAGCAATGGTTTAATTTTGGAGTGCTGTTTGAGTTGTTGAAAGGCTTCAAAAGGGGAAAAACCGGGATTCTGGTAATCGAGGCCGACAACCAGGCCAATAGCGATACGGTCCTGGTCCAGATGATAGAGAAAGCTGCCCCCATAGGTATGCGGGTCGAGTGGCCAGCCCAGAGTGTGGATGACTTTACCCGCTTGGGTGCGGCCAGCGGGTACCTGCCACAGCTCTTTGAGACCGATGCCATAGGTTTGTGGGTCGCTGTTCTGGTCCAGTCCGAAGTGTTTGATGAGTTGCTTGGAAAGATGACCCCTGCAGCCTTCCGCCAATACCGTGAGTTCAGCGCGAATATCGATGCCCTGAGTAAATCCCGGTTTGGGTGAACCGTCCCGGGCTACCCCCATGTCACCGATACGCACTCCGGCGACTGCAGCGTGCTTATCGAACACGATCTCGGTCGCGGCAAAACCAGGAAACACATCGACCCCCAGGGCCTCGGCCTGGGGTGCCAGCCAGGCACAGGTTGCACCCAGACTGATAATGAAGTTGCCTTGATTGTGCATCTGCGTGGGTACCGGCAAGCGGAGTGCGCGTTGCGGGTCACGCAATAGCCAGAACTCATCCTGACTGACGGGTATGCAGATCGGGGGTGGATTGCTGCGCCAGTCCGGCAGCAGGCTGTCGAGCGCCGCGGGTTCGATGACCGCACCGGAGAGAATCTGCACACCCACCGTTGAGGCTTTCTCGATCACGCATACGCTGAGTGCGGGCTGGATCTGTTTCAGGCGGATGGCAAAAGCCAGACCAGCCGGCCCGGCACCGATGACGACGACATCGTATTCCATCACTTCACGAGCACTCATGGTTCTCTCCCGGACATCGGTGTTGGCTCCAATTGTCCGCGTTCCGCCCGCAGTGAGCAATGCGCGGCATAATGGAGGTATACCTAGGAGCTTGTCGATGCGCGTAACCAATAATCACGATCAGGCCCGGTTCCCTCGCCCCGGGGTTTGTCGCTCACTGATGGCCTTGGCACGGGATCAGGTCACACCCGGGATGCTGGCCAAGGACTGTCTGGATGCCATTGCGCGTCACGATGCGAGCCTCGGAGCTTTCGTTGATGTGCGTCCTGAGTTAGTGCGGGGCCAGGCCCAGTCGGCGCAGCAGCGGCGCCGGGAAGGGGTGATCGGGCGACTTGATGGGATCCCTGTAGCGGTCAAGGATAACTTCGATATCGGTGGTTATGCCACCCGCGTTGGACTACCTAGGCCGGAACAGGCGGTAGCGGCGCACGATGCCCAGGCGGTCGCTCGGCTGCGTGCTTCTGGGGCAATTCTGATCGGCAAGACCTGTCTCGATGAGGGGGCTTTGGGAGCGGTGGGCGATAATCCACATGGTGGCCCGGTCCATCATCCCGAACGCCTTGAATATGTACCGGGGGGCTCATCTGCCGGCTCGGCCGTGGCGGTGGCTTCGGGCATGGCTCTTGCGGCAATCGGTTCGGACAGCCTTGGCTCGATTCGGATCCCGGCCAGCTATTGTGGTCTGTATGGGTTCAAGCCAACGCATGGTGAAATTTCTACCGTTGGTCTCACTACAGCGGCGCGACGCCTGGATTGTGTGGGGATTCTAGCTGCCGAGGTCGAGGATCTGGGGGTGTTGCTGCATGTACTTTCCGGTTACGACGTCGATGATATCCACTCGCGACGACGTCGGGTTGCGCTGGACTTGCCCGATTGGGAGCCGGGTCGGCTGCGATGCGGATTGCTGGCGGATCTTGCCGAACTGAACGTTAAGCCGGAGGTGTGTGAGGTATTTCAGCAGGCCCTGGCAAGTCTGCAGCACAGCTTGGGAAGACGTCGGCAGGTCGATTTTTCCGACTGGCCATTTGCAGCCACACGGCGGGCCGGATTGTTGCTGATGGAGGTGGAAATGCTGCACACGTTTGCGGCGGATCTCAAGAATTCACAATATCCGGTATCAGCCCGATTTCGAAAAATGCTTGATTTTGCCCGCCGTAAGAGCGCTGGCGATTATGCGCAAGCTGACCGGGTGCTGGATGCGGCCAGGCTGAAAGCGCGGCGCTTGTTTGCCCAGGTGGATGTGCTGGTTATGCCGACCACCCCGCAAGGGGCCTTTCCACTGGATGCTCCGGTTCCCGATAATCAGGCCGACCTGACCAGCTTTGCCAGCCTGGCCGGATGTCCCGCCGTCAGTCTCCCCATGGGCCGGCTTCCGGATGGATTACCTATTGGTATGCAGATGGTCGGTCCCCCGGGTTCGGATTTGCGCCTGCTCGAATTGGCAGGTATCTGTGCGGCCTGCCTGGATGTCGAATGATACCTGTCCTATCGCCGCTTCAGCCGGGATTGTAACGATCCTGCCGGGAGCCGAGTTGCGTTTCTTTCCTGAATTTCTAACCGTTGGCGAAACCGGAGTTTTGTTTGACGAACTATGCAATACGTTAACGTGGACGCAACATCAGGTGTGCATGTTCGGGCGCGAGATGGCCGCGCCGCGGCTATCGTGCTGGATCGGTGATCCCCAATGCAGCTATCGCTATTCCGGTCAGCTGCATACCCCGCAGCCCTGGCCAGAGGTGCTCCGGGTCTTGCGAGTACGTATCGAAGAAGTTACCGCTAAGCGTTTCAACAGTGTGCTGGCCAACCTGTATCGCGATGGTGCGGATAGTATCGGTTGGCATGCCGACAACGAATCCGAGTTGGGTCTGGAACCGAGTATTGCCAGTCTCAGCCTGGGGGCGGCCCGCCGGTTCTGTCTGCGCCATCGGCATGACCCGGCCTATTACGCCGAATGGTGGCTTACCGATGGCAGCCTGTTGTATATGGCCGGGGGCACCCAAGCCCACTATCGGCATACCTTGCCGAAAACCCGCAAGCCGGTTGGCCCACGCATTAACCTCAGTTTTCGGTGGATTTTCCCGTCCGGTCAGGAAATCTCCACCTTCCACATTTCGACGGATCAGCAATAGCCGCCGAGGGCGACCGGGGTTCATGCCCTACGGGATGGATCCTGACCCCGCATCGTGAACCACGACCGTGGGCAAGCCGGCGGCCCGTAGAATGTGCTGAGGTACGCACCGCATCAATCGAGACTACACGGCAAACAGACTGCTTGCTGGATAATGGGTGCCAGTTCGATAATGCTGGTTTTACCGGAGTTGTCTGATGTCCTTGGCCTTCACCCCGTTGCATGCCTTACACCGCGAACTCGGTGCCCGCATGGTCGATTTTGGTGGCTGGGAGATGCCACTGAATTATGGTTCGCAGATCGAAGAACACCATACGGTGCGCCGTGCAGCAGGCATGTTCGATGTTTCGCATATGGCGGTGGTCGACCTGCAGGGGACGGCCGTTCGCATGTTGTTGCGGTATCTACTTGCTAACAGCGTGGATAAACTCAGGGCTCCGGGCAAAGCACTCTATAGCTGCATGCTCAACCAGAAGGGTGGCGTCATCGATGACCTGATCACCTATTTTTTGGATGAGCAACACTTCCGCATGGTCGTTAATGCTGCAACCCGGGATCATGATCTGGCGTGGATCCGGGCGCATGCTGCTGATTTTGAGGTAGAGGTGACCGAGCGCAAGGATCTGGCGATGATCGCGGTACAGGGGCCACAGGCCCGTGAACGGGTGATCGCCTTGCTGCCAGAGGCGGATCGGGCTTGTGTCGAGGCCGCGTCACGCTTTACGGCTGTAGCAAGCGACGGGTTGTTTATTGCCCGTACCGGTTATACCGGGGAGGATGGTTTCGAGATTGTGCTACCGGTTGCGCGTGCTGAGCCTTTCTGGCGACAACTACTGGATGTCGGAGTGCGCCCGGCCGGGCTCGGAGCACGTGATACGTTACGGCTTGAGGCAGGTATGAATCTCTACGGCCAGGATATGGATGAAGACAGCACGCCACTGGAAGCCGGACTGGCCTGGACGGTAGCGTTTGACGAAGGGCGTGATTTTATCGGTCGAGGCGCCTTGGAACAGCAGCGTAGCAGTGGAGTTCCGAGACAGATGCTGGGTCTGGTACTGGATCAAAAGGGCGTCTTGCGCCATGGCCAGCAGATTGATGCGATGTGCGGTAAGGGGGAGATTCTTTCCGGCAGCTTTGCACCGACCCTGGGAAAATCGATTGCCTTCGCCCGTTTACCGGCTGGTGATCCAGGTGAGGTCAGGGTACAGATTCGTGGCCGCTTTCTCACTGTGCGGGTCGTGAACTATCCTTTTGTCCGCGCTGGCAAGCCGGCGGCGGGAGTTTGAGATCAGCCCACTCGATCTGGCCATGGACTACAATTTACCTTCTTCGAATCAGGAGATCTGTGCATGAATGAGATTCCCGGCGATCTTAAATTTCTCAAGTCCCATGAGTGGGCCCGTCTTGAAGAAGACGGCATCATTCGAGTGGGCATTTCCGATCACGCCCAGGGTCTGCTGGGTGATTTGGTTTACGTCGAGTTGCCCGCGGTCGGTGATCAGATTCAGGCTGGCAGCGCTTGTGCTGTAGTTGAGTCCGTCAAGGCGGCATCCGATGTGTATGCGCCGATTTCCGGCGAAGTTATCGAGATCAATGAAGCGCTCAACGACAGGCCCGAAGTCATCAACGAGGATGCCTTCGGAGCAGGCTGGATTTTAGCGGTTCGTGCGGGCAATCCCGAAGAACTGAAAGCATTGATCGATCCGGATGCTTACGCTGAATTACTGGAAAGCGAAGACCACTGACCTTACCTAAAACAGACATCCCGCAGATTCGATGCGGGATGCCGTGGATTTACCCATGCCTTTTATCCCCCATTCTGAAAATGATTTACAGTCCATGTTGTCGGCCTTGGACGTGGACAGTATCGAGGATCTGTTTGATGAGATTCCGGCAGTATTGCGGCAGTCGAAGATCGACGGTGTACCGGTAGGCATGAATGAGATGCAGGTTACCCGGTTATTGAAAACACGTGCCCAAGAAGACCGGGTCGTGCTCAATTTTGCCGGGGCCGGGGCTTACGAGCATCATATTCCTGCCGCAGTTTGGGAGATTGTGGGTCGTGGTGAGTTCTATTCGGCCTATACCCCGTATCAGGCCGAAGCCAGCCAGGGTACATTGCAGCTCATCTACGAATTCCAGACCATGCTGACCCGACTTACCGGCATGGATATCAGCAATGCCTCGTTGTATGACGGGGCGACATCCCTGGCTGAAGCCGTATTGATGGCCGAGCGCTGTATGCGCCGTGGGCCACGGCGGGTCCTGGTGCCGGACAGCGTTCATCCTGCTTACCGCAAAACCTTAAAGGCTCTGCTTGGTTTGCAGCAAATCGAGGTGGTCGAGTTAGCTGTTAGTGAACACGGTGGCCGGCTGGATCCACAACAGCTGCCGTCTCATGAACAGCAGCCCTTCACCGCCTTGGTAGTTCCCCAGCCCAATTATCTGGGCATACTGGAGGATGTCGATGCATTGACCGATTGGGCACATAGCCAAGGGGGCATGGTCATTGCCGTGATCAACCCGCTGGCATTGGCAGTGCTACAACCACCCGGGCAGTGGGGCCGTAAAGGAGCTGATATCGTCTGTGGTGAAGGACAGCCGCTGGGTGTGCCGCTATCCTCGGGTGGCCCCTATCTTGGTCTGCTTGCCTGCAAGCAAAACTATGTGCGGCAGATGCCCGGTCGTGTTGTGGGTCGCACCACGGATCTTGATGGCCAGGAGGGCTATGTGTTGACCCTGCAGGCTCGTGAGCAGCACATCCGCCGTGCCAAGGCGACCTCCAATATCTGCACCAACCAAGGGTTGCTGGTAACAGCCGCCACCATCCACATGGCCTTACTCGGCCCGCAAGGCTTGCGCAGGGTTGCCCAGCAGTCCATGCACAATGCCCGGATGTTACGTGATCGTCTACTAACCATTCCGGGCGTCAGTACTGTGTCTGACCATCCCATCTTTCACGAGTTTGCGTTGCGGTTGCCGAAACCGGTTGGTGAGGTCATTGAATGCCTGGCGGTCGAGGATCGCATCCTTGCCGGGGTAGAACTTGGTGAGGATTATCCCGGTCTGGGAAATGCGTTGCTGTTGTGTGCAACTGAAACCAAGACGGAAGAAGATATTACCTGGTTCACAGATCGGCTCGCCCGAATTCTTACCTGATCGACATATTATTTTAAGCTTTGGCCGTAGCAAACTTGGACTGTTTGTGGGGTCAAGAGGATCCGATCAATGCTAATTTTTCGGTACGCTCAGGTCATTTCAACTAAGACGTCCAGACGTCTATTTATGATAGGTTTTTATACCTATTTTCCATCGCCGGACTCGACAGGATGGGAAATCGAAACTTCAGTTATCGCTGAAATTGATTGACAGTGGAAAAATGACGCAATAGTTTCTGCACGGGAGCGACCGAATGGTGACTACGACGTACATCGACCCATACATCGAACACGGATCGAAAACCGAACTGGTGCGTAAGGTTACGGTTTCGATTCCGTTGCATGTACTGCACTTGGTGGTCGATGAGCGTACCCGCCGCCAAATTGGTAATCTCAGACACGCCACAATTAGTGATCTACTGTGCGAGGCGTTTCTGCACGCTTTCACCGGGCAACCACTGCCAACTGATGAGGAGCTGAGACGAACCATGGTTACGATCAAAAAGTCTGCTGTAAAAAAGTCCGCCGTACGTAAATCGATGGCGAAGAAATCCACTACTACCAAGAAGCCGGTTGCCAAGAAACCCATGGCAAAGAAACCGGCAGTGAAAAAATCGGTGAAAAAGCCGGTTAAGAAGGTGGTCAAAGCTAGGGTTTCAGTAGCAGGTAGAACTGCAGCTAAGAAGCCCACAGTTAAGAAAACATCGGCAAAGAAATTAGTAAAGAAAGTGGTAACCAAGCAAGCTGTCAAGAAGGCGGCTGGCAAAGCGGTCAAGAAGCCGGTTGCGAAAAAGCCGGTGAAGAAGGTGGCTAGCAAGGTGACTAAGAAACCCGCCGCAAAGAAATTGGTAAAGAAAATAGTCAGTAAAGCGGTCAAGAAACCGGCCACGAAAAAATCGGTGAAGAAGGTGGTCAGCAAGGCGGTCAAGAAATCGGTTGCAAAAAAGCCGGTCAAGAAAGTGGTCAGTAAAGCGGCTAAGCAACCGGCTGTGAAAAAGACCGCTAAGAAAGTGGTGGCTAAGCCGGTTGCGAAAAAGAAAGCCACGGTTCGTAAGTCTAAGGGGAAAACGGCACCGGCACCGATCAAGCCGGTGGCAGTCGTTATCTGAGACTTGGCAGCTTGTTGGACTATGGGGGTAAATAGCGAGGCAGAGGAACGATGCGCCGGAAAGTTTCCGATTTGAGGTAATGAGTGATTCTATTATCACGATAATTCGGGACGATCCGGTCTGCTGCTTTACTGGCGCGGCCGATTTATGCATAGCCTGGCAAACGGTTCGAACCGTGGAAATATTTTTCCATAATAGACCCCGGAATCCTTCCCGACGATGCCCAGTGTCGGGAAGGATCCTGTAGATTGAGGTGGCCCAACTACACGGGGCGTGTCATTTTGTGTCAGAGATGTTTTTTGCATTGCCCACGGCGTATATTGGGGGTAGTGTTGGTGGCAAGCTGGCTCAATGGGGGTTGGCCGGTGCAATGCGCCGTTTGCTATCTGTTTTCAGAATTTTGAGAAGAACTATGGTTAAGTTTTGCCATCAATGGGGTCGCTATGGTTTCTTAGCCGTGGCATTGGGCGGTTTTGTGATACTGGGGGCCGGTTGCTCGCATTCGGGTCAGACTCCACAAAATAAATCCAAGGTAGCGGTGAAAGCTGCTACCGCACCGGCTAAAGCAGCGACCGCACTCGCCACACCAGCCACAGCAACTACAGTGCCAGCTACGCTAGCCAAAGCCGCGACCGTTGCACCGCCATCCGCTGAGCTACGAATGCAGGCAATGGGTGTGCACGAACTCTTGTCCAGCGCACAAGAAGCACTCAAGGATGATCGCCTGGTAGCCCCGGCTGGCGATAACGCCATTGAGTATTATCTCATGGTGCTGAAAAAGCAGCCCGATAGCCGGGTGGCTCAGGATGCCTTACGTGAGACCTTCCCTTTCGCAGCTCAAGCAACGGATCAGGCGATCAACCAGAAGAATTTTCCGGAGGCACAGCGTGAGATCGGTTTACTTGCCAGGGCTGACCCAACCAACTACACCTTGACCATATTGCGTTCCAAACTGGATGCGCAACGCAAGCTAGTCGCCCAGCAGCAGAATGCTCAGCAGTTGGCTGCACAACAGAAGCTTGCCGCGCAGCAAGCGTCACAGAAGGCTCAGGAGGCCCGGCCTCCACCCCAGAAAAATATTGCCGAGATCGCTGCGGCGGCTAAGGTGGTGGAGCAGAAAGCGGCCACTGAGGCAGCAGCTCGTTTGCGTCAGCAGCTGGCGGCACAACAGAAGTTTGCCGCGCAACGCGCCGCACGAAATCACGGCGCGGTAGTGATCCGTATGGTGCCTCCCAAATTTCCACTGAGTGCAGCCCGACGGGGCTTACAGGGGTGGGTGAATATACAGTTCACCGTGAAGACCGATGGTTCGGTCGGCAATGTACATGTAGTTCGTTCTGATCCACCGCGAGTGTTTGATCGTGCAGCGATTATTGCGGTCAGGCAATGGCGATTCAAACCGGCTGTTATCAACGGGCGGTCTACTGCCACTGTACACGAACGAAAGATCCAATTCACCCTGCCTAAAGCACCTTGAAATCTGTCGATACGTACTTTGAAGAAAATTTCCGGGGCGCGGTATCGGCCTAGGTTTGGAGTAGATCTTGCCGTCTACCGGGCTTCAGTAGTCGAGCATTGCTTGCCGTAACAGTCGCAGAATGAGGATGCCTTGTTCAGAGTCGAGGGAGGCTTCATCAAGCCGGTCAAGCATGGCATAGGCTTGAGTATGTCCCCTCGCTGACAGTTGGCTAAGCAATCCGCAAGCGTCGGCGAGGATAAGTGTGGCCATGTCTGCACACCCATAAGTGGAGTGTAGGGACCGATGCAGAATCTGTTCGGCTTCTTCTAACGCCCGCTGGGATCGCAAAGGGTATCGGTAACCGGTCAAGGGCCACCAGCGCAGTCGCGGTGTTCGATGCAATATATCTCGACGAGCGAGGTTTTCCAGTAGCTTGCCCGATAGTCCTGGCAGAGATTGCGTACTGCGCTTGAGTAACCGGCTAGGTGGGTAAGATTGAGAGCCCAGGGCCTGTTGCAGCTGCACCAATAGGGGCTGTTGTACGGGCATGCTGGAGTTATGTAGCAATGCACCCTCTGCGGCCACAAGATGTCCGCTAAGGGTTAGATCGCAGAGTAGAGCGGTTGTAAAGAGTATCTGGCTTGAATAGCCGTTCACGATCGACGGTAAGCTGCCTTCTTCAGCATCAAGTAGCAGCAGGGCAATGCGTTCGGCCAACAACATTTCAGGAAACCTCTAAAAACCGTTACGAGCGGGCCGAGTGCAAGGCCTCGCGGGGTGAGCGACGAGACCTATCAAGGTGATAGGTGAGGAGTAAACGAGCACACGACACTGCAATCGGTTTGCGTAGTAGGTTTTTAGAGGTTCCCTTCAGTAGCTTAGTGTAATGCAAACCGAAATCGGCTGTGCCGGTAATGGGAGTACGAATAGGAAACGGGTACCTTGTCGACACCTTTCCAGCCTATACCATACAGTCCGTCCGGGATGCATGATGCTGTTATGCTCGTCAAAGGCAGGTGCCACGGGGGTGCCGCAGTGAGAAACCATTCATGATCACAATCATCATCTTGATTGTTCTGGCAGCCATTGTCATGTACTTCATCGGTATGTACAACGGACTGGTTCGGTCACGCAACAACTACAAGAATGCTTTTGCACAAATCGATGTTCAGCTTACCCGGCGGCACGACCTGATTCCTAATCTGACTGAGGTGGCCAAGGGTTACATGGCCCACGAACGGGGTACTTTCGAGGCGGTGACCCAAGCGCGAAATGCAGCGATGTCCGGTTTGGCCGCGGCCAAAGCCCAGCCCGGTAATGCCCAGGCGATGCAAAAACTGGGTGGCGCCGAGAGCCAGCTCACCCATGCTTTGGGACGATTGTTCGCGGTGGCTGAGGCTTATCCAGATCTCAAGGCTAACCAGAATATGATGCAATTATCAGAAGAACTCAGTTCTACCGAGAATCGGGTTGCCTTTTCCCGTCAGGCCTATAACGATGCAGTGATGACGTACAACAACCGTTGCCAAGTGTTTCCGGCATCGATGATGGTTGGTCAGTTCGGATTCCAGAATGCTGAACCGCTGACCATGGACGATCCGGCCAAGCGCGAAGCTCCCAAAGTGAGCTTCAGCTAGTCCATTGCCAATATGGATTTTTTCGCTAATCAGGAACGTGCTCGCCGCCACTCCCGGCAGATGGTGGTATTTTTCGTGCTGGCCGTTCTGGCCATCATTGCCGCAGTGGATTTATTGCTTATTGTGGTCCTGAATCTGGGTCAACAGAGCGGGCAGACCGAGCTCGCGGTATCACCGGGGGTCTTGGTCGCGGTTAGTTTGGCTGTGGCCGGGGTGATCGGGCTTGCTTCGATGTTTCGACTGGCCTCTTTGCGTGAGGGCGGTGGAGTTATTGCCCGCGAAGTGAATGCTACGCTGGTACCTCCCGATACCCCTAATCCAGCGTGGCGGCGTCTACGTAACGTGATCGAAGAGGTGGCGATTGCCTCGGGTGTTCCGGTACCTGAAATCTATGTGCTCGAAAAGGAATCCGGCATCAACGCCTTTGCTGCGGGTTATTCACCTGCCGATGCGGCGGTTTGTGTGACCCAGGGCAGTCTTGACAACCTGACCCGTGATGAACTGCAGGGCGTCATCGCTCATGAATTCAGTCACGTGATCCATGGCGATATGCGCTTGAATATCCGCCTCATGGGGGTGGTGTTTGGTATTGTGGTACTCAGTGTCATTGGCCGGCAGATTCTGCAAGCCGCCTGGTGGAGTGGCGGATCGGTTCGTATCGGTTCCAGCCGCAATCGGCGCGGCAATAGCGGTGGGCTCTGGGCACTGGGTCTCGGCCTGATGGCGATTGGGGCGATCGGGGTGTTCTTCGCCCGTCTGATCAAGGCCAGTGTGGCCCGGCAGCGCGAGTCGCTTGCCGATGCCTCGGCGGTACAATTTACGCGTCAGACAGAGGGTATTGCGGGGGCATTGAAAAAGATCGGCGCTCTTGAGGTCGGCTCAAGCTTTGCTGAGACGCAGACTGAAGAGGTGTCGCACATGCTGTTTGGAGAGGGTGGCCGTTGGTCGTCATGGTTTGCCACCCACCCACCCTTGGAGGTTCGTATCCGGGCCCTACAACCCGGCTTTGATGCGAAGGAATTTGGGCAGCTGGCACGTCGCTGGAGCCGCTTGCAAAAGGCCAAGGATCCGGAAGATCCGCGCGCTACGCTGACCGGTATGATTCCGACCTTGCTGGCTGCTACCGTGATGGCCGGGGCGGTACTCCCGGAGATCTCCAAGGCCTCTCTACCCGATGCGGTTCGTATTGATCCCGCGACAGTTGCATCGCAAGTCGGTGCGGGGGAACGCAAAGACCATCAAGTAGCAGCGTCTGTACATAATAGCCTACCCGAGGAGCTACGGGTGGCTAGCCGAGTTCCTGTTGAGGCTTTGTCGCTGGTGCTGGCGTTGGCTTTGGCCGCCGAGCCCGAGGCGGGGGCCCAGCAGATCCAACTCATTGCCAAGGCTTTCGGTGACCAACAGGCCGATCAGGTCACGGCACTGACGCTGTCGGTTCGAGGTTTGCATGCCATGCAACGGCTGCCGCTGGCGGCACTGGCGTTTCCAGCACTGCGGCGTCTGCCACGTGCGCAGATTGAGCGACTGGTTGAAACCCTGCAAGCGCTGGCCCATGCCGATGGGCGGGTTGAACTCGACGAATACTGCCTGGCAACCTTGGTACGCGTGCAGATCCTGGATGCGCTCAATCCGGCGCATGGCTTTGTGGTAGGCAGTCTGCGGCTGGTCGATTGCCGTAATGAGTTCGCCCTGATCGCCGGGCTGGTGGCCCGTTTTGGCCATGATGACAGCGCATCGGCCAAGCACGCTTTTCTGCTGGCCATTGAGGACGCCCTACCGGGTACGACGATCGAGTATGCCCCGCCGCAGGCTTGGCAGGAGCAGCTTGACGTTGCGTTGGCACGCTTGGATCGACTCAATTCAGCCAGTAAGGAGCTCGTGGTTCGTGGACTGACCCGAGCGATTTGTGAAGATAATAGGGTTCGGGTCGCCGAGGCGGAGTTATTACGGGTGGTCTGTGCCGCACTGCATTGTCCGCTACCAATCCATTTGCAAGGTGGTACATAGATGGCCGCGCGGAATCCTCGGGTTGACTGAGACCGATGGTCGTAGTCCGGTAGATCGCTAGTTTTGACTCGTTTCCGTACAAGCTCGGCCGAGTATTCGGTCCGCCGCCTGTTCAGCGATCATGATAACTGGGGCATGGGTATTGCCGGTCGGCAGATCGGGCATGATCGAGGCGTCAACCACACGCAGTCCGGCAATGCCATGGACTCGCAGCTCGCTGTCCACTACAGCTTTAGTATCACGCCCCATCCGGCAGGTACCGACCGGGTGGTAGATGGTTTCAGCCTTGTGGCGAATAAAGGCTGCAAGTGCCGCGTGGTCGGTGATCTCAGCACCGGGAAAGATTTCCTGACCGCGATATGGATTGAAAGGAGTCTGGGCGAACAGCTCGCGGGACCGCTGCACGCCCTCAATCAGCATAGCAAGGTCATACCCTTGCGGATCACTGAGATATCCTGGTGTGATACTCGCCGCCACCCCCGGATCAGCCGCAGCAAGGCGGATGTTGCCACGACTTTTCGGGTGCAGGCCGCAGGCGTGCAAGGTGTAACCGTTACCTGACATGCGGTGACGGCCATGATCATCAAGTAGGGCCGGAACAAAATGGAACTGCAGGTCACATCCGGGACTCTCGGCAAGTTGGGAACGTACAAAGCCTCCCGCCTCGGCAATGTTCGAGGTGCCGATACCCTGGTGATGCAGCAAATATTGCAAAGCTACCCGCACATCGCTGGGGTGATCGTAGGTGTCGCGATACGGAGTCGAAGCCAGGGTGCAGATATCCAGATGGTCCTGCAAATTACCCCCAACCCCGGGAGCATCGTGGTGGACATGAATACTGTGCGCACGCAAGTGATCGGCCGGGCCGATACCCGAGAGCATTAGCAGTTGCGGCGAGTTGATCGTGCCACCGCATAGCAGCACTTCGCCGGCTTCTACAAAATACGTACGACCCCAGCGATTGCGTATCCACACGCCGCTGGCCCGGCCCTGGCTGATCTCGACTCGTTCGACCAAGGCGTGAGTACGTATGCTCAAATTGTGGCGATTACGTGCCGGTTTGAGGTAGGCGGTGGCGGCCGAACAGCGTGCACCATTGCGCTGGGTAACCTGATACAGACCAAAACCAGCCTGCTCGGGGCCGTTGAAATCGGAGTTGTGGGCGTATCCTGCGGCCAGCGCCGCCTCGATCAACGCGTCCGATAAAGGATTGTGATAACGCAGGTCAGAGACCGTTAGCGGACCTCCGGCACCATGCCAGGTGTCGGCACCGCGTTGGTTGTCCTCAGCCCGTTTGAAGTAGGGAAGCACCGCTTGCCAACTCCAGCGCGTATCATCACTCAGTTCCGCCCAGCGATCGTAGTCGGCAGGGATGCCACGTACATAGCACATCGCATTGATTGAACTGGATCCTCCCAGCACCTTGCCACGCGGCCACCATAGCCGGCGGTTTTCGAGCTCACTCACGGGCTCGGTGTCGTAGTTCCAGTTGATCCTGGAGCGACTCATCAGCTTGGCTAAGCCGGCAGGCATGTGGATGAAGGGGTGCCAATCGCTAGGTCCGGCCTCAACCAGCAGTACCCGCCGGGCGGGGTCAGCCGACAGACGGTTGGCAAGCACGCAGCCAGCCGAACCGGCGCCGATGATGATGCTGTCAAAAGTCATAGGTGACTCCGTTTGCCACAGACCTTTACAGTGCTCGTCAAGCCATTGTCTGGCAAGACTGCATCGCATCTGTGTTAACAGATTGCGGGTACCGTAATCCCCTCTGGTTACAGAGCGCCTGTGGCTGTGGTGGGCAGCTTAGGTCTCCTATACCGGCCCAATCTACGACAGTGCAGGTACACAGCGCTAAAGTCTGCCATCCCGGGCGGAGCGTAGCGGAGACCCGGGATCCACGTACTGGCGACATTGCCTAAAGTTCCGATGGAACCTCCGACACTTTCCGGGCCGGGTAGATTCCTGCCTGCGCAGGAATGACGACAAGAGGGCCGGTTGGTGGATTCACGCCTGCGCGAGAATGGCCAATGTAAACCGCCCCTGTTCTTCTTTCCCAGCGGGACGAGATTATGCTTCCGGTCGGCTCAGCTGACAATATAGCGTTGTAATTGCTCGATCTCGGTAGCTTGATCGTCGATAACCGCCTTAACCAGATCACCGATTGATATCACACCGACAACCCGTCCGGATTGCTCTACCGGAAGGTGCCGGAAGCGCCCTTCGGTACAGAGTTTCATACAGGCCTCGACCGATTCTTCTGGGGTAACGGAGACCGGTGTCGAGGACATGATTTCCTTCACCGGGGTATCGTTGGAATGCTGGCCCAGAAGAATGACTTTCCGTGCATAGTCACGTTCGGAAATGATGCCGAGAAGCTTCTCATTACGCATCACCAGCAAGGCCCCGATACGATGCTCAGCCATGTGCTGGAGTGCTTCCAGAACGGTTTGGTCCGGGTCAATCGAATAGACGTCGGAACCCTTGCCTTCAAGTAGATGTTTAACCTGACACATTGTATGTTCCCTATGGTTGGCAGCCCTGTGGCACAAGTTTAGCGCGATGCTACGAGGCCTGCACGGTGGCTCATCGAGGCAGATAGACCCATCCGCCGAGTTGCCACATCGGTGTTTTGACCTAGGTGGCTCGGTGCTGCAAGTGAGGTGATCGGCGGTGACTGCCGGGAGCTGCAATCAGGCTACCGCACCTTGGCGCAATGCCAACCAGTGGCGTAGCGGTTGCGGGCGCCCAAACAGGTAGCCCTGACCATACGGGCAACCAATCTGGGCGATCAGTTCGCGCTGGGTCTCGTTTTCAATTCCCTCGGCGATGAGTTGCAGATCAAGCGTGGTCGCCAGAGCCTGGATGGCACGCACTACGGCAAAGCTGCTGCCTTGTTTGCCATCGGCCAACCCGGTAATGAAGGAACGGTCGATTTTCAGCGCATGTAAGCGGTACTGGTGTAGATAACTCAGCGAGGAATAGCCGGTACCAAAATCATCCAGGGATATGTAGATGCCCTGTTCACGCAATTCATTGAGAATCTGTCTGAAGGTTTGTGGGTTATCCAGCAGTACCCGTTCGGTTACCTCGACCCGTAAACGTTCCGGGGGGACGTTATGGCGGGCCAGCATGGCCAGCAGACGTCCGGTCAGACCGCTATTACTGAAATGCTTTGCCGACAGATTGATGCTGACAAAGCCCGACTGAGTGCCAAGTAGGCGACCGATTTCACCGGTTACTTGTTCGAAAATCATCCAGTCCATGGCCTCAGAGACGCCGCTGTCATCGGCAACACCAAGAAAATCGTCGGGGGACAAGATCCCACGAGTGGGATGTTGCCAGCGCATCAAGGCCTCGTAGCCCACGATGGTACCGTCTTGGATCCCGGCAATGGGTTGATAGAAGGGCAGGAATTCATTACGGCTCTGGGCCCGGTGCAGATCGACCTCGAGATCGAGGAGGGTGACGGCTTCCAAGCGCAATTGCTCGTCGAACACGGCCCAGCGTTGCCGCCCATCGGACTTGGCTCGATACATGGCGGCGTCGGCGTCTCTAAGCAGGTCCTCCGGTCGGGTGTAGCGCTGCTCAGACAGAATGATGCCAATTGAAGTAGAAGTGAAAACTTCCTTGGCACCAATCTGGAATGGAGCCTGCATTGAGGCCAGCACCCGGTCAGCAACTTGACTGGCGTCTTGCAGACCGGTGATCCCTTCCAGTAGTACCGCGAATTCATCGCCCCCCATGCGGGCTACCACGTCCTGGGTTTTGAGGCAGGAACGGATGCGATTACCAACCTGACACAACAGGTCATCACCGATCAGGTGGCCGACAGAATCATTGATGATCTTGAATCGATCCAGGTCAAGGAACAGTACCGCGAAATGTCGGGCTGGATCCATGTGAATCCGTTCCAGGGCATGCTCGAGCCGTTGCGTCAACAGGATGCGATTGGGTAGGCCAGTAAGTGAATCGTGCAGGGTTTCGAATTTCAGGCGGCGCTCGACTCGTTCACGTTCAGCAATTTGTTCGCGTAGATCACGATTGGCCAGGGCCAGGGCCCGGGTGCGTTCCGCAACGTGCCGTTCAAGATCGGTATTGGCAAGTTTGAGTGAGTCGGCCGCACGCCGACGGTCCAGCGCGTTGGCAATGTGATAGGACACAAAGGTAAGCAGATCCTGATCGCGGGTGGTGTAGCAATGCTCAGTGCTGTAGCTCTGTACCACCAGGGCACCCACGCAACGCTCCCCGATCACCAGCGGTACACCCAGCCAGGATTCGGGATCCGTGCCCATCTGTACCACTTCACCGGATTCGCGGAGTTTCTTGATGATGTCGCGATTGGCAAGCAGGGCAGCACCGTGGTGCAGCACATATTCGGTTAACCCATGGCTGACCCGGCGGGGTTGTGGACTGCCGTCCTGCTCATCCACTGCATAGGGGAAATGCAATTCCTGGGTATCATCAGAGAGCAGTGAGATATAAAAGTTGCGGGCATACAGTAACCCACCGACAACGTGGTGTACGGCGGCATAGAAGGTTTCCAGGGAGTCGCTGGTCCCGGCCAGTTCAGCGATCCGGAACAGGGCTGCTTGCAGGCGTTCACCACGCTGGCGCTCAAGTACCTGTTGCTGCAGAACCTGATTGGCATCCCGTAATGCTTCGGTCCGTTGCGTGACGCGATGTTCCAGCTCGGCCCGGTTTTCACGTCTTTCCAATGCCACTTGTATATGTTGGGCTACATAGGTCAGTAGGGTTTGATCAGCATCAGAGTAACGGGCGTCCTCACGGTAACTTTGTACCGCAATGGCTCCTATTACCTCCTGGTCACGCAACATCGGCACCCCCAACCAGTCCACACATGCCGGCCCGATAGGGTTGAGTAGTCCGTCCACTTGATCAGCGATGCTATCGAGCGATCCGCGCAGAGCTCGGCCATTGCGCAGTAGATACCAGGTTGGGCTCTGCCGAAGATCATCCAGTGGGAAACTACGTTCGGCATCGGGTGGATTGGCATCGGTAATGTCGGCGTAGTAGCCGAAGCGCACAGTTTGCTGCTGCCGATTGTAGAGGACAAAAAAGCAGTTTTCAGCGTAGGTCAGACTGCGTACGATGCCATGCAGACGTCGCATGACTTCATGCAGGGGTTGTTGAGCCTCAGCTTGTTCAGCAATAGCATACAGAGCCCGCTGCAAGCGTTCGGCTTGCTGTAACCTGCCCACCTCGTGGCGTAGGCTTTCCAACTCATCGATATGCTGCTGCTGCGTCTCGATTAAGCTCTCAGCCCAGCGCAACAATGAGGTGGCAGGTGCGCTGGGAAGCTCTGCTGCTGCAGCCCGCAAGTGCTCGGCGGCGCTAGCCAGATCAGTAGGTTGATTGGCGCAGAACAGCGATCCGACCAGATCGGGCAAGTCCGGCAGCTGGAGTTTTGCAGACGGTGTCACCATATCAATGGGGGCGGTGTTGCGAAATTGTGCGGGTGGTCACGAGATGAGCCATAAAGTCTTGTTACGCAGTGCCGATGCTATTAGATAAATGTAAAACGATGTAACATTCAACTACCTTACAATAACGTCTCACCGGTAACATAGTCGAAGAAATAACGATGCTTGCGCGTTCTCTACAATACTTGGCAGCTCTGTTCGTCATCCTGCCCCTGATGGTACAGGCCCAGGCGACGCTGCCGGTTGCCGGGGCCAGAACCCAGGTTATTGAGCAACAGTATGCTAATCAGCTGCTGCACCAGGCCCCCGTACAGGTGGCTGAGATCGCACCAGGCGTGGTGTTGCCATTATGGCGCTCCCGCGACGGTCGCCTGCTGGCTATCATAGCCTCGGTCAAGCCGGCTGCCAGCGCTTCGCTGAATGCGCCTTTTCTAGTAGCGGGCCATTCATTCAGTCTACGGGCCGTGGATGCTTCACCGTTGCTTACCGAAACCTTACGCTATCAATTTGACAACGGCCTGCATGCGGATGCCCGGGTGAGTCAGCGTACCTGGAAATTGACCCCGGATTGTTCCGCAACCTTGGGGCCATATTCATCCTGCCTTGGCGCAGGTGGTTCGGTGGCAGCTATGACAGCAGGTGCCGAGCTAGGGGTTGGCTTTACTCACCAAGGTTTGGGTTTCGAATTAGCCTTGGGTCTATCGCGCCCGTCCGGGTTGCCTGGGCCGGGGCGTGTTGTTCCCGATTTACTGGCAGGTAACTGGGGCCAGCTGCCGCTGGGCTTGGCAGGTAACTCAACTAAGCTGCGCGCCCAGGGCCAGATAGCCCTGGGCCAGACCCTGCTGGGCTTGGGAGCCGGGTATGGGCAGATCGCTACCAATCCACTGCTGTTGCCCGGGCTATCCTCGTTCAGTGAAAAATCCTTGCGGCTCAGTTTGAATCGTGGGGCCTTCAGCGGGGTGATTACCGGCCGCGTGCTGGTACCCGATGGCCCGCGTTTGGTACCGGGCAGTGAATCAGGCTGGACTACGCTGGATCTGGGTATCACCTGGCGATTACCGTGGCATGGCGCGCTGAGCATCGGCACTCAGAATCTGTGGTCGCAAGGCAAGCCGCCTCCGGGCACCGCCAATGCCAATGGCACAGCACGTATCCCGTACGTACAGTATCAGCAGGATCTCTAATCTTTTCCCAAGGTTGTCTTGCTATGGCTCCCAGAAATGGGCGCCGTGAACAGTCGGTTACGCGGCCCGCTTGCTGCGTTGTGTGTTCATTCACTCATCGCCTATCAGCCTGATAGGTCTCGGAGACCCGCTCCGAGGCGTTGGGTTCTCGAACTTCTCGCTACATATTGAGGTGCCTAAGTGTTTCTGCTACTTCGTAGCCATCGTCACGCCTCCAAAAAAGCCATCGTAGTCATTTCTATATTAGTCGATATGTGCGCTGCAACATCGGGTTTCAGGGGTAAGCCAATGTGAACAGGGGATTCCCAGACGGTTAGAAACTTGTTACAGTCGCCGTGACCAGGGTTTGGACGGCCTGTTCAGGCCGCACACGGATGCTGCATTTCATAACGACACATGTGTCACCTCACCGACGTTGGAGAGTCAGTATGAACTTCGATACGAATAAACTTACCTCGGCTGTACGCCTAGCTTTGACGCTGGGTGCAGTGGCCGCGGTAGGCGTGGCCGGCAGCGCCATTGCGCAGACTGCCGGTAGCGCCACGACCCAGAACAAGCAGGCCAAGCAACTCAAGACCATCGTGGTTACCGGTTCGCGCATTCGCCGCGTGGACATCGAGACGGCTAACCCCATTTTTACCATTTCACGTCAGAACATCACCCAGAGTGGCGCGGTCACCCTGGGCAATCTGATCCAGTCGATGCCGTCTATTTCCGGCCAGGCCACCAATCCCTACGTCAATAATGGCGGCGGAGATGGTGCGGCGTCGGTATCCCTACGCGGCCTTGGTTCACAGCGTACCTTGATGCTTATTGATGGCCACCGTGTCGTCAATAATGACATCAACCAGATTCCGGCAGCGATGGTTGAGCGGGTTGAAGTGCTGAAAGATGGCGCTTCGTCAGTGTACGGTTCCGATGCCATCGGCGGCGTGATCAACTTCATCATGCGCAAGAACTTCCAGGGTGCCGAGTTCAGCGCCAATTATGGAATCACCGATTACAGCGATGGCGCCACTCAAGGCGAGTCCTTCATGTTCGGCCAGACTACCGACAAGGGCAGTATTGTCGCCGGCATCTCCTACAACAAGTTTAATGCCATTTCTTCCAATAACCGGAGTTTCTCCAACAAGGCGCTATATCTGGTCTCCGGTAGTGTCATGTCCTTTGGTTCCAGCCGCATCCCGAACGGACGTCTGGTCTTTGGTAACCAGGATCTGGTCCGCATCACCGGCACCAACGGGACATCCCTGTCCGACTACAGACCTCGCGTGTCCTCGGATACTTTTAATTATCAGGCTCAGAACCTGATCCAGACGCCACAGGAACGCACCGATTTGTTCGTGATGGGCCATTATCAGTTGACCGATAACGTGCAGGCCTATCTGGATATCTTCCACAACAAGACCACCTCGCATTCGGCCGTGGCCCCGTCGTTGGCCGATACCGGTATCCCCAGTCCGCTGGTGATCTCAGCACTGAGTTACTACAATCCGGCAGGCGTCGCATTCTCCAATGCCTCCGGCAATCGCTTCGAGGTTCGTTTTACCGGCCTGGGGCAGCGTATATCTCAGTACGGCACCACCACCGACCAGGTGTTCACCGGTTTGCGGGGTAATGTCGGCGATACCTCCTGGCAGTGGGATGCCGATATCAATTACGGTCACTTCTCTCAGGGTTACCAGGAACGAAACTACGTCAATCTTAAACAGGCCAACCAGGCATTTGGCCCATCGTTCATGAATAGTTCGGGTGTGGTGGTTTGCGGAACCCCAGGTAACGTGATCTCAGGTTGTACGCCCATCAACATTTTCAATATCAATGCTCCGGCTCAGGCGGCACTGCTCAAGAAGTTCACTGCAAATCCGTTCTTCCAGTCCATTTATACCAGTCGTCAGGCCTCGTTTAACGCCAATGGCGATCTGTTTGAGCTGCCTGCGGGCACCGTTAGCTTGGCCGTGGGATCCTTGTACCGTAAGGAATACACCAATTCATCGGTGAGCTCTGACATTCAGATCAACCAGTTTACGGGTACCTGCCCGCTGGGAACCGGTTGTTCGTCTGGCTTGCAGGGTGGCTTCAGTGTCAAGGAAGCCTACGCCGAGGTATTGATTCCCATCCTCAAGGACATGCCTTTGGCCCATGCTCTGAATGTGGACATCGGCACCCGCTATTCGAAGTATTCCATTGCCGGTAGCACTACCAACTCCAAGATTGCTGTGGAGTGGCGGCCGATTAAGGACTTGCTGCTGCGTGGTACCGTTTCGCAGGTTTTCCGTGCCCCTTCGATCAGTGATGTGTTTGCCGGCCCACAGAACAGTGCGCCGACCTTTGTCGATCCGTGCATTGGGTATATTCCAGGTGTCAGTCCGGCCTCTGAAAATGCGGCCTGCGGTGCTTCGACCGGTGCGACGGCAATTCCA
This sequence comes from Mizugakiibacter sp., assembly GCA_003233305.1. Classification (GTDB taxonomy): domain Bacteria; phylum Pseudomonadota; class Gammaproteobacteria; order Xanthomonadales; family Rhodanobacteraceae; genus Metallibacterium. Next base: position 31,930 of record QILI01000111.1, read on the forward strand.
AGTACCGGTATTGCAGCACCTTCCGTTTCGCAGACTAATTCGATCGTTTCCGGTTCGAAGTACGCAGGGTATTCCCTTAAGCCTGAGTTCGGTAAGAGCTTCGATTTCGGCTTTGTCTACGATCCCAGCTGGTTGCCGGGCTTTTCGACTAGCGTCGATCTGTGGCGCATTTATCTGAATGACACCATTGTGAGCGTTCAGGCGCAAACCGTAGCCGATATTTGCTTCAATAATCCGGCTAGTGCGTTTTGTGGCCTGATCCATCGTATTCCGATCGGTCGGATTTCCAATATCTTTACGCCAACCGTTAATCTGGGACGGCTCGATACCTCGGGTGTCGACTTTGGATTCCGTTATCGCTTGCCGCACTTCAATACCTTCGGCTTTAATCCGGGCAATCTCTCGGTACGCTTCAATAGCACCTATATTGCCAAATATACGGACATTCCGGTACCGGGTGTATCCAGCGTTGCGCCGATCGTGAATGCCGGTAAGTACACTAGCCAGTTCGGTAACTTTGCCCGCTGGCGCGCTCTGACAACGGTTAACTGGACCCGTGGACCGTGGAGTGCGGTGTGGCGGATGCGCTACATTGGTAAGATCGGTGTGCCGATCCAGGACTTCGGTACTGGTGCGTGGACGCAATTCAATTTCGGCTCCTATACCTACAATGATTTCTCATTGGGTTACGAGATTGCCCCGATCAATACCATGTTCCAGATCGGAATCAACAACGCGTTCAACAAGCAGCCACCGATCTTCACCCAGAACGTGGTGATCAACGCTAATACCGATGTCAATACTTACGATGTCATTGGGCGTTATTACTGGGCGCGGGCGACGGTCAAGTTCTAAGTCAAGTCCAAGTTGTTTCGAAGTAAGTAAAAACTCTTGCCGCGCAGTGAAAGCTGCGCGGCACTTTTTTATCCCGTGCAATGATGGGTAGTCGGAAATGCCGTAAAACGGTTCGAGTACAAGACACTCCAGAGCGAATCTCCAAGACATATCATGTAGATAGGCAAGGAGTGAGCGAGGACACAACGCGACAATCGGGCCGCGTAGTAGGTTTATCGAGATAGCTCTATGACCATTTTTTCAGACGACGCACTGTTTCAAGCCCTCAACGCGCAGCGCTACAAGGAGGCTGAGCAAGCAGCTCAGGCCAGGCTGGCCAGTAACGATGACGATGTGCAGGCCTTGCTGGTTCTTGCTGTGGCTCTGAGTAGCCAAGAGCGATGGGTCGAGGCCTTGCCCTTGTATCGTCGTTTAACTGAACTGCAACCCCGGCAAGCCGGGCATTTCAGCAACCTGGCAACGATTTTGCGTCAAAGCGGCGATCTCAAAGGTGCTGAAGCCATGTATCGGCGGGCCCTGGCCTTGCATCCGGGTGATCCGGTACTGCTTTCCAATATGGGTTTGTTGCGCTGGCAGCAGGGTGATATGGTCGAAACACGGGAGCTGATGCTGGCTGCATTCCAGGCCGATTCCGGTCTTCCAGAGCCGCGTATCTATGGGGCACTGGCCTGCCATGCCTGTGCCGATGTTGACACCGCCAGGCATCTACTGGTCGGCTGTGAAGGCTGGCCGCATCTGGGTGAGGATTTTGAGGTAGACCTTGCCACAGCGTTGATCCAGATTGAGAGGCTTGAACAAGCCGAAACCCGCCTCAAACAGTTGATGCACCACTATCCGCAATCCAACAGGGCCCGTCTGCAACTGGCTGCGTTGTACGAACGCTCCAATCGCATCGCCGAGGCCGAGGCGTTACTAGATATTGCCGGACCAGATATCCCATCCAGTAGCGAAGAACTTTCTCTACGGGCGGCCCTGCTGATGCGTTCTGACCATCCTCAGCCGGCCCGTTTACTTTATGAGCAGATTTTGCAACAGGGTAATGCTACGGCCCCGAATGCCCCCTATTATTTTCTGCTGGCGAAATGTTGTGATCGCCTGGGCGATAGCACTGCAACGATGCAGGCGTTGCGGAAGGGGCATGCAGCCCAACTCGAGTCGGCCTTACGTCTGGAACCGGAACTCGCCGATCCTGTCAGTGAACCGCTGGCAGTCGAGAGCCATCGGGTGCCCGAAGCAGGCCGGCTGTGGGGTCCTATCGAGGCGCCCGATGAGGCGGCCTCACCGATCTTTGTGGTGGGCTTTCCCCGTTCCGGAACGACCTTGCTCGAGCAGATGCTCGACGCTCACCCTGATCTGCAGTCCATGGACGAGCAGGCATTTATACAAGATGTCATAGAAACCATGGAGAAGGCGGGCTATGCCTATCCAGGTGATCTGGGACGTATCGATAGCGCCACGGCCGAGCAGCTGAGAAAGGTCTACTGGTCACACGTTGCGACGGTTGTTACGCTTGATGCTGGCCAGCGCTTGGTTGACAAGAATCCTCTAAATATACTCAGGTTGCCTATTCTGATGCGGATATTCCCGCAGGCTCGGGTTATCCTGATGCTGCGCCACCCGGCGGATGTGATACTCAGTTGCTACATGCAGAGTTTCCGCGCTCCGGCGTTTCAGATTCTTTGCTCGACGTTACAAAGATTGGCCCGAGGTTATGTCAGCACCATGCAACTTTGGTTTGACCATATCGAACTGCTGCATCCTCAGGTGCTGGAGATTCGTTACGAGGATCTGCTGGACGATCCGCTCAAACATACTCGCTTGCTCGGTGATTTTCTGGGCTTGCAGGATGTTTCACCGCTGCTTCGGTTTGACGAGCATGCGCGTGCCAAGGGTTACATCAGCACCCCGAGCTATACTCAGGTGGTGAAACCCTTGAACAACAAGGCGGTGGATCGGTGGCAGCGTTATCACGAACAGCTGGATCCGCTGCTGCCGATTCTCAAACCGATTATGGATCATTGGGGGTATCACCCGGAATGAATCTTTCCGGGTTATGTCCGTCATGTCTGCGCAGCTGATTCACCGGATCCTTGAGGCTCTGCAACAACAGCGCTATGCCGAGGCGCTGCGGATGTCTGGTGAACTGGTTCAGGCCATGCCTGGCAACGAAGCGGCGCTGTCCATGCTGGCCGTCAGTGAGCAGCACATGGGCAATCTTACGGCGGCGGCGAAGATACTGGACCGTTTGGTCGGTAAATACCCGGACACTTGGCAGCATTGGAATAATTTGGGTAATATCTACCGGGCCCAGGGAAATGTCGAGCGCGCACTTCCCGCTTATCGAAAAGCGCTGGCGCTACAGCCGAAGCATGCCCGACTCCACGCCAACATCGGGCTGTTGCATCTCAATCGTGGCGAGTATAGCCAGGCTCGTGAACACCTGCTGGCGGCATGTGAGCTGGATGAAGTGGAACCGAGTATGCGGGTTTGGGCAGCATTGGCCTGTCATGCCGAAGGCGATAATGCGAGCACCCAGCGGTTGCTCGAGGATGGTTCGGGTTGGGTGGATATTTCCGCCGAGGCGCGGCTGGAGTTGGGCGGGTTGCTATTGCAACTGGGTCGTTTCGATGAGGGGCAGCAGCTTCTGCAGCAACCGTTTGCGGAGGCCTCCCTGGCGGTACGAGCGGCGGTACGCCGAGCGTTTGGCTTCGAACGTATCAATCAGCTCGAGGCTGCAGTGGCCATCGTCAATGATTTGCCATCCGCTGAGCAGGTGGTCGATCTGCAGGCCCGGCAGGAGTTACTCAGCATCCTCGCCACGTTGGCAATGCGGCGCCAGGATTATCGGTCTGCGCGTGGGTGTTTTGAAGCGGCCCTGGCGCTCGATACCCCGTGGCGCGAGCGTGCGGTGCTGTGGTTCGGACTCGCCCGAGCCTGTGATCGGCTCGATGATACCCAGGCCGCAATGGATGCTCTGGCCGAGGCACATCGGGCACGAGCCTTGCCGGGACAGCCGCTATGGCAGCCGGGTAGCGGGCATCAAGGTGACCTGAAAATGGCCGACCAGCGGATTTCTACAGCGGTAGCGGGTTCATGGCTGCGAGCGGCTGTGCCTGAAGCACAACCCCCTCCGGTTTTCGTGATGGGCTTCCCGCGTTCAGGTACCACCCTGCTCGAGCAAATGCTCTCCGCGCACCCACTTTTCAGCTCTATGGATGAGCGCCCCTTTATTCTGCAACAGGTCCGGCACATGGCGTCGTCAGCCGGAGCCTATCCAGACAATCTGTCGACTTTGACAGCCGAACAGCTGGAGGTGTTGCGGCAGCAATACTGGGACAAGGTACGGTCTGTCGTAAATTTGCCGCAAGGGATGCGTCTGGTCGACAAGAATCCGCTGAACATGCTGGCCTTACCGATGATCATGCGGCTTTTCCCGCAGGCGCCGATCATCTTCTGTCAGCGCCATCCGGGAGCCACCATCCTCAGTTGCTATCAACAGGACTTCCAGGATCCTGAGGTGCGAGCGCTATGTGCATCACTCGAACGCCTGGCGTATGAATATGTCGCCTTTCATCAACACTGGCAGTATCACCTTGAGCTGCTGCAGCCGCGCTTGTTGGTCGTCAGCTACGAGGATCTGGTCGCTGACCTGGATGCCACCCTCACCGATTTGGGGGCGTTTCTTGGGGTGTCCGATACGACGGCCATGAAAGATTTCCAAACCCATGCCCAGACCCGTGGTTACATCAGCACCCCCAGCTATGCGCAGGTCGTCGAGCCTATCAATCAGGATGCTGTAGAACGCTGGCGGCGGTATGCCAGCTGGATGCAGCCGCTGTTGCCGATTTTGCAGCCGGTTCTGGAGCAACTTGGCTATGAGGCCTGAACCGATGCTGCAACAGGCTGCCGATCTACGTAACCAGGGCCGTTGGGGTGCAGCGGCCCAGCAAGTGATTGAGCTTGCCAGGGCGGATATTGGCTTGCCGCTGAAAATGGAGTGTGTCAACTTTCTCAAGAATATCGAGCGGGGCGAGTCGGCACTATCAATCTGTCGGCAGCTTCTCGACCAGCCGGTAGATCCTCAACGCCCCATGATATTGGCCAGGATGGGCAGCCTGGAGCAGTCGCTGGGGCGCTTTGCCGAGGCCCGAGGGCACTATCTGGAAGCCATTGAAGCCGGCTTTGATCTCGATGCCTGGCCTATCCATGCGGCACTCGCTCACCTGCAGCGTTATACCGATAGCAGCCATCCCGACTTGGCTCTGTTCGAGCAACTGGAGGCCAGACCGCAGTTGGGGACCTCGGCCCGAACGGCGTTATGGTTTGCACGGGCCAAGGCCTTTGACGATCTGGGTGAAGATGCACAGGCGGCGCGCTGGTTGCGGCAAGCCAACCAGCAGGAAAGACAGTTGCGGCCCTGGGATCGCAGTGCCTGGCAGGCGGGTATCGAACGAGCCAGGAGTTGGTCGGCAGGAGCATTGAAAGTAGAAGCTCATCAAGGGCGCCCGCTGTTCGTGCTCGGCATGCCGCGCAGTGGTACCACCTTGTTGGCCGAGCGTCTGGGGCGTCATGCTGAGATCGCCCAACGCGGCGAACTGCCATTTCTCGACTATGTGGCCAGGCAATGGGGGTATGCCGGATTACCCGGCGATACCAGCAATCTGCAGCAGGCCACCCACTTCTATAGAGCTCATCTGTACCAGGATGATGCACCGCGCAAGGTGTACCTGGACAAGAATCCCATGAATCTGCGTTACCTCGGCCTGATCGCCAGCTTGTTCCCGGATGCGGCGGTGATCGTCTGTCGACGTGAACCACGCGATACTGCGCTGTCACTGTATTTTCAGCAATTCGCCCATACCGATTATGGCTTTGCTCAGGATTTTTCTGATATTGCCGAGGTGGCCCGGGATGCGGCAAGCCTGTTTGAGCAGACCCGGGCTGGAGGCGGTTTGGATTTATACGAAGTCGAATACGAGGCCCTGGTAGCGGAGCCACAAACGACCCTGGATTCGTTGTTGGACTGGCTGGGCCTGGACTCGTTCGCAGCCATGCGTACTGGAACTGAGATCACCTCTATTGGAACGGCCAGTCTATGGCAGGCTCGCCAGGATATTTACACGCGTTCGATAGGCCGTTGGCAACGCTATGCCCAGCTGTTGCCGGAGTTGTTGGAACTCCCTTCGGTACCACCCCACTGAAGCCGCAGCCGGACAATCTTGCCGGCTACCCCGCGGGATTGATCCTGGCCCCGCACCGCGAACCACGGCCATGGACAAGCTGGCGCCACTCTCCCCTTCGTCATTCCTGCGTAGGCAGGAATCCACTCGGCCCGGATCACGTTGGAGGCTTGCTCGGACGCTACCGAAGATTGTGGATCCCGGGTCTACGCCCGGGATGACGAGCTGATACGCGGATCCCGGTCATTGCCCGGGGTGACGGAAAGAGCATTGCGCTGTGCCCGGGAGAACGGGATTTTTATTTGCTGGCACCGCTCTGCGGCGTCACCCGCTTACGGACGCTCTGCGTCCAGCGCATCAGCCATCCCTTGCCGCGCCAGTTCGAGCTGCTGCGGTAGGTGTTCGCCATAGTCCGCCAGATACTCTCCAATCCCCTGCAACTCTTCGCCCCAGGCGACAGGGTCCACGTGTAACAGGGATTCGAGCTGAGCCGGGTCGAGGTTGAGGCCGTGTAGATTGAGGTCCTGGATTCGTGGCAGAAAGCCGATCGGAGTTTCCGTAGCACCGGTATGACCGTGGCAGCGTCCCAGAATCCACTCGAGTACCCGTAGATTGTCACCGAAACCCGGCCATAAAAAATCCCCCTGCTGATTCTTGCGAAACCAGTTGACATGGAAGATTTTCGGCAGTTTGGCTCCGGGGCGATCGAAAGACAGCCAATGGGCGAAATAATCACCGAAGTTATAGCCGCAAAATGGCTTCATCGCCATGGGGTCGCGACGCAGTACCCCGACCTTACCAGTGGCGGCGGCGGTGGTTTCCGAAGCCATTGAGGCCCCCGCCAAGACTCCGTGAGTCCAATCACGAGCCTCGAACACCAAAGGTATCAGGTTGGCGCGACGGCCACCGAAGACGATCGCACTGATGGGGACGCCCTGTGGATCCTCGGCATGACTTGACCAGCTCGGGCATTGATCGGCCCGAACGGTGAAGCGTGAATTGGGGTGGGCAGCCGGGCCATTGGCGGGGTCGAAAGTTCGACCTTGCCAGTCAATAGCCGGTTGGCCGTCATGCAGTCCCTCCCACCAAGGCTGTACGTCGTTGGTGAGGGCGACGTTGGTGAAGATCGTGTCATGGGTAAGCATGGCCAAGGCGTTGGGATTGGTCTTGCGGCTGGTCCCGGGGGCGACGCCGAAGAAGCCAGCCTCGGGATTGATAGCCCAGAGCCGGCCATCGGCACCCGGTTGCATCCAACAGATGTCGTCACCGACGGTCCATATTTTCCAACCAGCACGACGGTAGCTTGCCGGGGGAATAAGCATGGAGAGATTGGTTTTACCACAGGCCGAGGGAAAGGCGGCCGCAATGTAGTGAGTCTCACCCTGGGGGTTCTCGATACCCACGATGAGCATGTGTTCAGCCAGCCAGCCTTGCTGATGGCCCTGCCAGGAGGCGATGCGCAGGGCATGGCATTTTTTACCCAGCAGGGCATTGCCGCCGTAGCCTGAGCCGTAAGACTGGATCAGGTTTTCCTCGGGGAAGTGCAGGATGAAGCGGCGTTCGGGATTGAGTTCACCGGTGGAATGCAGCCCTTTGACGAAGCGTGCTTCACGCTCGATACGCTGCAGTGCGGCTTGTCCCATGCGGGTCATGAGGCGCATATTGGCGACGACGTAGGGACTGTCGGTGATTTCCACGCCGCAACGCGACAGGGGGGAATCGATAGGCCCCATGCAGTACGGCACCACGTACAAAGTTCGGCCTTGCATGCAGCCATCGAATAGCGCATCCATCTTGAGATGGGCATCATGCGGACTCATCCAGTGATTGTTCGGACCCACTGCATCACGCTGCTGGGTACTGATAAAAGTCAGATGTTCAACCCGCGCCACGTCATCTGGATCGGAGCGGTGCAGGTAGCAGTCCGGATGAGTCGTGGGATTGATGGCGATCAGTTCACCGCTGGCCAGCATCAACTCGGTCAAAGCCTGGGCTTCCGTGTCCGAACCGTCGCACCAGTGAATACGATCCGGTCGGGTTCTGCGGGCGGTTGCCTGTACCCACTCGTTGAGTGTTTCCAATTGACTGCTCATGTGCCCTGTTCCCTACGCGAATCCGGCAAACTAGCCTGCTACGTCGGCGTTGACAAGACGCAGTGCAGCGCAACGGCCGTGGTGACGGCAGCCGTTTATTGCAACGGGGCCGGTTGGGATGGGCCGGAAGCTGGCGTTAGCGGGGAATCAGCGTATCGATCACATGCTCAACGTAGGCGTCATAGTCCTCATGGGACAGGCGCGGCAGACCAAGATGTACGTTGGTTTGTAGAAAGCCAATATAAGCGGCATAGGTCAGACGGGCTCGATGGGTGGCTGCCTCCCGATTCAGGCCCGCCTGGCGGAAGGCCAGGGCCAGAAAATCCATCCGCCGCTGCGATACCCGGGCCATCATCGGCTGAACCCGTGGATGATCGAGCGTGCGTAGCAGCGAGGCGTAAACTTGATGTGGCTGCACTTCGCGGGCGATCCGTCGAAATAGCTCACGCAGCCGGGCCCGAGGGTCTCCTTGTGGGGCAATCTCGGCCAACAAGGTGCGCTCCACATCGCGTTCCCAGCGTTCCAGGGTGGCGTCAAGTAGCGCATCACGGCTGCTGAAGTGCCAGTAGAAACTGCCCTTGGTGACCCCAAGCTGCCGCGCCAGGCTTTCGATTGCCAGGCCGCCCAGACCGTGCTCGGCGAGCGCATGCAGCGCCGCGCATTCCCAATCGGTGGTGCTGAGACGGCGGTTACGTTGGGGCTTGGAGATTTTTTCCATCTGCCAATGGTAGCGGGGTCGGGGCAGTAGGCCAAAAGACCCGTCTACCCCATACATACTTATGCACATTGATTTGTGTGCGGCAATTGACCATACTGAAAAGTATGGTCAGCTCAAATATCCCAAGCAGTTTTCCCCCAGTGGTTCGAGTCCGGATGGCAGATGGTATTGAGCTGGCCACGGAACGCTGGGGCGATCCTGCGGCACCGTGCCTGTTGTTTGCGCATGGTTTCGGGCAGACCCGTCATGCTTGGAGTGGCGCCTGTCGGGCTTTGGCGGCAAGCGGTTGGCAGTGTCTGAGTTTCGATGCACGCGGGCATGGTGAAAGTGATCGTATGCCGGCCGGCAATTATCACCTGCAGCAGTTCATCACCGATTTACAGGCGCTGGCTACTGCCGAGTCCGAACCACCTGTACTGATCGGCGCCTCAATGGGGGGATTGCTGGGGATCGCCTTGGCAGGCACTTTACCCTCGCCGCCGCTGTCGGCCTTGGTGCTGGTTGATATCACCCCACGCTGGGAAGCCCGCGGGGTCGAACGGATTCTGGCCTTCATGCGTGCTTATCCAGAAGGCTTTGCGGATATCGATGAGGTTATGGCGGCTATCGGAAAGTATCTTCCACACCGCCGTGAGCGCAAGAATGAAGAGCGTTTACGGGCCTTGTTGCGAGCCTCCGACGATGGCCGGTTGCACTGGCACTGGGACCCGGAATTGCTGGATGCGGTGGCCGGGGAGGGTGAGCGTTACCAGCCTATGCTGCTGGAGGCTACCCGCAACATCCGCCTGCCGACTTTGCTAATTTCAGGTGGCCAGAGTGATGTGGTTTCGGATCGGACTGTGGATGAGTTTTTACAATTGTTGCCGCAGGCACAGCATGTGCAACTACCTAAAGCCACCCATATGGTTGCTGGGGATGCCAACGATGCATTCACTGTGGCGATCGAGAATTTTGTACGCGCCCTGCCGCAAGCAGCGCGCATTATCGAGGTGAACACAACATGAGTATCTTGCTGATGATTCTCGCTGCGTTGGTGGTAACGCTGGCGTGTACCTACATACGGCTTGGCGTAGTGGTTTGGGGGCTGCTGACTGCAGCGACTATAGCTGTGGTGGGACTGCTTGCTGGAACCGTACTGGCGATGGGTATTGTCCTATTGGTCTTTGCGCTGTTGGTGCTGCCATTCGCTATTCGTCCACTGCGGCGTTCGTTATTCAGTAAGCCGTTACTCAGTGCTTTTCGTAAGGCCTTGCCCAGCTTGTCTGATACCGAGCGGACCGCCCTGGAGGCTGGCACGATTGGTTTCGAAGGTGAGCTGTTTTCCGGCAAGCCCGATTGGAACGTATTGCTGAGTCAGCCCAAGCCGGTATTGTCTGCGGCTGAGCAGGCCTTTCTGGACGGCCCGGTCGAAGAACTGTGCGGAATGCTGGATGAGTGGCAGATTACCCATGAACTGGCTGATTTGCCGCCGCAGGTCTGGGAGTTTATCAAGAAGAACCACTTTTTCGGTATGATCATCCCCAAACAGTACGGGGGACTCGAGTTTTCCGCGCTGGCCCATTCTGCCGTGCTGCAGAAGCTGGCCAGCATGTCGGCGGTGGCTTCTTCGACGGTAGCAGTGCCCAATTCTCTCGGACCTGCCGAATTACTGCTGCAGTACGGAACCGAGGAACAGAAGAACCACTATTTGCCCCGGCTTGCGGATGGTAGAGATGTGCCCTGTTTTGCCTTGACCGGTCCGTACGCCGGTTCGGATGCCACCTCGATCCCTGATTTCGGTATTGTCTGCAAGGGCGAATGGCAAGGCGAGACGGTGTTGGGGATGCGCCTGACCTTCGACAAACGCTACATTACCCTGTCACCGGTGGCTACCGTCGTCGGTCTGGCTTTTCAGTTGTTCGATCCTGATGCGTTGCTGGGGGCTCGCGAGGACATTGGTATTTCGCTGGCACTGCTGCCCCACGATACCCCGGGACTGGATATCGGTCGCCGTCACCTGCCGTTGAACGTACCGTTCCAGAATGGTCCGGTGCGTGGTCACGAGGTATTCGTGCCGCTGTCATTCCTGATTGGTGGGACCGCTATGGCTGGCCATGGTTGGCGCATGTTGGTGGAGGTGCTTTCGGTTGGCCGGGCCATCTCACTGCCGTCCAATTCCACCGGTTTCGTGAAGATGGCGGCGGCGGCGACGGGTGCCTACGCCCGCATTCGCAAGCAGTTTGGCCTGGCTATTGGCCGTTTCGAAGGTGTGGAGGAAGCCCTGGCCCGGATTGGTGGCTATACCTATGCCATTTCGGCCTTGTCACAGTCGACGGCTGCGGCGGTCGATCGCGGTGAAAAGCCGGCAGTCACCTCGTCGATCGCCAAATATCACACCACCGAGTTGGGGCGTGAAGTAGTTCGTGATGCCATGGACGTGCATGGCGGCAAGGGCATCATCCTCGGCCCTGGCAATTACCTAGGGCGCAGTTGGCAGGGGACCCCGATCGGTATCACTGTGGAGGGTGCCAATATCATGACCCGCAGTCTGATGATTTTCGGGCAAGGTGCCATTCGCTGCCATCCCTATGTGCTCAAGGAGATGCATGCCGTTGGTCAAGCCGATCACCTGGAAGGTCTGCGGATTTTTGACCAGGCACTATTCGCCCACTTTGGTTTTGGGGTTTCCAATGCGGTGCGTAGTCTGCTGCTCGGGCTGGCACAAGGGCGGTTTGGTCGGGTCCCTGGAGACGCTTATACCCGGCGTTTCTACCGCAAGCTCAATCGGTATTCCGCAGCCCTCGCCCTGACTGCCGACGTGGCCATGGGGGTGCTGGGTGGCCGCTTAAAGTTCAAGGAAAAACTGTCGGCGCGCCTCGGCGACGTACTAAGTTACCTGTACATTGCCAGCGCCATGCTCAAGCGTTATGAGGACGAACAGCGCCCCGAGGATGAGCGGGTGTTGCTGGCTTGGGCCTTCCATGAAAGCATCTGGCGGATACAGAGGGCCCTGGATGGGGTGATTCGCAACTTCCCGGTGCGCCCGGTGGCCTGGCTGCTGCGGGTACTGGTGTTTCCATTAGGGCGGCGGGAGGCGCCGCCCTCAGATCGTTTGGGACGGCGGGTGGCCGCACTGATTACCGCCCCCTGTGTAGGACGCGATCGCCTGGTCCAGGGAGCCTTTCTTGAGCCTACTGAGAACAACCAGGTGGGCCGCATGCATGCCCTATTGCCGGAAGTGGTTGCCGCGGAGCCGGTCGAACGCAAGTTTTTCAAGGCGCTGAAGTCCGGCCAGATCCGTACTCACCAGTACCTGCAACAGTTGGCAGAGGCCGAACAGCTGGGAGTCATCAGTGCCGAGGAACATGCTCAGCTGAAGCGTTTACGCGAGCTGACCGCAGAGTTTATCAACGTGGATGACTTCGATGCGGAAGCCCTGCAGGCGGCCAGACCCCGCTCATCGACAGACCCCTCCCTGCGCTCGGTGGCCTGAATGCGGACCGTGTCCATCATTCGGTTTGCGCCTGTAGGATGTGCTAATGGATGAATCGCATCGACAAGCAGATCCGGGTTAGCTCGCCGTAGGATACGGCGAGGTGCGAACCGCATCGGTCGAGACCACTTCTTCACCATGCATGGTGCCGAGCGGCATGAAAATCGCCTGCGGGTGAATCATTCATTCGCCTGGCCCCGCACTGCGAACCTTGACTATGGACAAGCATGCCGCCACCCACTTGTCATTCCCGCGCAGGCGGGAATCCACTCGGCCTGGATCACGTTTGAGGCTCGCTCGGGCGCTGCCGTGAGACCGTGGATCCCGGGTCTGCGCCCGGGATGACAAGACTTCTTGCAGTGCCCGCACCCCTTATTGTCATTCCCGCGCAGGCGGGAATCCACTCGGCCCGGATCACGTTTGAGGCTCGCTCGGGCGCTGCCGTGAGACCGTGGATCCCGGGTCTGCGCCCGGGATGACAAGACTTCTTGCAGTGTCCGCACCCCTTATTGTCATTCCCGCGCAGGCGGGAATCCACCCGGCCCGGATCACGTTTGAGGCTCGCTCGGGCGCTGCCGCCAGATCGGGGATCCCGGGTCTACGCCCGGGATGACAGAAAAAGCATGGTGCTGCGCCCGGGATGACGATAATAGAAGGCGGCACGGTACCCGTGAACATCGATGTGCGCTGAGCAAAAAACAGGCACGGATTTTAACGGCCTGCTGCCGTATCGACGGCATGCTCGCGGATTGCCGAGAAACGTATATCCGGAGAGCGCTCCTGGGCAAGCTGTAAATTCACTCTGGAAGGGGCCAAATACACCAGTTCAGCGGCGGCATCCAGGGCCAGATAGGGGGCATACTTCTCGCGGAACGCTTGCAGCGTGACCTCGTTGTCGCAGTGAATCCAGCGGGTGGTGGTCACGCCGACGTTCTCGAAGCTTGCCTCGACGCCGTATTCGTCCCGCAGACGATAGGCGACCACGTCGAACTGCAGTACGCCCACGGCACCGAGGATCAGGTCGTTGGACATCAGCGGGCGAAAGAATTGCGTAGCCCCCTCCTCGGAAAGCTGCGCTAAGCCTTTCTGTAGGGCCTTCATTTTAAGTGGATCGCGTAGACGGGCCCGTCGAAACAGTTCTGGGGCAAAGTTGGGAATACCAGTGAAGCCAAGTGCTTCGCCGGCCGTGAAGGTGTCACCGATGGCGATGGTGCCATGGTTGTGCAAACCAATTACATCACCCGGGTAGGCTAGCTCGACATGGTCACGATCTGCGGCCATGAAGGTGAGTGCATTGGCGATGCGCAGCTCTTTGCCGGTACGAACCTGCAGCATCTTCATGCCGGAGGTATAGCAACCGGAACAGACCCTGAGAAAGGCTACGCGGTCACGATGCTGTGGGTCCATATTGGCCTGGATCTTGAAGACGAAACCACTGAAAGCGGCCTCTGCAGGGTTTACTTCGCGGCCGGTGGTGGGGCGAGGTTGCGGCGGCGGAGCATGTTTGACAAAGAAATCAAGCAATAACTGCACCCCAAAGTTATTGACCGCCGAACCGAAGAACACCGGGGTCTGCGCACCGGCCAGATAGGCTTCAGGCTCGAAAGGATGGGACGCACCCTGTACCAGTTCCAGTTCTTCACGTAACTCGGCTAACAGGTCGGGTTCCAGGTGTCGGGCCAGATCGGGGTGATCCAGTCCCTTGATAATGGTGGAGTTCTGGCGGGTGAAATTCTTGCCAGGCTCGAACAGATGTACCTCGTCCCGCAACAGGTGGTAAATACCCTTGAGTCGCTTACCCATACCGATTGGCCAAGTGATCGGTGCGCACTGGATGCCGAGTACGGATTCCACTTCATCGAGCAGTTCGATCGGATTGCGGCCTTCCCTGTCGAGTTTGTTGATAAAGCTCATGATGGGCGTATCGCGCAGGCGGCAGACCTCCATCAGCTTGATGGTGCGGGCCTCGACACCCTTGGCGCAGTCGATCACCATCAAGGCCGAATCGACCGCGGTCAGCACCCGATAAGTGTCTTCGGAAAAGTCGGCATGGCCCGGGGTGTCGAGCAAGTTGATGGTGTGCCCGGCGTAAGGAAACTGCATGACCGAGCTGGTGACCGAAATGCCCCGCTCTTTTTCCATGGTCATCCAGTCGGAGGTGGCATGGCGCGTGGCTTTGCGGCTTTTGACCGAACCGGCCATCTGGATAGCCCCACCGAACAGCAGCAGCTTTTCGGTCAGCGTGGTCTTGCCGGCATCGGGATGGCTGATGATGGCAAAGGTACGCCGGTGACGGATTTCGCTGGAAACATCGGGCATGAGGGTAGTTCAGATAGATGCCAATGGGAGCCGGGCATTATAAGCCATGCAGCACGATGTCTGGCTTGGTGCTCACCAGCCAGCTCTGTTGAAGCGGCGGTCATTATCGATCAAGCGGTCTGCTGGGTACTCATGTATCTGTATCTGCGGCACGTACTGGTCGGCACACTGTGTGCAAGGTGGGCTAAAACTACAATCCAGATACCTCATGTGTTGATTGATAAAAGCAAATAGACATATAGACGTCTATACCGCTATTGACGGATGATGGGTGTTCACGTAAAGTTACTCCCGAAACTCATCGAGACCGGCGGAGGGACAGGCCCTTTGATGCCGGGGCAACCACGCAACCGCAAGGCTGCGTACGGTGCCAACTCCTGCGGAGAGCGCATGTTGCGTTCGCCGAGAGATGAGTCATCCGTTCTGGCGCTATCGCCTGGTAACGGGTTGGCTGCTCCGGTTCTCCACAGGCTCGATGCTTGCTACAGGAGATCCGCCATGACCTTTGAAAATTCTTCCAGCTTTGCTTCCGAATCCATCGGTATCGATATACCGGCGTGTCGCAATCATTCGCAGCAGCGTGGTGTGCCGGGGGTGATGGCCAGTAAGAAACTACGGATTCGTCCCAAGTACGCTCCCTCCGATCCGGTTGAGGTAGAGCTTGCCTACCAACTGGTGGGTGCAGCGGGAGCACCTGTGGTGCTGGTGCAGGGAGGTATTTCGGCGCATCGATCGGTCTGTGCGCACCATGCCGATGCGGCACCGGGCTGGTGGGAACCGCTGGTGGGTATCGGCAAGGGTATCGACCTACGGCACTTCCGGGTGCTGTCTATCGATTGGCTGGATGCGGAGGCTTGTAGTGCGCAGTCGGTGTCTAGTGAGGATCAGGCGGAGGCTCTGGCCGGTCTGCTGGATGCCCTGTTTATCGACAAGGTTCACACTTTTATCGGTGCATCCTATGGGGCCATGGTGGGCTTGGCCCTGGCCCTGCGGCACCCGCAGCGTCTGGATCGCCTGGTATTGATCGCTGGCGCCCACCGACCGCATCCGCTGGCCAGTGCCCAGCGTGCCATCCAGCGCGATATCGTTCGTCTGGGCCTGGCAAGCGGGCAGGTCGATCAGGCCATGTCCCTGGCGCGGCAACTGGCCATGACCACCTATCGTGGGGCGAGTGAAATGGCGCAGCGCTTTCAGGGTGAGGCCACACAGATTGATGGCCGTTGGCAGCGGCCGGTGGAAGCATGGCTGCAGCGTCACGGTGAGCGTTTCGCGCGATCCTTTTCAGCACGACACTTTTTGGCACTTTCCGAATCGATCGATTTGCATTCGATCGAGCCGGAGACGATCCAGGTGCCGACCCGGTTGATCGGCTTCAGCTCCGATCGGCTAGTACCTCTGGCCGATTTGTTTGAATTGCAACAGCGGCTGGGGGTGACCGCTTCGCTTGAGGTCCTCGACTCGCCCTATGGCCACGACGCCTTCCTCAAAGAGTATGACCGACTCACCCCTATCCTGCGTGATGCACTGGACCACGGAATCCACTGAAATGAGCAAACCCTCTTCCACCACTTGTGCGGTACGCGCTGGTATCGAGACGGATACCCAGCACGGTGCCATTGTTCCTCCTCTGCACCTTTCCACCAATTACAGCTTCGAAGCCCTGGGGTGCAAACGGGCCTACGATTACTCGCGTAGTGGCAATCCGACCCGGGATTTACTGGCCGGAGCCCTGGCAGAACTTGAGGGTGGAGCTGGGGCGGTGGTGACCGCAAGCGGCATGGCGGCAGTCGCTGTGGCGCTGGAGCTGGTACCGCAGGGCGGCCAGGTGATTGCTTCGCATGATTGTTATGGAGGCACCTGGCGATTGCTCGATGCCTGGGCTCGCAAGGGTCGCTTTTCTGTACGTTTTGCCAATCTGTCCGATCCCGCCATTTTGTCTGGATTGGCTGGTGAAAAGCCGTCGCTGATCTGGGTCGAGACTCCTTCGAACCCGTTGCTACGGATTACCGATATCCGCCATGTGGTGCGGATCGCCCGGCAGCTTGGTGCGCTATGTGTGGTCGACAACACGTTTCTTTCTCCGGCCTTGCAGCAACCACTGCAATTGGGCGCGGATGTGGTGGTGCATTCGACCACCAAATATATCAATGGTCACAGCGATGTGGTGGGGGGTGCGGTGGTGGCCCGTGAGTCCGGGCTGGCTGAGCAACTGCACTGGTGGGCCAACTGCCTTGGACTTACCGGGGCCCCGTTCGACAGCTTTCTCACTTTGCGAGGTTTACGCACCCTGGGGCCACGGCTGCGTGCCCATCAGGAGAATGCCCAGGCGGTGGCACAATTGTTGGCCAGCCACCCTTGGGTGCGCCGGGTGCACTACCCCGGGCTGCCCTCGCATCCTCAATATACGCTGGCTAGCAGCCAGCAGAATGGCCCCGGGGCCATGCTGAGTTTTGAGATGGAAGGGGGTGAGGAGAGCATCAAGGCTTTCCTGCACGGCTTGCAGTGGTTTTCATTGGCCGAGTCGCTGGGTGGGGTGGAAAGCCTGGTGGCGCACCCGGCCACTATGACCCATGCGGCCATGGCTCCGGAAGCCCGTCGTAACGCCGGGATTGCCGATGGCCTGTTGCGACTGTCGGTGGGTATTGAGGATACCGATGATCTGCTCCGCGATCTCGCTGCCGGTCTGGTCCGGGCCGAGGCCGCGGCCCGGGTTGCTGCATGAACGCGGTGCTGGACCGAGCGGCACTTGCTCGATGTCAGGCCACCACGCTGAGGGCCGAGTCGTGCGCGCTGGTACTCCTCGGTACGGGGGGAGTGGGTGGCGCCTTCCTTAAGTTACTCAGTACCCCGGCGGCCAATGCTCTGCGATTGGTCGGGGTGGCCGATTCGAAGCGACAACTGGTTGCAGCTACCGGCCTGAGCCGTGACGGCTTGAGTGAGCGACTGGCTGTCCAGGGTGTCCAGCGCGACAACTCTGCCTTGCTTGCGGCCCTGGATGCCGCTGCTGCGCCGATCAAGGTTGTTATTGATGCAACGGCCAATATTGATCTGGCCGCCCAGCATCCTGAGTGGCTGGCCCACGGTATCCATGTGGTCACCGCCAACAAGGCTCTGGCCGGCGGCAACCTGGCTGGCTGGCAGACCCTGCAGGCGGTCCGGACACCGGACTCTGAATATGGTGATACTGCTACGGTTGGAGCGGGTTTGCCGGTACTTTTCATGGTGCGGCGCTTACGCGCTTGCGGCGACGGTCTGCTCGGTCTGCAAGGGGTATTTTCAGGTTCGCTGTCCTGGCTGTTCAACCAGTACGACGGCAGTCGGCCGTTTTCGGAACGGCTGCACGAAGCCCGGCGCCTGGGCTACACCGAACCCGATCCCCGATTGGATCTGTCCGGGGAAGATGTTGCACGCAAGCTGTTGATCCTGGCCCGTACCGCCGGTTGGGCCCTGGACCGGGATTCGATACAGGTGGAAAACCTGGTACCTGGGCCGTTACGCACTTTGCAGCGTGCAGCGTTTCTGGCCCGGGCAGAACAACTCGACGCACCGTTGGCTCGTCGGCAGGCCCAGGCCCAGACCCATGGGGCCGTGCTGCGTTATCTGGCCTGTGCCGATGGGCCGTGCCGTGCTCGCGTCGGGTTGGTCGAGGTGCCAGCCAGTCATCCCGCCGCCCATTTGCAAGGTTCCGATAATCTGTTCATGCTGCGCACCCAGCGTTATTCCAGGCAGCCGTTGGTGATTCAAGGGCCCGGTGCCGGGCCCGAGGTCACCGCCCAGGCTTTGCTGGGTGATGTGCTGGCGCTGAGTTGATTAGACTGCCGTGCAGAGTGGCTCGTACCGACCTGCGGGTTCTCAACATTCAATAACATTCACAGCCAGGCCGCCGCGTGAAGTTTCCTTGTACTTGTCACGCATGTCCCGGCCGGTTGCTCGCATGGTCTGGATGACCTTGTCCAGTGATACAAAGTGCCGGCCGTCACCGCGCAGCGCCATACGGCTGGCATTGATGGCCTTGACCGAGCCCATGGCGTTGCGTTCTATGCAGGGAATTTGTACCAGGCCGCCGATCGGGTCACAGGTCAGACCAAGGTTGTGTTCCATGCCGATCTCGGCAGCGTTTTCGATCTGCGCAGGACTGCCACCCAGGGCTGCGGTGAGCCCGGCTGCAGCCATTGAGCAGGCCACCCCCACCTCACCCTGACAGCCGACTTCAGCCCCGGAGATCGAGGCGTTTTCTTTGTATAGAATACCAATCGCCCCAGCGGTCAGCAGGAAGTCCAGTATCCCTTGCTGGCTGGCCGCGGGAATAAAGCGGTCGTAGTAATGCAGTACGGCTGGGATGATGCCTGCCGCGCCATTGGTCGGTGCGGTCACCACCCGGCCCCCGGCGGCGTTCTCCTCGTTGACCGCAAGTGCATACAGATTCACCCAGTCGAGGATGGTCAGCGGGTCACACAGGCAGGCCTCGGGTCGGGCTCGCAAATTGTCGGCCATGGCCGGCGCCCGGCGTGGCACCTTGAGTCCTCCGGGTAATATGCCGGTCGAGTGCAGACCGCGGGCTACGCAATCCTGCATGGCTTTCCAGAGTGCTTCCAGCTCGGTATGGATCTGCTCGTCACTACGCCATACCTGCTCGTTTTCGGCCATGATCGCGGCGATACTTTTGTCCTGCTGTTGGCAATAAGCAAGCAATTCGGAGCAGCTTGAGAACGGATAAGGGACCGGGGTCGTGTCGGCGACAATGCGATCTGCAGCCGCCTCATCCTGGTTGACGACAAACCCGCCACCGACCGAATAGTAGTCCCGGGTTGCCAGGGTACGTCCGTCGCTATCCAAGGCAGTGAAGCGCATGCCGTTGGGATGATGGGGGAGTTTCTGCCGCTTGTTAAAAACCAGATCGCGACGTTCTTCGAAATCGATGGCATGCCTGCCGAGCAGGTGAATGTGTCCCTCGCTACGGATCTTCTCCAGAATCCCCCCGATACGGTCGGGGTCGATTTCATTCGGCCAGTTACCTTCCAGTCCCAGAAGTATCGCTTTGTCGGTACCATGACCACGCCCGGTAAGGGCCAAGGAACCGAAGAGTTCGCAATGAATACGGTGTACCTGGTCAAGCTTTCCTGCTTCATCCAGCCAGCGGTTGACGAAACGCGCCGCGGCACGCATCGGACCGACCGTATGCGAGGATGACGGCCCGATGCCGATCTTGAACAGGTCAAAAATACTGATGGCCATATATGCTGAAAACCTTGAGCTTGAACTATTCTACGCCGGACAACATGGGATCCGTTGCATGACATTTACGCTATACCATTTTGAAGGTTGCCATCTGTATGAGCAGGCCGAGGCTCTTCTGCAGGGGCTCGGCATAGAACATGCCCGTATCGATATCGATATCGGTGACGATGCCGAACTCGACGCACGGTATGGTGAGAGGGTGCCGGTTTTACACGAGAGCCCCAGCGGTCGGGAGCTGGGTTGGTCTCTTGATCCGCCGGCATTACGACAGTTTGTGCAAGGGCCATGACCGATTGCCGCAAGCTGCTGCAGGCACTGGCTACCAGGCAACCGGTTTCGGGGGCCAAACTGGCAGCACAACTCGGTATTAGCCGGGCGGCGATCTGGAAGCAGGTTGAAGGGTTGCGTGCCAATGGTCTTCCGATCGAGGCCCAGTCGGGCCGGGGTTACATGTTGCCCAACGCTTTGGACCTGCTGGAGGTCGACACGATTTGCCAGGCCTTACCCGCTTCGGTACGTCAGCGCCTTGGGACGATTGAGGTGCATTGGGTGTTGGATTCGAGTTCCAGCGAGATGCAGCGGCGCATCGAGGGGCTGAAGAATGCCAGCTTTATTTTTACCGAGCTGCAAACCCATGGCCGTGGCAGACGGGGCCGGGTTTGGCAGGTACCACCAACCTTGGGGCTTACGTTTTCTCTGCTATGGCGTTTCGACAAGGGTTTTGCAGGGCTGGCCGGCTTGTCGCTGGCGGTGGGGGTGGCGGTGTCGGAAGTATTGGCCCGTTGCGGGGCCCGCGGCATCGGTTTGAAATGGCCCAATGACGTACAGTATGCGAGCGCCAAGATGGGGGGCATTCTGGTGGAGTTGAGCGGTGAGTTTCTGGGTCCTTGCCAGGCGGTGATGGGTATCGGTATCAACCTGCGGCTGCCTGCTGACATGCGCAAGCAATTGGATCAGCCGGTCTCCGATCTGGCTGAGGCTTGTGTTGGGGAGTTTCCTGCACGCAATACCTTGGCAGCGGCTCTGGTGACGGCCATGATTCAGGCCATGGACTGCTTTGCCAAGCGCGGCTTCGCCGCGTTTCAGCAGCGTTACACTGCGCTGGATGTGCTGCAAGGACAGAACTTGAGGGTGTTCCAGAGCGGTCGATTCTATCAGGCTCGAGGTGCCGGTGTGGATCGTCGTGGGGCATTGCGGGTCGTGAATGAAGTAGGCCGGATCGAGACCCTCGACAGTGCTGAGGTGACGGTGAGGACATCATGAGATTATTGCTGGATCTCGGCAATTCGCGGCTGAAGTGGGCACTTTGGGATGGACAGGTGTTGAGCGCGCGCGGTGCCGCCGCTTGGGGCCAGGACTCGCTGCGGGATGTCGTGTTGCCACAATGGACAGCTATGTCGGATATCAGCGCTATCTGGCAGGCTTCCGTGGTGGATGCTTCGCGTGAAGCTCAACTGCGAGAGATTCTTGACGCCCGTTTTGGCTTGACCCCCAAGCCGGTGGTTACACAAGCTGCAGCTTGTGGTGTGCGCATTGCCTATGCCCACCCTGAACAGTTGGGGGTTGACCGATTTTTGAGCCTGATCGCCGCCTGGGTCGCTGGCCATGCGCCCTGTTTGCTGGTGACCTGCGGTACGGCGATTACCGTCGATGCATTGGATGCAGCAGGGCGTCATCTTGGCGGTTTGATCGCTCCCGGACCGGATCATATGCGCGAGATTCTGTTGGCAACAACGGTACAAGTGCGGCCCCGGCAGGAAGGTCAGCTACTGGATCTGGCTGCCAATACCGCCGATGCCGTGACCTCAGGGGTCTGGCAGGCCGTAGCGGGTTTGGTTGAACACAGTCAGAACTACCTGCAAAGTAGCTGGGGTAACACCCCCAAACTGCTGGTAGCGGGTGGTGGGGGTGAGCGTTTACGGAGTTTGTTGGGGCCCACGGCAGAGCCGTTTTCCGGAGCGGTGCTGATGGGACTGGCACACTATCTGGCCTGCGCTGAAAGCAGTGCATAGCGGCAATGCGGTGGGTGAATAACAGTATGTGGGCACGGCTGACCTTCCTGATTCTCCTGATCTTCAATCTGGCGGTAGGCGCATGGTTGCTGTTTGGGCAAGCGCTACAGCCCCAATTTACTGCCACTGATCCTGGGGTTCCGGAGTTGCGCCTTTTGCGCAGCACCCATCTGCCTGCGGCTGCCATCCAGCCGGCTTCCAAACAGGGGTCGGGAAGTGAGCGTCAGTGTATGACGCTGGGACCTGTGGATACGCGAACCCGGGCCGGGCAGATCATGCAGGCCCTGCAGTCCAAGGTGCCCACTATCCAGTTTCACACTCAACAGGCCCAGGTTTCACGTGGTTGGTGGGTATACCTGCCACCTATGAAACGACGTGAACAGGCCTTAGAAACGGCTCGCACCCTGGCCTCGAAAGGAGTACATGATTATTACGTGATCAGCGCAGGAGAACGGGAAAATACTATTTCACTAGGCCTGTTCCATGATCCCAATAACGCCCGGCGCCGCCTGGCAGCCATCACCGCAATGGGTTTCCAGCCACGATTGACGCAGCGTATCGAGCAGGTTCAGCAGTACTACGTGGACTTCGTGATACCAACCCAGCCTGGATTCGACTGGACCCGCTACGTGTCCGATGCCTCAATCATTCACGCTGTGCGGCATCCATGCCCTTAGCCGGGAGGTCACGGATTGCCGGTCCTCGCAGCCGGTCCTCGCAGCCGGTTCTTGCCAGGCCCGGCAGACTGCTAGAATACGCAACTCATGCCGGCATAGCTCAGTTGGTAGAGCAATCGCCTTGTAAGCGATAGGTCCACAGTTCGAGTCTGTGTGCCGGCATCACCGACCCGGCCAAAATGGGTGCATGCTGCCATACTGTGAGTAGTCCAATTTCGACTTGGATGCTACCTGTGGCAGACCTCTGGCGAGGAGATGAAGATGGGTGAGCCCTTCGCTGGTATGCCAATTGCGGCGCTCGGTTCTACCCTTGGCTTGCGAAGGGCTTGACGCTGTCTTCACGGCTGAAGTCGGGTGGGTATCATGGCTTACCACATGCCGATCCGTGATCTGTATGGCCATTGCGTTATGATGGTCAGATAGGCACCCTCAGCATCCTGCAAACCGTTAGGGCAGGCAGGGAACAATTGCGAGAGTCTGGGTAGGTTCCGGGTACTTTGTGGATTCCAACCTGTTACCCATACAGAATCAAGCAATTGCTTCGACTTTTTGAGCCTGAGTGCCGACCGTTTCCCAGCTTGCAAGGTGGCAGCATGGGTGAAGATGACTTCGATTTCGATGCTCGAATGATGGAGCTGGCCCGAGCATTTCTTGATGCTCTTCCGGGCAAGTATGAGCAGCTCGTTCAGCAATGGCAGCTTTGGAACAATAGGCAAGATCCTGCTGCGGTTGAGCAGATACAGTTAATTGCGCATCGTCTTAGCGGTTCGTCGGACAATTACGGATATGCGGCATTGGGCTGTTCAGCTCGGGCACTGGATGCCATGTTGAGGCATGGGATCCCGCTACAGGGCATTGAAAAGCCGGTTGCTGAATTGCTGGCGGCGATCAACGCAATACTAGGCCGATCTGCGACCCTCCAGGAACCCTCTGCACTGCACAATCTGCCAGTAAGCGGATGAGCTCGTACTGAGCTGTGGGGGTGAGAATTTGTGGTATTTCGGCCACGGGTACAGGCTTGACGGCTGGTTGGATAACGTTGGCACCGAAGCTCTGACAGGTACCAGGGTGGTGGCACTTGGGATGGCTTGCAGAGTGATGCTATCGCCCATGTCGGCCGTTTAGCAAGCCCCCGACCGGATCGGCATGCTGGTGTGAGAAATCGGTAAATAAATAGGAGAAAACAATATGGCCGTGAAAAAACCGCTTAGTCTGATTGGGGTGCCTACTGATATCGGTGCCGCTCATCGGGGGGCCTCAATGGGGCCGGAAGCGTTGCGTGTTGCGGGTCTGACCGAAGCATTGGTCGCACGGGGCATGCAAGTTACTGATCGCGGTAACCTCGGCGGCCCGATCAACCCTTGGCAACCGCCACAGGATGGCTATCGACATCTTAAGGAGGTGGTGACCTGGAACCGGACACTGTGTGCGGCGGTGACAGCCGAATTGGAATGGGGGCGGCTACCCATGGTGTTGGGCGGTGACCATAGCCTGGCGGTGGGTTCAATAGGTGCCGTGGCCAGTTATTGCCAGGCGCAGGGCAAAACCTTGCGGGTGCTGTGGCTGGATGCCCACGCTGACTTCAATACATCGGCCATGACTCCGTCGGGCAATATACATGGCATGCCGGTGGCTTGTTTGTGTGGAATTGGACCACAGCCCCTGATCGAGTTGGTAGGTCCTACCCCGATGGTCAAGCCCAACGTATTTCGTCAAATTGGGATTCGTTCCGTTGATACCGGCGAAAAACGCCTGGTGCATGAAGCCGGACTGACCATTTACGACATGCGTTATATCGACGAAGTGGGTATGAAACGGGTGATGGAAGAAGCACTTGAGGGCCTGGATGAGCAAACCCATCTGCATGTCAGCTTCGATATTGATTTTCTTGATCCAGTCATTGCTCCGGCGGTGGGTACAACGGTGGCGGGTGGGCCGAACTACCGCGAAGCACAGTTGTGCATGGAGATGATTGCCGATACGGGATGTTTGGGTTCGCTGGATATTTTCGAGTTGAATCCAGCCTTTGACGAACATAATCGAACCGCACGACTGGCTGTTGATTTGATGGAAAGCCTATTTGGAAAATCCACCCTGATGCGGATCTGAAGCGCATCAGCAGGCCAGAGACGCTGGCAGCGCAGAACTGAATCTGCGTTAAGAATTGTTACCAATCAATGAGGGAGGGGGGGATGAGCATGTATCTTGCATGGATGGCATTGGCTGCCAATAGGGTAGCGCCAGGGCGATTAAGCTCGATGCATGACTCATCCATACCCACACATTTACCTGCCAAGCCTGCGACCATCGCCATGGATGGTCTGTCTGCGCGTTGGGGCAACGGGGTGCGTAGGCGGCTGGCCTCCTGGTTATGGGTAACGCTGCTGCTTTTGGGTGTGGCCGGCCTTGCGGTAGGTGTATACGTACTCAGGCATGATCCAGCCATCGGGGCTACATCGTTATGGGTGTGGCTACTAGTGGGTACATGGTGGCTACTGCTGCTGGCAGCGGCCGCCGGTAGCCTGTTGGCCCGGCGGCGTATGCAACGGGCTGAAGCACTGCTTACCGCACTGGTAGATGATTTGCGTGAGCCTATCAGCGTGGTGGACCTTAAAGGTCGTTTTCTATATGTAAACCGGGTGGCTGCAGCAACCCTTGGTAGTGATGTCAAAACACTTTGTGGGCACTCCCAGCAAGCTTCTCTGGGTGAGGATGACGCCCGCTTGCGGGAAACAGAGATAGGGGCATTGCTGGTTGAACGGGGCCGCATCCATACGCGTCGGAGAGGCCCGGATGCAGAAGGACGGATGCGTGATTACCTCATCAGTAAAAGCCTGCTGCATACGCTGGGAGGCTATCCGTTCGCGCTGCTCGAACTGGGCCGTGAAGTTGGCGGAGAGCGGGCCTGGCGCCAATTCCAGGAACAGCGTGACAGTGAGTGGCGGGCTCTGTTCGAAGATCACCCGATGCCGGCCCTGGTATTGGGTCAGAATGATGGCTCAATGTTGGCGGTCAATCCGGCGGCTGAACGTTTTTACGGCTATTCGGCGGAAGATTTGTTGGCCTTGGGGGTGTCGGCCTTGTGTGACGATATCGGTACGGATCCAGCCCTGGCACTGTTACGGAGTAGCAAACACCGGCACAGTGATGGGCAGATGTTGCCGGTAGAGGTCATCTCCAGTCCTATGCTGTACGCCGATCGTCCGGCTCGCTTGCTAGTAATGCGGTCTCATGTCGAATTCGACAAAACGCATTCGATATTGGAAAGGCGCTACCGTGATCTGGTGGAGTCCGGCTTATGGATGATGTGGACCCAGGACCGTAAGGGTTGTCTGCTGGAAGTTAACCAGGCCGCTGCTACGGCATTTGGTCATGAGCTGGAGACTTTGCCGGGGACCTGTCTGGTGGATCTTGTTGATGAGGCGGACCGACAGGTGGTCGAGGTGATGATTGGACGTAGCGTCGAACGCAAGCGCGATACCGGGGTGATTGCCGTTCGTGACAGTCATGGCGAGCGCCGCATGTGGCAGTATCACAGCCTGTTCTACCCGGATGGGAACCCACCACATGCTTTAGTGCTGGCCCAGGACATCACCTTACGTCAGAACTACGAACGGCGGCTGCGTGAACGCAGCAATCGTGATCCACTGACGGGGGCCTACAACCGACGCCATCTTGAGGAGTTCACAGCGCGTCTGGCGGCGGATGATGAAATGGGCTGCATCATTCTCGATGTGGACCACTTCAAGCGTTACAACGACACCCATGGGCACGTTCGGGGTGATGAAATGCTGGTCGAGTTGGCGAGGTTCCTGCGTCGTACCAGTCGCGCCCACGACAGCGTGGTGCGTTTGGGAGGTGATGAATTTTTACTGCTGCTGCCGGGAGCAAGTGATACCGCGCTGCGGGAAATTTCCAACCGGTTGATGCAACACGCCGAGCCGGAACTGGGCTTTCGGGTTTCGACGGGCTGGGCTCAGCGCAAGGGTGACGAGTCATTGGAGCAGACCCTGAATCGGGCCGATCAACAGTTACTCGCCTTGCGTGCCAAGGTTCGCGGACAATCTGCAGGACACCATCGATAAGTCGTACTACATATAACAAGGGGCTTAACAACGGGGTCAGGTCTCGTATTGTTGCATTAGTGCTGTTGAATACCCAAACCATGCATTTAGATAAATGCAACAATACGAGACCTGACCCCGTTGTTATGTGTTAGCCGACAAAGTGTTAAATAGGTCAATAGGCAAATTCTTGAAATAGTGGGTCTACCGAGCCTTGCCAGGCTCCATGGAACAGGGCGAGCTTGTGTTCTGCCGGGGTTTCATTGGCCTGGGCGATTTCCATTAGCGGTTCGAGGAAACTGGCTTCGTCGGCACCGCCGGAACTCAGCCGGGCTCGGCGCTGCAGTCCGTGGGCGGAGATTTCCAGAACCCGCAGTGCCAGGTCGCGTACTGTGCCGTTGCCGAAGGGTAGTTGCAGAGCCCGCACGGGTACCTGATCCCGCAGCCGGTGTCGATCTTCCCGGCTGAAAGTACGCACCAGGTCCCATGCTGCGTCCAGAGCGGTGCTGTCGTAGAGCAGGCCGGTCCAGAGTGCGGGCAGTGCACAGATACGGTTCCAGGGGCCGCCATCGGCGCCGCGCATTTCAAGAAAACGCTTCAGCCGTACTTCAGGAAAAACCGTGGTCAGGTGATCGTCGAAATCCCGTTGGGTGGGTCGCTCGCCAGGCAGGGCGGGTAAACGACCATCAAGAAAATCAGCAAAGCTCTGCCCGGCACAGTCTATGTAACGGCCGTCACGGAGAATGAAGTACATGGGTACGTCGAGCATGTAGTCGATATAGCGCTGATAACCGAAACCATCTTCAAACACGAAGTCGAGCATACCTGTGCGATCCGGATCGGTATCGCTCCAGACCATCGAGCGGAAGCTCAGGGCGCCGTTGGCACGACCTTCGGTGAATGGGGAGTCGGCGAACAGGGCGGTCGCAACCGGTTGCAGGGCGAGTGCAACCCGAAACTTCTTGACCATGTCCGCTTCGCTGGCAAAGTCGAGGTTGGTCTGGATCGTGCAAGTGCGGGTCATCATGTCCAGCCCCAATTGGCCGCGGGTAGGCATGTACCGACGCATGATGGCGTAGCGCCCTTTGGGCATCCAGGGAATATCTTCGCGGCGCCACTTGGGCTGAAAGCCCATGCCCAGAAAGCCCAGCCCGAGTTGTTCGGCAATCGCCCGGACCTCCCGCAGGTGCTCACTCACTTCGTTGCAGGTGGCGTGGACGTCCTCCAGTGGAGCGCCCGACAGTTCCAATTGGCCACCGGGTTCGAGAGAAATGGATGCCTCCTTGCGTTGCAGGGCAATGGGTTGGTCAGCTTCCAGAATCAATGTCCAGTCGAAGCGTTTGGCCAGCCCTTCGAGCATGGCACGGATGCCAGCAGGGCCGGCATAGGGGGGCGGTCGCAAATCATCCAGGCGGAAGCCGAACTTTTCATGTTCGGTACCGATACGCCAGTTGGTAGCCGGTTTTTCACCACTGGCCAGATACGCAGTCAGATCGCGCCGCTGTTCAATAGGTTGGTCGGGCGCATGGCTGGGTATCGACACGGCGAGTCTCCGCGAAAAAGAGGACATGGGGGTGGGCGAACCGATCTGCAAGGAGGACCGTGCTCAGTCGGGGTGTACGGCCGCGACCGAACGGGCATCCTCATGGCAGGGAGGCGTACCGCGGATGGCCGGTAATACATCCTGGGGCTGGGCGACCCGCTGCCACATACCAGCATGTTCGGGGTTCATGAAATGCTCGTCAATGCTGTGTTGCAGATATTCGGTCAATGGCGTGAAATAGCTGCGGGTATCGAGCAGGATAATGGGTTGGAAATACAGACCCAGTCGTTTCAGAGTAATCACTTCGAACAACTCCTCAAGGGTGCCGCAGCCACCAGGTAAGGCGACCACCGCATCGGAATCCAGCAACATTTGCTGTTTACGCTCGCGCATGCTCTCCACCCGTTGCAGACAAGTCAGGCCGGAATGTCCCCACTCCAGCTCATCCATGAAACGAGGCAGGATGCCGGTGATTTCACCGCCAGCTTGCAGGGCTCCGTCGGCCAGTGCTCCCATTGAGCCGCTGCCGCCACCGCCGTAGACAATATGACATCCGGCTTCGGCCAACAGAATACCCAGACTTCGGGCGGCCTGTCGGTATTCTGGATCGGCATGCTGACTGGACGCGCAGTACACACAAATGCGCATGAAAAGGTTCCCTATACAAATTGGCACTCGGCTAAGTGAGCCTATTGTAAGCGGGATGGGGCTTGCAGAAGAGTGACGTGATCGCGGCGTGCGGGTGTGTTGCGGGAATAGCCTCTGAGCAAGCACGCCAGATCCATCGGCCTGCTAGCATTGCATAGCGTTGGGTTCAGTTCACTCAGGGCGCGTACCAGCACGGTAAAGGCGGAGGCCAGATGACCATACAGTTCGGCCAGTGCATCGCGGGCCTGCTCGGCTCGGCAACGGTAGGCGGCAATCCCGAGCTGCAGGAAATAGCTGGCCGATACATGGCGCCGCTGCATTTGCCCGGGAAACAGACCCGCAATCAACAGGCACCGATCGCCGGTTTCACCCAAGGCCCGTTCTCGTTGGCGTCCACCCAGCAGCAGGGCATCAAGGAAGTCCAGCGCCAGCAGCCGGGAAATCATGCCGGCATCCCGAAGATGGCGCATCAGGGTGAATACCAAATAGCTTTCCAGTTCCTCGTCCAGCACAATCCTGGCGCTCCGCGCTGCGTCGCGTACCAGGTTCTGCCATAGCGCCGTCGATGTTGCGTTCGAAATAATCCGGGTCATGGAGCGCCTCCTGAAAAGGCTCTGCTATATGACCTTGTATCGGCATCGATCGCAAATAGCAAAGTGCTGGATAGAAAAACGGGCCCACCTGGCAGATGGACCCGTAGAGATGGAGTTCGCTAAGTGATACTCAGCGACGCATTGCGCCAAAGAACTCGTCGTTGGTTTTGGTGTTCTTCATCTTGTCCAACATGAATTCCATGGCGGCCAGTTCATCCATAGGATGCAGCAGCTTGCGCAGAATCCAGATCTTTTGCAGCAGGTTCGGATCAATCAGCAGATCCTCCCGGCGGGTGCCCGAGCGGTTGATGTCGATAGCTGGATAGACACGTTTTTCGGCAATGCGACGATTCAGGTGCACTTCCATATTACCGGTGCCCTTGAACTCTTCGTAGATCACCTCGTCCATTTTCGAGCCGGTATCGATCAGTGCGGTGGCAAGAATGGTGAGGCTGCCGCCTTCCTCGACATTGCGTGCAGCACCGAAGAAGCGTTTGGGCCGCTGCAGGGCATTGGCATCCACCCCACCGGTAAGCACCTTGCCGGAGCTGGGGACCACGGTATTGTAGGCTCGCGCCAGACGGGTAATCGAATCGAGCAGGATGATCACGTCTCTCTTGTGTTCAACCAGGCGTTTGGCGCGCTCGATAACCATTTCCGCAACCTGCACGTGGCGTACCGCAGGTTCATCGAAGGTTGAGCTGATGACCTCGGCACGCACTGAGCGGGCCATTTCGGTTACCTCTTCCGGCCGTTCGTCGATCAGCAGAATGATCAAGTGTGCTTCGGGATGGTTGTAAACCAGAGACTGGGCAATGTTCTGCAACATCATCGTCTTGCCGGCTTTCGGTGGCGATACGATCAACCCGCGCTGACCCTTGCCTACTGGAGCGGCCATGTCGAGGATGCGTGGAGTGATGTCCTCGCTCGAACCGTTGCCACGCTCAAGATGAAAAGCGGCCCGTGGAAACAGGGGAGTCAGATCCTCAAACGGAGTTTTGTTCTTGGAGACTTCCGGCGGCTCGCCATTGATGTCGTCAACCTTGAGCATGGCAAAGTAGCGCTCACCTTCTTTCGGTGAACGCACCAAGCCGGTGATGTAGTCACCGGTACGCAGGTTGAAGCGGCGAATCTGGCTGGGACTGACATACAAATCGTCGGGTCCGGCCAGATAGGATTCGTCGGCGGAACGCAGGAAACCAAAGCCATCTTGCAGGATCTCCAGAACCCCTTCACTCCAGACGATGCCGCCGTTGCGGGCGTGCGCCTTGAGGATGGCGAAGATCACTTCCTGCTTGCGGGCCCTGGCCACACCTTCATGGATGCTGAGTGACTCGGCCATTTCCAGTAAGGCGATGGCAGGCATCCGCTTAAGTTCGGTGAGGTTGATCAGCTTATCGGGATCGCGGGTCGTCTCGACGTACTCTTCATCGTCATCACGGGGCAGGCCGGCGTGGCGTGAGGTCGGGCGGTCAGGACGATTGCGGCGTCGGCCGTGGCGCGCGTTACGGCCGCCATCACGGTTTTCACGTGGCCCGCGTCGCTCTTTCTTGCCATTGTCCCGGCTGCTGCTGCCATTGGAGTCACCGTCACTCGGCGGTGGCGGTGGCGGTGGCGGTGGTTCGGTAGCGGACCGGCTATTCACAGCAGTCTCTTTGCTGGGGGCAGCTGTGGAGGCGTCCTTCGACGTATCTGCAGGCGTTGCCTTGGTGGTTTCTTTGGATGATACCTTGGGGGTATCAGACGGGCTGGAAGCCTCGTCGCTGGTTTTGACGTCGTTCTCGGACACGGGAGGGCCTCGTTGGGGCCGGAGGGAATGGGAATTGCGCTGTTGCGCAGCAAACTGCAAGCGGTGCCGTGACGGCCCGCCGAATAGCTGAATCTATCACCAAGCTGTCGCCGCGTCTACGCGGACACGGCAACAGTGCATGAATACTACAGGGCCTGCTCAAGCATCTTGTTGATGACACCCTTGGATACGGCACCCAATTGGGTGGCAACAACATTGCCTGCCTTGAAAACCATCAGGGTCGGAATGCTGCGAATATTGTAGTGGATAGCAGTCTTCTGGTTGCTGTCTACATCGAGCTTGGCCACCTTCACCTTGCCGGCGAATTCATGGGCGAGTTCTTCGACCATGGGGGCAATAGCCCGGCAGGGGCCACACCATGCGGCCCAGAAGTCGACCAGGACCGGTAACTCGGATTTAAGTACTTCATTTTCAAAATCAGCATCGGCTACGTGTGTGATCAGTTCGCTCACCGTAATACTCCGGATGGGAAAAATAGGGACAGATAGGGTACTGCGTGCCGGCTTAGGCTACACTTAGAGTTTGCCATGGCACAATCTGGCACCGACCGGCAGCTACGCCGATATTCCATCGTATTACCGAACATGATTCAAGGGTGGGCTCGCCATCGCCATGTTCGGGGACCCCGTTTATGGCCGATACAGTACTCACCGACACCTTCTTTGAACAGTTTGAACTTCATCCCCTTTTACAGCAGGGGATCGCCCATTGCGGCTTTACCCGATGCACCCCGATCCAGGCACTAACTCTGCCAGTCGCCCTCACCGGTCGTGATGTGGCCGGGCAGGCCCAGACCGGCACCGGCAAGACCGCAGCCTTTCTGGTGACCACCTTCAATCGCTTGCTGACCGAAACGGCCAAGGCGGCCCGTCGTCCGCAGGATCCGCGAGCACTGGTCATCGCCCCGACCCGGGAGCTGGCGATTCAGATCGACAAGGATGCGCGGGCCATGGGTAGCGACCTTGGGCTGCGTATCGCCTTGATCTATGGCGGCGTGGATTACGAACGGCAACGGCAGATGCTCAAGGGGGGGTGCGACATCATCATTGCCACGCCCGGCCGCCTGATCGATTACTTCAAGCAGCATCTGTTCACACTCAATGCCGTTGAGGTGATGGTCGTGGACGAGGCCGATCGAATGTTCGACCTCGGTTTTATCAAGGATATCTATTTTCTGTTTCGACGCCTGCCGCCACGTGGGGAAAGGCAAAGCCTGTTGTTCTCGGCCACCCTCAGCCATCGGGTGCTGGAGCTGGCTTATGAGCACATGAACGAGCCGGAAAAGATCGTGGTCGAAAGTGAACACATCACGGCTGACCGGGTTCGGCAACGCGTCTATTATCCGGCCAGGGAAGAGAAAATTCCGCTACTTTTAAATCTCCTGGAACGTTCCGCTACCGAACGCAGTATCGTTTTTGTCAACACGCGGGCCGCCGTCGAACGGGTCGGCAACCATCTTTCCCGACATGGTTTCAGTGTGGCGGCACTCTCGGGCGATGTGCCACAAAAGAAGCGCGAGCGCCTGCTGACCCGGTTCCAAAGCGGTGAGGTGGAGATATTGGTGGCTACGGATGTGGCGGCTCGAGGTCTGCACATTCCCGATGTGAGCCACGTCTATAATTATGATCTGCCCCAGGATGCTGAGGATTATGTGCACCGGATCGGCCGTACCGCGCGCCTGGGTGCGGAAGGCGATGCGGTCAGCTTTGCCTGCGATCGGTACGCGATGGGCTTGCCCGATATCGAAACCTTTATCGGCCAGAAAATCCCCATGGAACCGATCACCGAGGATCTACTGGTCACTCCACCACCCCGGCCACGCCCGCAGCCGGTTGCGGCAAGCAAACGAAACTCTGCAGCGGAGACGACCCATCAAGCAGATGCGCCGAAAAAGCCACGTCGCCGCCGTTCGCGCAAGCCGCGTGCGGAGTCGGTAACATCACAATCATCTGCCCCTGCTACGGGAACATCGCCGACCACCGAGTCGGCAGCTGCGGCCAGCCCCGCAGTGCAGGAAGGTGCCGCGCCTGCCAGAAACCAAGCACAGCAGGCATCCGCAGCCCAACGGCCCAGCCAGGATTCGGCATCACGCTCCAGGCGTGGCCGTCGCGGTCGTGGCGGTCGCGGCCGTGGAGCAAAGTCTGCTGCGAATACCCATGCTCCGTTGGCGCATCACGACTCGGCAAGCGGGGCGGCGTCTGCGCAGCAACGCTCATCCGGGGAGAATGACCGGAACAGTAGAAAAAATACCGGCACTTCGACAACGGTTCATTCCTCCAAGGGCCCGGCGGGCCATCGGCGGCCGGGATTTCTGCGGCGCCTGGGTTCCCTGTTCCGAAAACGCTGAAGATTGG